>JAGQPF010000100.1 GCA_020426845.1 Planctomycetales bacterium
CGGACGCGATCGCCTGCGAGAGATGCTGCCCAACACGAAGCTGGATTGAAGACCTGCGCAATCCCGATGCGCCGGCCGAGACACGCTTCGCGCGTAGCATGGGCGTCCTCGCCCGTGCGGAACTGCGCAATCCCGATGTGCCGGCCGATTCTCTCTCCTACCCGCTCGAGCCGTTCGGGGCGACGAGTGAATTTAGCCCCGCGTTGCTGTTTCCCGGTGCAAGTTGTCTCACGGAGACACGGAGACACGGCGGATTTCGGGATGGGGCTTTATCCGGACTCTTTCGCGACTCACGGCGCCTTTGTGACTCTAACTCCGTGCCTCTGTGCCTCTGTGAGAGATCATGAAGCGTGTAGCCGCTCGAGCCATTCGGGGCGACGAGTGAATCTAACCCCGCGTTGCTGTTTCCCGGTGCAGGTTGTCTCACGGAGACACGGAGACACGGCGGATTTCGGGATTGGGCTTTATCCGGACTCCTTCGCGGCTACGGACGATCGGCGCAGCCGCTACTTCTTGGATTCAATGCCGCCGAGCTCTTCGAAGGTGGCGTTGCCGATGCGGTACTGTTTCCAGTCGCGATAGTCGAAGTGCCACCACTCGAATTCGTAGATGCGAAAGCCCGCCTCTTCCATCGTGTGGCGGAGCACCTGCCGGTGCCAGCGTTGCCGCGATTCGCCGCCGGGATAAAGCGGAAAGGATCTGGGTGAGAACTCGTCATAGGTCGCAACCATCGGGATCGGCTGGCCGGTGTTGAGGTCGTAGAGCGTCAGGTCGACGGCGCAGCCGCGGTTGTGCCGCGAGCCGTTGGCCGGGTTGGCGACAAAGTCCTTGAGATCGCCGGGCGTTGCGTCCCAAAACATTTTGGTTACGTGCCAAGGGCGATAAGCGTCGTGGATCAACAGGCCCAGCCCCAACGGCTGCAGAGATCGATGCGCCGCCACGACGGCCTCGGCAGCGGGACGCTGCATGTAGGCTCGAGGTTGTTGGTAAAAGACGGCGCCGGTGAAGTTGTTGTTGGTGGCGTAGCGAATGTCCAGCTGAATGGCGTGCTCGGGCCTCCATCGCGCGCGACCCTTGTGAGGCCCGGTGGAGCGGTCGAGCGACGTCAGCTCGACCAGTTCCGCATCCCGAAACTCGCCGCGTTCGACAGGAGGCGAGGCTTTCATCGCCTCGCCGCGCAGCTCGTCGATCGGCCTCACGGGCTTGATCTTGAACGTCTCGCCATCTTTGGTGCCTACCTCGCGACGAGCAAAACGCACCTCAGCCGCCACGACTTCCGTGGCAATGCCGTTGGCGTCGCGTTTGAACTCGAGCTGTTCGCCGTGATAGAGCCCATAGTCGGGGAAGGCGAACACATTTTCGCTGACCTCCTCGAGCGGGTAGCGGTAGAACCATTCGATGAGCGCCGTCAGCTTGCCGCGGTCCTCGAGAATATAGAGCGTGTTGTGGTCCCAGCCGTACTCGCCGATCAGCCCTCGCCAGCGGTCCGGCGCCGGCGCGGGTGGCTCATCGGGCTGACGCCGGTGCAGCGTCTCGCCGAGCATCAAATCGCCATCATTGGTCAGAGTCAGGCGCTCGCCGAATTGAAATGTATCGTCGACGACGAATTGGCCTTTCGCGTCGGCCCGAATTTCCGCTCGCAGCGATCCTCGCTCCATGAGCAAGCGATCGTTGTACGGGATCAGACGCACGTGGCTGCCATCCTCGCTGAGGTATTCACCGGCAAGGCGCCAAAGTCGCTCGGCGGGGGGCGCTGTGGTCGTCGCGTACTCGGGCAGCGTCTCTCCCGCGCGAGCGGCGAGCATCAACTGCAGCGCATATTCGCTGAGCCGTTGCACGACGCCGTTGCTGCCATCAAGCGCCGCGACCGCGGCCACTCCGAGCTGCTCGGCCGGCAACGCCTCGAGCTGCGTCGAGAATCCGTACACGGCGCCGCCGTGCCCGATTCGCCGATGGCCTGCGAAACGGTCAATGCGAAAGCCGAGGCCGAACGAAAGTGGTTGTCCGTTTTCATCCAACACGGGTGTTGTCATCTCGTCGAGCGATTCGGGCGTGAGCAGTCGCCCGCCGTCCGGCAGCCGGCCGTCGTCAAACAGGCACTGCAGAAATCGGCCGAGATCGTTGACCGTCGAATACAGATTGCCGGCCGGCCCGGTGCCGAGCAAGAACGTGGGCGCCACGAAGCGGCGATCGTCGTAGGTCCACATCCAGGCCGTGGCCAACCGCTTTCGCAGCGGCTCGTCTTTCTCGCCACGGAGGTCGAAGCGGCTGGAGGCCATCTTCAACGGCTCGAGCACCGACTGTTGAACGCCCGTCTCGAACGGCTGTTGCCAGTGACGCTGCAACGCCGCGCCGACGGCGGCGATGGCGGCATTGGAGTACTTGATTTTCGTGCCGGGAGCATAGGTCAGCGATGTTTGGTTGAGGCTGGCGACCGTCTGCTCCAAACTCGGCTCGTTGGGGTCGAAGTAGTTGCCAACGGGCGACTCGCGCACCAAGCCCGAGCGGTGCGACATCAACTGCCGGAGCGTGATCTGCTTGGCGCGTGGATCGGCCGGACTGAAGTCGGGCAGGATGTTGCTGACGGGCTCGTCGAGCTTCAACTCGCCGCGTTCGACGAGCTGCATCACGGCGATGTCGGTCAGCAGTTTTGAAACGGAGCCGACTCGGTAAATCGTGTCCGCGGTGGCGGGGCGTTTGCGATCGGCATCCTCGAACCCGAACCCCTCGCTCCAAATGGTTTGTCCGCCGTCGACCAGCGAGATCGAGAAGGCGGGCAAGTCCTTGGCCGCAACTTCATGCTGGATCGCTTGCTTCAGTTTCTGCTTCACGGTCGTATAGTCCGGTTTCGGCTTGGCGGGAACGACGAGGAAGGCCAGATCATGGGCGAGCGGGCCCAATTTTTGCAACTGCAAGTTGCACATGATGGACACGCAGACGCCAGCATCGGGCAACAGCAGCAGGAACGTGGAGACGCCCGCTTGGCTGCCACTATGGGAGACCGTCGAGTATTCTCGCGACTTGCCAATTCCCCACCCGAGGCCGTATCCGGTCGACTTGCCGTCGGTGGTCTCGCCGGGAGTCCACATCAACTGCTTGGTGGCGGACGTGAGCAGCTTGTCCTGATTCACCGCCAGGGCGAAACGCACCAAGTCGCTGGGCGTCGACAGCAGTCCGCCGCCGGGGATCTTCATGCTGGTGTCGTGGAGCGGCGCATTGAGGATCGACTCGTTCTGTCTCGCATAGCCGCGGGAACGCCCTTTGCGGATCGCGAAGTGGTCGTCGGTCACGGTCTGTTGCATGTCGCTCGGCTGGAGCACGTACTGCCGCAGTAGTGACATGAAGTTGTCTTGGCCTGCGCCCTCGGCAACGGAGCCGAGCAGGTTATAGCCGAACGTCGAATAGAGGAATTGCGTGCCTGGCTTGTGCTTGAGTGGGTCCTTCGCGAAGACCGACAGGGCATCGCTGAGCGAGTTGAAGTGCCGTGTGGAGTCGGCTTCTGCTTGGTTGTTGTAGTGCCGCACACCCGCCAAGTGCCCTAACAAATCGCGGCAATTGACAGGCCATTGCTTCGTCGGAAAAGCGGCGCAGTAATCTTGGACGGGACGATCCAATCCAAGCTGCTGTTGCTCCATCAGCCTCAGGATCAGGACAGCCGTCATCGGCTTGGCGACCGAAGCGGTGCGAAACAGCGTCTCCGTATTCACCGGCGTGCCGTGCTCCAGATCGGCGACGCCGAAACCCGCGGCGTACTGCAATTGATGGTTCGAGGCGATGGCCACGGACACGCCCGGGGTTTGGGTTTGTCGTTGCCAGCGTCGGATGCGGGCTTCAATCTCCGACACACTTGAGTCGGGCAGCGCGCGAAGCTCCTCCGCACGGATCGTCGGAAGGTGCATAGCGGGCGCCAGCGAGGCGATTGCCAGCAGAATGAGAGCCGAACGCGAGAGCTTACAATAGTGCGAGAGCATGGAGACATTCCGCGGCGAAGGATAGGAGCAAGGACGCGACTCAAAATAACCTGTTCGCCAGCTCACTACCAACTGCCGGTCCTTTTTCACGCCGCGTAGTGGTCTCGAGCGAAGGTTGCAGGCTGGCAGCCTGCACTACGACGCGCCGGCCGAGGCTGTGGCACAGGCTGGCAGCCTGCACCACGACGACCTGTTTCAACCGCAACCTAAAACGTCGCTTGCCACTCGGCGAATGTGGACTGTAGTTCGCGGAGTTTGTCGGGCCGCTGGTCAGCGAGGTCGTGCTGCTCGGATACGTCCTCGGTCAGATGGAACAGTTGCCAAGGTTGGTCGGGCCGTTCGCGGACAATCTTCCAGTCGCCTTGGCGCAGCGCCGCATGCGTTCTGAAGGTGAAGTAGAGCGACCGATGCGGCGACGGTGCTCCGCGAGTGAGCAGCGGCAACGGGTCCTTGCCGTCCAAACGCACGTCGGCGGCCAGCGACGCCCCGGCGAGTTGCGCGCAGGCGACCAACAGGTCGGGAGACCAGAACGGCTCCGCAATTTCCCGGTTAGCCGCGATTTTGCCGGGCCAACACGCGATCGCGGGAACTCGCAGCCCGCCTTCCCAGCAGGTCACGCCGCCCGATCGCAGCGGCGTATTGATCCCCACGTCGAGGCCCTGCCGATTGAGCCGAAAGGCGCCGTTGTCGGACATGAAGAAGACGAAGGTCCGTTCGCTGACGCCGCAATCGTTCAGCGCCGCCAGCACGCGCCCAATGGCGGCGTCGAGCTGATAGACCACGGCGGCGTAGCGCCGGCGCGGATCTTGCTCGCTGGGGGACATGCCGAGCGCAGCGAACGCCTCGTCAGGCGCCTGCCAAATGTTGGGCTGCCCGGGCCGTTTGTTTTTTGCGCTGGGGAAGTGCGGGGCGTTGAAGGGCAAGTAGCAGAACCACGGCGCGGTCTGCTTGGAACGGCGCCGAATGAAGTCGATCGCCGCATCGGCGAACAAGTCGGTCGAGTACTCGCCTTCACGCTGCAGCGGCTCAATGCCGCGATGCAGATCGAGCTTGCCGTTGTAAAGATGACTGTAGTAGTCGATGTTGCCCGAAGCATGCCCGAGGAACTCGTCAAAGCCTCGCTCCGTGGGACGCGAGCCCGGCGCGAAGCCGATGTTCCATTTGCCGAAGCAGCCGGTCGCATAGGGCGTCGGCGCGCGTTTGAGCAACTGAGGGATCAGGATCTCGCGGGGATTCAGCCCCACTCCGTAGTTGCCCTCCAGGCCCGGCAGTTGGTTGACGAGCTTGTGACGCTCGGCGATCCGGCCGGTCAGCAGACAAGCTCGCGACACGGTGCAAGTCGAGGACGCCGTGTAGAAATGAGTGAGCCGAGCGCCACGTTTCGCGAACGCATCCAATTGGGGCGTGCGCAACTCGGACTTCGGATTGTAGATTTGCAGGTCGCCGTAGCCGAGGTTGTCGCAGGTGATCAACAGAATGTTAGGCGAACTCGGTTGCTCGGCGCAAGCGACGGGCACGGTGATCGCCAGCACGGCGAGCGCGGTGAGCGCTCGGGGGACGCACCTAAAGTCACGGTCGAGCATGTTCAGGTGTTCAGCGTGAAGGTCACGAAGTCACGGGCAAGGCTGCCCATGCCACATGAAGGACACGAAGTCACGGGCAAGGCTGCCCATGCCACATGAAGGACACGAAGTCACGGGCAAGGCTGCCCATGCCACATGAAGGACACGAAGTCACGGGCAAGGCTGCCCATGCTACATGAAGGACACGAAGTCACGGGCAGGGCTGCCCATGCTACGTGAAGGTCACGAAGTCATGGGCAAGGCGGGATGTTCTCCAACAAGCGTTACGAGCCAAAGAGACGCTGCAGGTCGTTGGTGAAGACGAACACCATGAGCGCCATCAAGAGGCAGAATGCGCCGAACGTGGCCCACTGTTGCACTTGTTCGTTCATCGGCTTGCCAACGGCGCCCTCCCACATCAGGAACACCATGTGACCGCCGTCCAGCACCGGGATTGGCAGGAAGTTGAGGATCGCGAGGTTGGCGCTCAGGTAGGTCAAAAACAGCAGCAAGCGAGACAAGCCTTCGTTGGCCTCGGCGCCGGCCACCGTGGCGATCAGCACCGGGCCGCCGAGATTTCTGAGCGGAACTTTGCCGGTGAACAGCATCGTCAGCACGCTCCACACTTCGCCAACTTTCTCACCGGTCTCGCGCACGCCAAGTTGGAACGCTTCGCCCCAGCTCTCGGCGATGTGCATGCGGGTCAGCGGGGCCAGGGTCAGCCCACGATCCGGGAAGTACTCGTTGGCAAGCGGGGCGGCGGTCAACTCAACCTCCGACTCCTTTTTGTCACGCAGGATCGTTAGACGGAAACGGATGCCGGCGCCGGCCTCTTGAATCAAGCCGTTCACGTACTTCCACGTGACCTCCTCGTCGTCCAGTTCGATGATGCTGTTGTAGTTGGGGCCCAGCCGTTCGAGAGCGGCCTTGTGGTCGTCGCCGCTGGCCAGTTGCTGGAAGCGTATCACGACGTCGCCAGGCTTGATTGACTCCGCGGCGGCCGTGTCGGGCAGCACCTCGGCGACTCGGTTGGTGATCGCATAGGCCAGCCCAATGGTCTCCAGCCCGCACCGCGCGCCGCGGCCGTCGTAAGCCACGTTCCAACGACTGAAGTCCTGAGCGACCTGCAGCGTTTGCTCCTGGTCGTCGCGGCGAACGACGATCTCGAGTGTCTCGTCGCGCGGCAGGCGAAACGGCAAGGTGATCGGATCGCCGACGGGCTGGCCCTGAATCGATGTGATGATGTCGCCTTCCCGGAAGCCCGCCGACTCGGCTGGCGACCCGAGGCGGATGCCGACAACGGGGCCTATCTCCATGACGACGCCGACTGACTGCAGCGGATTCGGCGCGATCACGGAGTCGAAGGTCGTCGTGCCCTCCTCGCGTGTCCGCTCGATGGTCAGGGTAATTGGCTGATCGACGTGGTGGACCAGGGCGTCGTTGATGTCGGTGCCGGGCAGATCGCCCAAGTCATTGGCGGTTCCCTTGAGCGGCTGGCCGTTGACGGCGATCACTCGGTCTTCCGGCTCCAGGGCCGGCTCGGCCTTCGCTGCGGTCATGTGGGCGAACCGCGCCGGCTGCAGCAAACGATTGCTCTGAATCGCCATCACGCCCAGTGTGACGGTTTGGCGTGTTTTTCTCTGACGGTCGGTGGGCTTGATCTGCTCCCAACGCTCCTCGCCTTGCTCGGTGCGGATCTTCAGCTTCAACGGCGTGACGGGGTCGCCGTCGGAGATGCCCGACTTCATCACCTCTTGTTGAAACTCCCAACGCCAGCGCAGATGCTCGTCGGGCTCGCCTCTGTCACCGATCTGCACGACCTTGTCGCCGGGGCGCATGTTGTGGACCCAGGCGGGGTCGCCGGGGGACGTGCCGGCAATCTCGACGGGCGTGATGTTGACGCCGAAGCCGTAGGCGAACCCGGCGATGAACACGGCGGAGATCAGGTTCATGATCACGCCAGCGGAGATGATCAGCATCCGCTGTGGAACCGACTTGGCGACGTAGCTGCGCGGATCGAGCTCCACTCGCTCCTTGCCGTCGGGGGTGGTGGTCACGACTTTGGTGCGTTCGGCCTCTTCGGCCGCCCGCGCCGGGTTGTCGTCTTGCCCAAGCATCTTCACGTATCCGCCCAGCGGAATGATGCCAAGCCCGTATTCGGTCTCGCCCCACTGGAATTTGAACAGCGCGCTGGGCAGGAATCTCAACGGCGGGTCAAACCCGACGTAGAACTTTTCGCATTTGACGCCGCAGGCCTTGGCTGCCAGAAAGTGTCCCAGCTCGTGCACAAAAATCACGAAGCCGATGCCCAAGGCGACCTTGCCGAAATTCCCCAAGGTCTGCAGCAGGCCGCCAATGTCGAACAAGCCCAGGATCAGGTGTGTGTCCACCGAGTGACCTCCTCCCGCGCCCATCGGTCGGCTCTTAGCAGTTGCTCGAGCGTTGGGCTGGGATCAAATGTGTGATGTCTCAACACGTCCCGGCAGGCCGGGACAATTTCCGCGTATCGCAAGCGTCCTTGCAGGAACTCCGCCACCGCCTGCTCATTGGCGGCGTTCAAAACCGCTCCCGCCGTGCCTCCGGCCCCCGCGACCTCGTGACCGAGTTGCAAGGCGGGGAAACGTTCGTTGTCGGGAGGCTCGAAATCCAGTTGCAAGGGAGCCGTTAAGTCCAACCGGGCGGCCGGGCCCGGATGTCGTTCAGGGTAAGTTAGGGCAAATTGTATGGGAAGTTTCATATCCGGCGGACCCATCTGAGCCAAGACGGATCCGTCGGCAAATTCCACCATGGAATGAATGGTCGATTGAGGATGCACCACCACATCGATTTGATCGGGGGCCAAATCAAACAGCCAGCGAGCCTCGATGATTTCCAACGCCTTGTTCATCATGGTCGCGGAATCGACCGTGATTTTCGGTCCCATGTCCCAGGTGGGATGGCTCAACGCCTGGGCGACCGTCACCTCCTCCATCTGCTCGCGCGTGTAAGTGCGAAACGGCCCGCCGCTCGCCGTCAAAATCACTCGCCGCACTGCCTGACAACTGCTGCCTTCCAGGCACTGGAATATCGCGCTGTGCTCGCTGTCCACGGGCAAAATTCGGCAGCCTTGCCGTTTGGCCAGCTGGGTGATCAGCGATCCCGCGACCACCAGCGTCTCCTTGTTGGCCAGCGCCAGGTCCTTGCCGGCGGATAAGGCCGCCCACGAGGCCCGCAATCCGGCGCTGCCGACGATGGCCGCCAGCACGACGTCGATGTCGTCGCTGGCAGCGAGCTGCTCGAGGCCCTCCGGGCCGGTAAGGAGCCGGGTTTCGGCCGGCAGCTCCCAATTGTACCCGGCCGCAGCCTCCGCGTCCGAGGCAACCACCCAGGGTGGACGCCACTGTTGGGCCAACCGGGAAAGGGACTCCAGGCTGCGATGTGCCGAAAGCCCCGCCACCATGAGCGACTCCTGGGACGCGATCACCTCCAGGCCGCTCATGCCAATGCTGCCTGTGGCACCCAGGATTGCGATGCGGCGGGGTGAAGTCATATGCGGAGTTGCGGGTTGTCAATTCGTTTCGCCAGCGAAACAATAGCTTGCCACTCGTGTTGACGAGCGACGGTCGTCCTTCGCACAGGTCGCGGCCGCTGCTTCGGTTTCCCGAGCGGCTGGGATTTAGACCGTTGGAAAAAGGCTGTTGCCAGGGCCACATTTTTCCGGGACGTTGAAAATGCCTACCAATCCCTGGCATGGGGCGACCCTAACAGCTGGCCTGCAAAGGACTTCGGGTGCTTGGAGATTCTAGGGCCCCGGGGAGATGCAGACAAGACGAAGTGCACGGGATGCCCAATTTTTCCAGCTTACGGACGATTTCCCGTTCTCTTTCCGGTTTTCGCCGGCTGTCGGAGCCATCCCGGTTTACCGTGAGCAGCCCAAACCGGGTGTATAGTTGTAGTTCACTGTGTTTCGGAACTCGCCCGTCGCACGCCCAACCGGGAGTAGTTGAGGCTTATGTCAAATAACGACGAACGACGATCCAACGATGGCAAGACACCCCCTCCGGCCAGTGGGCAGTCGCTGTTGTGGTTCATCTTGCTGGGGGTGGGCTCCATTGCCGTTATCACTCTCATTCTGAGCAACGTTCGCAAGTACGAACTGCCGTACCCGGATTTTGTCGCCTTGGTGGAGGCCAGCGCTCGCGAGTCGCAGGGCGGCCCGTATGCGATCGGCCCGGACGGCGAGCGGCTCACAGGCACGCTCGAAGTCGTCAAGGAAGTGCACGGCTCCGAGACGCGGCGCCGCATTCGCTACTCGGACCTCAAATTCGTCCGCGTCGGCCAGCGAATTAGCGGCGAGGTGGAGCGCGAGGATCTCGATGCGACCAACGTTTCGGATCGAGAGAAGCGAAAAGTCGGCTTTGTGACCTATCGTCCGAATTCCGACAACGTCGAAGAGCAGATCGTGAATCTGCTGAACGGCAGCCATATCGATTGGAAGCACGAGAACAACTCGAATTCGTTCTCGACATACTTCCTGCCGATGTTGTTGTTCACCGGTCTGGTGTTGATGTTCATCATCACCATGCGCCGACTGGGCGGCGCCGGATCGCCGATGCAGTTTGGCCGCAGCCGCGGCCGGCTCTACGCGCTGGAGGACCTGGGCGTCACCTTTGACGATGTGGCGGGAATCGACGAGGCGGTCGAGGAGGTGCGGGAGGTGGTCGACTTCCTCCGCGCCCCCGAAAAGTATCAGAAGCTCGGCGGCCGGATTCCCAAAGGCGTGCTGCTGGTCGGGCCTCCCGGCACCGGCAAGACGTTGCTGGCGAAGGCGATCGCCGGCGAGGCGGGCGTGCCGTTCTTCAGCCTTTCGGGCAGCGACTTTGTGGAAATGTTCGTGGGCGTTGGCGCCGCTCGCGTGCGCGACATGTTCCAACAAGCGGAGCAGAAAGCGCCCTGCATCATCTTCATCGACGAACTGGATGCGCTCGGCAAGAGCCGCGGCGGCTCGATCATGGGCGGCCATGACGAGCGCGAGCAGACGCTCAATGCGCTGTTGGTGGAGATGGACGGCTTTGATTCGAACAACGGCGTGATCGTGATGGCGGCCACCAACCGGCCCGAGACGTTGGACCAGGCGCTGTTGCGGCCCGGTCGCTTCGACCGCCACGTGCTGGTCGACCGTCCCGACGTCCGCGGCCGCGAGGCGATCCTGAAAGTCCACGTCAAGAACGTCAAGCTCGACCCGACCGTCGACTTGAAGCATGTGGCATCGATCAGCCCCGGCTTTGTCGGCGCCGATCTCGCCAACCTGGTCAACGAGGCCGCGTTGCTCGCCGCCCGCGCCGAATTGACCACGGTCGGGATGAAGCAATTCAACGAGGGCGTTGAGCGCGTGATTGGCGGACTCGAGAAAAAGCAGCGCGTGATGAACGACGACGAAAAGCAACGCGTCGCTTATCACGAGGCGGGGCACGCGCTGGTTGCCTATAGCTTGCCCAACACCGATCCCGTCCACAAAGTTTCGATCATTCCTCGCGGGCTCGCCGCGCTCGGCTACACCATGCAGCGGCCCGAGGGGGATCGCTACCTGATGACCAAGTCCGAGCTGGAGAGCCGCATCCACGTGCTGCTCGCCGGCACCATCGCCGAGGAGATCATTTACTCGGACATCTCCTCCGGTGCGCAGAACGACCTGGAGCGGGCCACCGAGATTGCGCGAAGCATGGTGATGGATTACGGCATGAGCCGCATGGGACGCATCAATTACCGCGCCAAGACGGGCTCCGCGTTTCTGGCGACTCCGAACGAGGAGCGGACGTTGCCGGTCAGTCCCGAAACCGCTCGCGAGATCGACATGGAGGTGAAAGGCATCATCGACCGCTCGGTCGAAACCGTGCGGCACATCCTGGAAGTTCGCCGACCCTCGCTCCAAGCGCTCACCGACCGGTTGATTGAAGTCGAGTCGGTCGACGAGGAGGAACTGCGGCGAATTGTCGATGAGACGGCGCCGGGACCGCTTGTGGTGCCCGGCACCGGCACCGATGCGACAACTCGCTCCGCCAATTCCAACAGCGCAACCAGCGCCTCGAGCAACGCGGCCAACAACGACGACGGCGACAGTCGCGCGGAAGCCGCCGAATAGCGTTGTTGGCTGGCGACGTAGCATGGGCATCTTGCCCGTGCAGCGCTGCGCAGCCCCACCGCGCCGGCCGAAGCTGTTCCGATTGCCAGCCAGTGGGGTCTCTTTGGGCCTTGCGACTTCCGTTAAATGGTGGGCTCCCAGCCGGACTCGTAGTCGCGCTTCCACATCGCCTGGGCCTCTTGGTCCTCGAGGATGTGGCCGTTGGACGCGTCGCAGCTCAAGGCGCGGCCGGTGCGCTGAGCGATGTTGCCTAGGTGGCATAGCAGTGTGCTGCGATGGCCTTCGGAAACCTCTGCGTTCAACGCCTGTGGCTTGTCGGAGCGAATCGCGTCCACGATGTTCTGCATATGCTCGCGGTCGCCGCGGTTGGGAGCTTCGACATGCTCCAGCTGTTTGTCGCGGAGATCGTAGACGGTGTACGCACCGTTGCTGTCCACCTCCATGGTTCCCTTGTCGCCGAAGAACGTGACGAACTCGCCCTTGCGAAGCGGGTGCCGGTTGCAGCTGCGACCTTGCCAGGTGATCGACTTGCGGCCGTCGAACGTGTAGGCCACGGTCTGCGTGTCGGGCGTCTGCTGGTCGTCCTCGAAATGGTAGCGGCCACCCGAGGAGACGACATGCGTGGGGAAGTCGACCTGCAGGCCCCAGCGGCAGATGTCCAGTGTGTGAATGCCGTTGTTGCCTAGCTCGCCGTTGCCCCAGTGCCAGAACCAGTGCCAGTTGTAATGGATGCGGTTGTCGGTGTAAGGCATCCGCGGCGCCGGGCCCTGCCAGAGGTTGTAGTCGAGCTCCTTGGGAGGCGCGGCGGTCTTGCCGACGCCGATCGAGCCGCGCTGGTTGGTGTACCAACATTGCGCTTCGTAGACGCGGCCAATCGCGCCTTCATGCAGCTTCTGAATCGCCTCTTGCATGGTGGGGCCGCTGCGGCGCTGCGTGCCGATCTGCACCGCCGTGTTCGCCTTGCGAGCGGCCGCAATCATCGTCTCACCCTCCCACGGATTGTGGCTGCAGGGCTTTTCGCAGTAGACGTGCTTGCCCGCATTGCAGGCCAGAATGGTGGCGGGAGCGTGCCAGTGGTTCGGCGCAGCCACCACGACCAGGTCCAGCGACTTGTCATCCAGCATTCGGCGATAGTCCTGAACCGCCTCCGGGGCCTTGGCGATCTTGCCAATCTCCGCCGCGCCGTGCTCGGCCCGGTTGATGTCCGCGTCACAGCAATATTTGATCTCGACGTCCGCCAGGTTCGCGAATCCGACAGCCAGGGCGCGGCCGCGTTGCAATCCCATCACGCCAACGGTCACCTTGCGGCTGGCCCGATTGGCAGCTTGGATCGACTGCGCGGAGGCCAGTGTGACGGCGCCTGCGATGGCCGTCTGCCCGAGAAAATGGCGACGGTTGATGGAGGTGGGAGAGTTGGACATGGAAGGACTCCGGGGAAGATGGGTGGGATACGAGCGGACACGGAGCGGACAACGCTGCGCCGATTGCCGGAAAGGTGTTTTCCAACGGCCTCCCAACAGCCACCTAGCTTACCAACGGCGATTTCGGCGGGCAAACACGGGACCCGCGCTGCGGGCCAAGATCGGGAGCTGCTCGCGCCGGCGTGAACGTTGTGTAAGTGACGTCTGGAAAACAAGTTGCAGTGTTTGCCGGCAGCGTCCTCAAACGCCCGTGTCCGGCTAGCCGCCAGCCGGGCGGGGAGGTGACGCGGCGCTCGTGAGCTCCGCACCGAGTCCGCCGCCAGATGAGTGACTTCCGCCAACCGCGGCATGTTCCGTAAACTTGGCGATTCTTCTAGCCGAATACAAAGGACGGTGACCTGCGATGGTCACACAAACGGTCCACTTGTTCCACAACTTCCCTGACACCTTCTCACCCATTCTGATCGCGTTGGGCCCCGAGCGGCCCGCGAATGGGCTCTCAACGTGCCTGCCCACATTGACGAACGGCCCGGAGGCGACTTACGTCCCTCGCGCACGGCATACATCAAGGAAGAAGTCCGGTGTCTCGTCTATCAATCCTCATCCCCTGGTGTGAGAGCACGGCGGCTTTTGAAAGCACCTTGGTCTCCATCCTGGCGAACCGTCCAGACAATTCTGAGGTGATCGTGGTGCATCGCGGCACCTACGACGACCCTTACGAGCTGCGTCGAGAAGTGTTGTTCGTCGAACACGATCCGGACGCGACGGTGAGCGATCTGCTCAACCGCGGCTTGGACGTCGCGGGCGGGGAGGTGCTGCACGTTGTGGCTTGCGGCGTCTCGGTCGCCGACGGTTGGTCGGACGGGGCTCGCGAGCGGCTGTCCCGAACCACGTTGGGGTCGGTTACACCATTGGTCGTCAATGCGGCCCGCCCTCAACGGCTCGTGAACTCGGGCGTCGCGTTGAACGGCGCCGGCGTCCGCTTGGCCGTGGGGCAGGGACGTGCCTGCGATCGTCCCTCGGTGAGCTGGGGACCATCGCGGTTGGCTGGCTTCTACCGCATCAGCGCGGTTCGTGACATTGGCGGCTTTGCCGATGCCGTCGGCGATTTGTGGGATGTGGATGTGGCCGCTTCGCTGCGCGATGCCGGCTACGAGACGGAACTCGCATTACATTGCCGGCTGGCATACGACCCTGCGCAGCTCGACGATGCGGTCGTCGATCCGACCGAAGCGGCGACCTGGGCAGAACGACTTTTCTGGCGACACGCGCCGTCGCTGGGATGGGGCGGATTGTTGCGCCACGGATTGCAGGTGGCGGCCGGTTCGGTCGTCTCCTTGTGCACCGGAGGCGGTGTGTCGACTCTGCGCGCACGCTTGTCCGCCGCGCTGGACCGAGCTGCCTATCGTGACCATCGCGAGCAGGTCTCGCTAGCCAGCGAACGCTGCGGTCTGGATTCGCCTCCGATCTTGTCGATCGAACAAGAGCGTCGGCGCCGCAGTGGCGGCTCGATGAGCCAGCGCCGAGCGGCGTGAACTCAAACTCCTTCGCTCCACATCGCTACGGCTTGTCGGGGCCTTCGGCCCACACGAAGGCGAGCTCGTGAATGAGCTGCACCGCCTGCTCCATTTCGTCCAGGCAGGCCCATTCCAACGGCGAATGGGGATTGTGTTGTCCCGTCGAAAGGTTGGGAGTCGGCAGGCCGCGTTCGGTGAGCATCGAGCCGTCGGTGCCGCCCCGCACGATCGTTCGACGTGGCGTGCGCCCCAGGTTGTGAGCGGCCGCCTCAGCATAGGCGACTGCCTGCGGCTCGCTTTGCAGGCCGTCCGCCATGTTGCGGTACTGTTTGATCACTTGCAGCTCAATGGTCGCGCCGGGATGCTCCTGCTCGACGCTGGCCGCGAGTTCGCGCAACAGTTGCTCTTGCTTTCGCAGCTCCTCGGTGTCGAAAGAACGCAGCAGCACGCGAATCTTCACCTCCGCGACGCCGCCTTCGATCTGGTAGGGGTGCAAAAAACCCTCGCGATCGGACGTCGTCTCCGGCGCCTGATCGGTCGGCAGCCGACTTAGCAAGTCGCCCGCGGCTCGCATCGCGTTGACCATCCGATCCTTGGCGATCGAGGGATGAATGTTGACGCCTCGCACCGTGATGATCACCAGATCCGCCGAGAAGGTCTCGGTGTCGATCTCGTCGGCGCCGGCGCCATCCAGCGTGTAGCCAACGACGGCGCCCAGTTGACGCAGGTTGACGTGGTTGACTCCGTGCCCGATCTCCTCGTCACAGGTGAATAGCAACCGCACCGTGCCGTGGCCACGCTCCCGGCCGTCTCGCGATTCGAGCAACCGCTGCGCCATCTCCATGATCACGGCGACACCCGCCTTGTCGTCCGCGCCCAGCAGCGTGCTGCCGTCGGTGGTGATCAAGGTCGCCCCGTGCAGTTGCTCGAGCTCGGGGTTGTCGGCGACGCGGATCACTTTGTGATGCATCGTCAACGGAATGTCGCCGCCCGCGTAGTTGCGGATCACATGAGGGCAAACGTCCTTGCCGGTGGTCTCGGGGGAAGTGTCGAGGTGCGAGTTGAAGGCGATCACCGGAGCCGCCTCGCATCCCGGACTCGCCGGCACGGTGGCCCACACCAGACCGTGCTCATCTTGCCGAACGTCGGCCGCGCCCATTGCCTTCAGCTCCGCGACCAGCATCTTCCCCAGCTCTCGCTGCCCCAGCGAACTGGGGTAGGTCGCGGCGCTTTCGACGGCCGTGGTGTCAACGGCGACATATTTCAGAAAACGTTCCAGCAATCGTTCACGCTGCATCGGTCTGAGCTCGAGGTTTACCGGTGGAAGGAAGAACTCGGTTCCGCGAAGGCGTCAATGGACAGGCGGTGTCGCGGACGCGAGATGTTTGGTAGTTTGAGCGAAAGTTCGCGACCCGACAAGGAACCACGGATGCAGCCTCGATTCTTTGTGTTTGACATCGAGAGTGTCGCGGACGGCGAACTGGTCTCCAGCGTAAGATACCCCGGCGAGGGATTGGGTCCGGAGGAAGCGGTCGCGCGCTACCGCGCCGAGCTGATGGAGCGTTACAAGAACGACTTCATTCCCTATACCTTTCAGAAGCCGGTCTCGGTCGTGGTCGCCAAGGTCTCGGCCGACTATCGCCTGCGGGAGTTGGTGGCGTTGGACGAGGGACACTATCGCTCGCACATCATCACCAACAAATTCTGGCAGGGCTGGGAGGCCTACGACCGCCCCACATTGGTCAGTTTTAACGGCCGCACGTTCGACATCCCGCTCATGGAGTTGGCTGCGTTTCGTTACGGCGTCTCCTGCCCGGGCTGGTTCGATGTGCACGGAAAGTCGTATGAGCAACCCCGCAATCGCTACAACATCGACGCCCATCTCGACCTCCACGACCAGCTGACCAATTTCGGCGCCGTTCGCTTCACTGGCGGATTGAACCTCGCCGCGACGATGCTCGGCAAGCCCGGCAAAATGGCGGTGCAGGGCCACATGGTCCAGGATCTGTTCGACGAAGGAAAGCTCGACGAGATCAATGACTACTGCCGTTGCGATGTGCTCGACACCTATTTCGTCTTCCTCCGCTGTGCCGTCTTGTTCGGCAAGCTGAAGCTCGAGGACGAGCATCGCATCATCGACGAGACGCACGAGTTTCTTCAGCAACGCGCGGACGACTCTCCCGCTTTTCGCCAATACCTCGAGCATTGGGGCAATTGGCACAACCCCTGGGAAGACGAGTCGGCTTGATTCACCGGCAGCTTCCGGCCATTTCCGGCCACTCGTGAAAAGTCGGGCAGGGCGGATATCGCTCAGGTACGATGAGAGGCTTCTCGTCCGCGTCACCGATTGCGTTGTCGATTGCGTTGCCAATTGCGCATGGGCGAGAGGATTTCTGCATCTTGGTGAGTTCCGTTATGAATCGAATCTGCGCTTGCTCTCGGAGTGTGATGCTCGCGAGCGCTTTATGTGCCGTGTTCGCGGCGCATGTTGCTTGTAGAGCGGTTGCCGAAGAGGCGGCCACCGAGTTCGTCTCCCACCCGCCGACGCGCCCGCTGCCGCAGCCGTTCGCCGCGCCTGTCGCTCCGGTCATGGCCCCCGGCAAATTGTGGCATGTGGATCCCACTCGCGGTGATGATGCCGGCGATGGCGGTGAGCAGCAGCCGTGGCGAACACTGGCCTATGCCACTCGTCAGCTGCAGCCGGGTGACACGCTGCTATTGCGCGGCGGTGTTTACTACGAACGGTTGGCGTTGACGCGCAGTGGCGAGCAACAACGGCCGATTACGATCCGCGCCTATCCGGGCGAGTTGCCCGTCGTGGACGGCGGATTGCGCGAGTTCCGGGAGCGACCTGAGCAGGCTTGGATGCCGTTGGACGGCGGCGCGGAAGGCGAGTACGTCTCGACGGCGACCTATCCCGGTGTGGATGCTCGCCGCGCTCCGACACAGTTCCTGCCCGCTTCCTGGGAGCCGATGTGGGGCATCGAGGACGAACGGCCCCTGGCGCTGGGACACTTCGGCGATTCGATGGTACCCTTGCATGGCTATCGGCTGCTGGCCGACCTGCGCGCGAAGAACGAGCTATGGACCGGCAACAAGCAGCAGATGAGCGAGCTGGGCCTCTATGGGGGGCCCGGCCTCTGGTTCAATCGCGAGACTCAACGCGTTCACATTCGACTTGCTCACCATCAAATGGCGGGGCTGGAGGGCAACGCGTACCGCGGCGAGACGGACCCGCGCCGGCTGCAGCTCTCGATTGCGCTTGGGTTTGGCGAGGAGGTGATGCGGATTGTCGGCCTGCACGACGTCGCGCTCCAGGGCATTGTCTTTCGCGGCGCGACCGGCAGCCCGCTGTTGCACGTTTACGGTTCGCAACGCGTCACGCTGGACCATCTCACCTTGTTTGGCGGGTTTCCCGGACTGCTCGTCAACGCCTCGCAGCAGATTCGCGTCACGCATTCGGCGTTTCGCGGTCTGGCGGCGCCCTGGACGTCGCGCGCTCATATGAAGTACCGAGGCACGGCGTCGTATCAGATCGTGTTTCGCAATGAGCAGCCGATCAACGAGGACATCGAGCTGGCGAACTGCGAGTTCACCGACGACCACGACTTCGCCTTCCTCCGGTACGTGAAGAACCTTCAGTTCCATCACAACCTGGTCGACAACTTCAACGACGACGGGCTCGAGTGCGGCGCCAAGTTGCGCGACCATACGCTGTACATCTATCAGAACCGCATCGGCCGGTGCCTGATTCCGATCACACAGCACGAGATCATGAAGGACGAGGCGCCGCTGGACCACGACGAGGGCTCGGGGGTGCACATTTATCGAAACGTGTTCGACATGCGTGGTGGAGTGTACAAGTCGCCGCCCGCCGAACCCGACGCAACCGGCGCGTACTTGCGCGGAGAAGGTCATTTGGCGGGCGATCACGGCAGCCCGATCTGGCCGGTGATGCGGGTCTATCACAACACCTTCGTTCGCGAGACGCCCGTGTTTCGCAACTACTTCCTGTTTGGGCTGGGCGCTCAGGGGCTGAGGCAAAACGAACGAGACGTGTTCAACAATTTGTTTGTCCAGACGGACCGCGTGCCGGGCGTCGTGATTCTCGGCAAGGATCCGGGCAAGCTACGAGAAGGCGGCAATCTGATCTGGGGAGTCACGGAGGGCCGTGAGCTGCCCGACGAGCCAGCCAAGGCCAGCGCGCTGTGGTTTGCCAAATTCCGCCGCTCACCCTTGTTCGCCCTGAGCCAACAGGTGCATGAGCCCGGTTGGACGACGCAGGATCGCGTCGCCGATCCCCGCTTCGTGAAGCTGTCATCCGCGGTCGGGGAAGCGGATGATTTGCGTTTGCGCGATGACAGTCCGGCGATCGACTTCGGCAGGCCGTTGCCCGAGTCGTGGCCGGATCCGCTCCGCTCGCAAGACGACGAGCATCCCGACTCGGGTGCGTTGCCGCGGGGCGTCGAACCCGCGCGCATCGGCGTCGATGGCCGCTTGTCGTTGTTTTCGAATCGCCCTTGATGGGAACAGCGGACGCCCGTCTCTCATCAAACCACGAAGTGCGCGAAGAGCACGAAGAGTAAGGAAACCCGAAGCGTAAGCGAGGGATCGAACCGCCGTACACCTAGCCACTAGTAAGGAAACCCGAAGTGTAAGCGAGGGATCGAACCGCCGTACGCCTAGCCACTAGTAAGGAAACCCGAAGCGTAAGCGAGGGATCGAATCGCCGAACACCTAGCCACTAGTACGGAAACCCGAAGCGTAAGCGAGGGATCGAACCGCCGTACACCTGGCCACTAGTAAGATGGATCGAATCGCCGTACGCCTGGCGCCCGGGAAGGAACCCGAAGCCATCCCATCAGCGAGAGACGCACTCGGCCATAGGGTCTGCGAGATTGTTGGGGAAGGCCGCAGGGGGGGCGGCTCGATTGGTCGTAAACAGCGCAGGCCATGGTTATGCTATGGGATGTACGTCAAGAGCCACTGACTATTTGAATTGCGTTCGCCAGACTCGCCCTCCATCCACATCCCAATCGCACGCCGCCTAATGAACATGCCCCATCGCACTCTACTGCTCCGCGCGCTTGCGCTAGCGTTGTTAGTTGCCCGGCCCGGGTTGGCCGATCAGCGCCCGAACATTGTCTTCTTTTTCGCCGATGACCAGACAATCAGCACGTTGGGCTGTTACGGGAATCAGATCGTCCAGACGCCTAACATCGACCAGTTGGCCAAGCGTGGCACGCGGTTCGCCAATTCGTTCGTGAGTCATTCGATCTGTTGGGTCAGTCGGACGACGATTCTCAGCGGCTTGACGGGCCGCGGCTATGGCACGCCGGGCAACCGCGAGCTGGCGCGCCCGGAGGCGGTGTCGACGCTGTATTCGGATCTGCTGCGCGAGCAGGGCTACCGCACTGGCTACTACGGCAAGTGGCACGCGAAAATGCCGCAGGGATATCGTCAAAAGGATCACTTCGACGAGTTTGAGGCGATTGGACGAAACCCTTATTACAAGCCACAGCCCGATGGCACGCTGCGTCACGAAACGGAGTTGATCGTGGATCGCGGCATCGAGTTCATCAAGTCGCAGCCCAAGGACAAGCCGTTCGCGCTGAACATGTGGTTCAATGCGTGCCATGCGGAGGACGGCGACCGTCGGCCGGGCATCGGCCACTTTCCCTGGCCGCGATCCGTCGATGGCATGTACGAGGATGTCGAGATTCCCGGCCCGCGGCTGAGCGACCCCGCCGTTTTCGACGCCCTGCCGGACTTTCTGAAGACGACTATCAACCGTGAGCGGTATTTCTGGCGCTGGAACACGCCCGCCAAATACCAGACCAACATTCGCGCCTACTATCGGATGGTCAGCGGCATCGACGGCGCGATCGGCCGATTCATGAAGGCGCTGGATGAAGCTGGCCTGGCCGAGAACACGATTGTCGTCTACTCGGCGGACAACGGCTATTATCTGGGCAATCGTGGCCTGGCGGGCAAGTGGTCCCACTACGAGGAGTCGCTGCGTGTGCCGCTGATCATCATGGATCCGCGCGTCGCCGAATCGCAGCGAGGCAAGGTTGCCGACGCGATCGCGTTGAACCTCGATCTGCCCGCCACGTTTCTTGACTGGGCGGGCGCCAAGATCCCCGACCGGTATCAGGGCCGCAGTTTGCGCGAGGTCGTCGCTGGCGAGACGCCTGCGGATTGGCGCGAGGAGTCGTTCCACGAGCACTTCGCCGTTCGCAATCGCATCCCTGCCTTCGAGGGTGTGCGCAATCAACGTTACAAGTATGTCCGTTACGTCGACCACGATCGCGAGTTCCTGCATGATTTGCAGCAAGACCCCGATGAGCTCGTGAATCTGGCCGACGATCCGCAGCACGCCGAGCTGCTGCGCGAGATGCGGCAACGAACGGACGCTCGCGTGAAGCAGTTGGGCGGTCCGCTCGCGCCGCTGCAGGGCGGCTTTCGGGCCTCGACCGTTCCGCACCCCGAGGCCTCGGCCGCCGTTGGCGCTCAGGCCGACCGGGACGGATTCACTCGAGTGTTTGACGGCCGCTCGCTGCGTGGCTGGAGCGGCGATCGCAAGTACTGGTCGGTCGAGGACGGCGCGATGACCGGCAAGACGGATGGCACGTTGAAGATGAATCGCTTCATCACGTGGACCGGCTCGACAATTCGCAACTTCGAAATGCGAGTGAACGTCAAGGTGACTCCCGGCGGCAACAGTGGACTTCAGTACCGTGGACTCTCGCGACCCGATCTCGGGTTGGACATTGTCACCGGCTATCAATGCGATGTGGTGGCGAATGTGCCCGAGTACAACGGCATGTTGTACGAGGAACGCGGTCGCCGCATCCTTTCTCATACAGGCGAGAAGGTGGTGATCGACACGGAAGGCCAGCCTTGGGTTGTCGGCAAAATGCCGGTGAAGACGTTCGAGCCCGATCAGTGGCACGAGTTCCGCGTGCTGGTTGAGGGCAACCACCATCAGCACTGGATTGACGGCCATCAGACGGCCGACTTGATCGATCTGGATGAGCAGGGGCGAGCGCTCGAGGGCGTGCTAGCCGTGCAAGTCCATGTTGGGCCTGCAATGAAAATTCAGTACAAGGATTTTCGGATCAAGCATCTGTCCGACGAGCTTCCGCTTCGGCAGGCCAAAGACGTTGCGATTCCGGCGGAAGCCTATCAGGTTCGGCCCCAAGGGCGGCTGCCCAAGGATTGGAAGCCGGCGATCTATGGCGAGCGCGAGAAGAAATAGTTCGGCGCTCGCTTGGCTCTTATGCTTACCTCCCGTCCGATCACGACACGCCGCAGGAGTGCGTTCATGTTCAACTTCACCCAACGCCGGAAGTGCGTGTCCGCGCGGTCATTACTCCCCTTTCTATTGGCGTTGCTTGCTTTGCTGTCGGTGTTGGCTCCGGCGGCAAATTGCGTCGCCGCCGACCGGCCCAATATTGTCTTGATCATGGTCGACGACATGGGGTTCTCGGACATCGGTCCCTATGGCAGCGAGATTCCAACGCCGCATCTGGATGCGCTCGCGGCCCGCGGCGCGAAGTTTTCGCAGTTCTACAACACGGGCCGTTGTTGTCCGACTCGCGCTTCGCTGCTGACGGGGCTCTACTCGCACCAAGCCGGCGTCGGTTGGATGACGGAGGACCAGGGCGTCGATGGCTACCGCGGCCAATTGAATGATCGCTGCGTGACGATCGCCGAGGTGCTGGGGCAGGCGGGCTATTTCACGGCGATGACAGGAAAGTGGCATGTTGGCTTCAACCACGGCGTCACGCCCGCGGGACGCGGGTTCGATCGCAGTTTGAACCTGCCGGCCGGCGGGCTGCATTTTTCGGATCAGACCGGACCCAAAGGCGGGACGAAGATGTTCCTCAACGGCGAGGAGGTCGCTCGCGACGACCCCCGGTTTTCGCCGCCCTGGTACGGCAGCAACCTTTGGACGGAGCAGGGGATTCGCTTCGTCGACGAGGCAATTGCCCGCGATCGCCCCTTCTTTTGGTACTTGGCTCATGTGGCGCCGCACTTCCCTTGCATGGCGCCGGAGGCCACGATCGCCAAGTACCGCGGCAAGTACAAGGCAGGCTGGGACCGCCTGCGCGAGCAACGGTACGCTCGTCAGATCGCCGCGGGGCTGATCGACAAGGGCTGGCAGCTTGAGCCCCGGCCCGACGAGGTGCCCGCCTGGGACTCGCTGTCGGCGGAGGAGCAGACTCGCTACGACGACATGATGGCGATCTACGCCGCGATGATCGAAGAGGTCGACAAGAATATCGGCAAGCTCGTTGAGGCGTTGCGTGAGCGCGGCCAACTCGACAACACGCTGATTCTGTTTCTCTCGGACAACGGGGGCAACGCCGAAGCGGGAGTAATGGGCAAGTACGTGGGCGAGCATCCCGGCGATCCGCACTCGGATGTGTTCATCGGCCGCTGCTGGGCGCATCTGAACAACACGCCGTTTCGCAAGTACAAGCACTACAACCACGAGGGTGGCATCGCCTCGCCGCTGATCGCGCATTGGCCCGCCGCCATCAAGCCTCGCGAGGGTTGGATTGACTCGCCCGCCCACCTGATTGACATCATGGCCACCTGCGTGGACCTCGCCGAGACGAAGTACCCGAGCGAGTTCAAGGGCCGGCCGATCGTGCCGGCGCAGGGACGCAGCCTGAAGCCGCTTTTGACGGGCGATCGCTCGGCCGCGGCCACCTTCGCCTCGCGGACGCTGTATTGGGAACACGAGGGCAACGCCGCGATCCGAGTGGGCGATCGCAAGCTCGTCCGGCAAGGCCTCCGCGGAACATGGGAGCTGTTTGATCTCAAGTCGGATCGCACCGAGCAGCAGGATCTAGCCGGCGAGCATCCCGAAGAGGCGGCCACGCTTGCCAAGCAGTGGCGGCAGTGGGCTCAAGCGGCCAACGTGCTCCCGCGCCCGGCAAATCGAGCCAAGCAGGGCAAGGGCAAGGCGAAACAGCAGGGGAAGAAACAGGGCAAGAAGAAGCAACCCGCGTCTGAACCCGCGTCGGGAACCTAGCCGCAGGGTGCGCCGATCGATGGATCGATGAATTGTTCGGTCAGCGTTGGTCCACCAACGCTCGCAGGTCGGGCAGATCATAGTGCCGAAGCGCACCATGCACCGCGTTGTGCAAGTGACGGCTGGACTCCGGCGAGCTCATCAGCTGTTGCCAAGATTGCAGGTCGCCGCTGGTTTCGATGCTCGTGACGAGCTGAGGCTCGAGCGCGGCGGCGTGCCAGGCTGCCGGCCCGATCTCGCCGTCAGAGATCAATTGCACCGAGCCGGCCGAGTGCTGTGACGCGAGCCACTGGCTCGCGACCAGAATGTCCTCCGCTCGCATCGCGAGGTAACTCTTACCCAGCATCAGGGCGATGTAGAAGTCGGCGCCGGGAAAACGCCAATTGCGAGTCGCGGTCTCGCCGGTGTCGCGAACTTCGACAATCAGCACCGGATGCCCCGACGCATGCAGACGTTGTGCTTGTTCGACGGCGGCGTTCATTCCCTTGGCGGGCGCGATTACGATGGGCTGTTTGTCGCCGTTTGCCCAATAAAGTGCCGGCAAGGAGATGCCGGGCTCGGGATGTAGCACGAGCCGGGCCGGCCCTTCACCCGGCGAGTTGCGATCAGGCTTCGCGTCGATTCGCTCGACGCGCGACCGCGGCAGGTCTGGCAACGCTCGGATGCCGGTGACCTGGCGAATCAGCTCGGGCATTGTAACGGATCGGGCCTCCATCGCAGGCGACCCTTGTAAGGCCCGGTGGCCAGGCCGCTGCTTGGCCAGTCGCTGCTCTTCTTCGGCGTAGAGCTCGAGCAGAGATCGCTCGTTCGCCAGCCACATCACCTGACCGTTCGGTGTCACTCGCAATTGCTCATCGGTCAGGACGGGTCCACCGGGCCTCACAAGGGTCGCCTGCGATGGAGGCCCGACCGGCTGATCCTCTTCGAACACTTCAATCTCCTGTCCTTGCAGCCAGCGCGTCATGAATCGCGCCGTGGCCTCGCGCAGACGGCGGCTGAAGCCATGCTTGGCGTTGGCCTCGACAAGGTCCACGCGCTCGGGGTGCCCCAGCCGAGTGTAAACACGCTTGGCCTCTCGGAACGCCTCCCAAGAACCTTCGATCGGCACGAAGTCGTTGCTGGCAGTCAGAATTAAAGTTGGCTTGGGGGCGCGGGCGAGAATGAAGTCGGGGTGGTCGAAGCCTGCGCGAATCTGGTCGAACAGATTCTGCTCTGCATCCCCGGGGCCCGGGCTTTCATTCTTGCGGCGGTGCGTGGTCATAAAGCAACCGGGCGCCGCCGCCGCAATCCGCTCGTCGTACGCCATCAAGTAGCTGGTGAGGTTGCCGCCTCCCGAGATGCCGGTGCAGCCAATCCGTTGCGAGTCGACGTCCGGCCGCTCACAGAGATAGTCGAGGGCTCGAATGGCGTCCCACAGCATGTACGTTCCGAGTCCGCGGCCCAGAAGAATCGGCGGCGTCCCCAGCGCCTGATGCTCTCCGCTGGCTTGATGGGTAGGTCGAGCCTCCTTCGCCGGCCCACCATTGACGCTAAAGAGCTGTTTGCGCTCGCCCTGTCCAATCGGATCGTAACAGAGCACGATGAAGCCTTGCTCGACCAGCAGGCGGTTGGCTCGCTGGTATTCCGCGTACGCCTTGCCGTTTTCGCTATGCCCCACGGGATGCAGCACCGCCGGCAGCCGCGTCTCGGCAGCGCCCGGTTTTGCGGTCGGCTTATAGAGGTTCGCGGTGACGTGAAATCCCGGCTGACTTTCGAACAGCACC
>JAGQPF010000101.1 GCA_020426845.1 Planctomycetales bacterium
CCTCGTACGCAGTTGCCACCAACAGTTGTCCACTCGCTCGACCGTACACCCGGACATCAACCCGACCGCTGCCACGCACAATTACGCGAGCTCGCCACTGGCCGGCACGATGACGTCTCGTGACCGTAGCCGCTGACGTGGAGACACGCACCAGCACAGGCACGGTCGCTGTCACCTGATACGTCACAACTTGCGACGTGTTGCGTGGCGTCACCGTGGCATAGAGCATGGCCGATTCAGCGGGCGGATGGGAGGCTATTGCGGCTAAGAGAATGAGCGTGTTCATTCGTTGTTCTCCAAAACCTCGGCGTCGACTCGCAGGCACCACTCACGCCACTGTGCGATGCTGCACCTGTACGTTTCCCCGAATCGGTCCATGGCATCACCACGTTTCCACCGCAGACGATCCCCGGTAACCGAGACGACCACGCGGATGTGACCGGTCGATGGCTCTCGCACTGCATCGCCAGGATCTGGACAACGCCACTCCCGCGGACCGACCTGCTCAACCATCTGCTGCACTTGAGCGATCGAAGCCCGACGCCCATTCAGCGAAGCAACGCACACACCATCGTCGTGGGCCTGCTCAATAGCAATTCGCTCAGCCAATTCATCCGCCGTGATTGGGTTGCGGCAACAACTCTCGCCACCTTCCGCTGGAGGAATTGTGGGTGTGCCGTGACCGTTGCTCGAGAGCAAAGTGAACATGCTGTCGTTGACGTGTTTCACGACAGCGCCTCATCGATGGCCTCAAACACCTTTGCCAGCTCGGTGAGTTGCCTGTACTTGGCCCTGAATGCCGCCAACTCCCCTTTGGCTACTCGCAGGACATGCAGCCGATCAGACTCGTTGCTGAGCGCGTCAGCCGTGGTCTTGTAGACGTTTCGAGTTGCGGTTGGCGACTCAACGCGGACGCTCAGAAACGCTCGCGTCGGTTTCTCTGTTTCGCTTTCCGTCTCGTAAACGACCACCGCACGGATCAGACTCCTGGCCTGCTCAAGTCTCCACTGATGGGCCGCTTCCTTGTCGTCCCAGTCGAACACCTCATGCAGAGGCGAACGCTTTCTGCTCGCAGCTTCAACGACGTGCTCAGGAAGCAGCTCGCCGCCGTGATTGGCACGGATCTTTTCAAGCTCACCGTGAGCAGCTTCGGCAGTAATGCGTGCCCTGTAGCCAAGTTTGAATCCAACCCGTGACGCTGTTGCAGTTTTCATAAAACCCTCGCCTAGTCATGCCTCAACCAAACTCGACAACCAAGACTCGACTTGCCTGCCGCGCCAAACCAGAACTCACCACGACAATCTTCGACTCGCCTCACCATGCCTGCCTCGCCAAAACCCGACCTGCCTTACTCAACACACCATGACTTGCCTGCCGTGCCGCGACACTCCAACCAGTGACCAACCATGGCTCGACTCGACATACCTCGCCTGCCAAGACTCGACTTGCAATTCCACACCACAACGAGCACAGACTTCCCTAGCCCTGCCTGCCGAGACTAGACTTGCCCTCCTGGACCCACCGTGCCAAGCCCTGCCTGCCAATTCCTGCCCTGACGTACCGCGTAATGCCCGAACACGCCGCGACTGGCCGGCCACGCCAAGCCTCGTCACAGACAGAATCACACCTGCTGCTTCGAGATCTCCAACGGCGTCTCGGTGTCCACCCGGAACCGCCCGAACTCGCCGCCCTTCTCCGGGCGCCATTCGCCGATGCCGACACCGAAGCCGGCCCGGTTGATGAGTGCGATGACGTCTTCAACCTGCAATAGTGACGAGTCCAGGTCGAACGTCACCGAGACGGCCCACTCGTGATAATAGGGGCGGTACCGGAGATCGGTGCTGCCCATGCCGACGCGGACAACGTCTTCGCGAATCTCCGGCGGATCGCACTCCAGCGGCAACAGCATGTCGCCGTCCTCGCAGTGAATAAACAACGCCTTCCGCACCAGCGTCTTGTCGATGCCGAGATCCTTGTGAGCGGCCGCGATGAGGGCCGACTTGATCGACATGGCCGGGACACCATAGCCGCCGTCCTTCGTGCGATACGTCGCCGCCTCGCCCTCCTCGTCCGGCTTGCGGATGTCGCGAGTCTTCGTCTTCTTGCCAGCCTGCTTGTCGCGAATCATCGTCAACGCCTTCTCGCTCCACTTGTGGTGGATGAGCGGCGTGATGCCAGCGATGCGGACCGTGACCACCGCCAGCTCGATCTGCGGCACTCGCAGTTGCTTGTTGCCGGTCGACAGTGCGTCGGCAATTCGATTGGTGGGCTTGCCGTTGGTTTCCGCTTTCTTCGCAGCCATTGTTTAAACTCCTGTCTGTAATTAAAAAGCCCCACTCAACGCCGCGTTGTGGACACGAGCAGCCGAGCG
>JAGQPF010000102.1 GCA_020426845.1 Planctomycetales bacterium
GCACTGCGCAACCCTTGTGGCCTTGTGGGGCATCAAAGCCAGAGTATCAAAAGCCGCCCATGCTAGGGACGAATCCTTGCGGCTGCTCGCCGCGCACGGGCGAGGACGCCCATGCTACGGACGATCCTTGCGGCTGCAAGGCTTTTCCAATGTAATTCGGCGCCCCATCCGCGGATAGTGGCGCCCCGCATACGCCGCTGCCGACTCTATGCTTGCGCCGACTCGAGCAACCTCGCCAGTCGCGCCTTCCAATTCTCGTAAGCCGTGGCGGTCGCGCCACGGTAAGCGGCAGCGGGCTCAACGAGCCGAATCCGCTGCAGCGTGGCGAACGCCTCGTCCAGCGAACCGTAGATGCCGGCGCCCACGCCCGCTCCTCGAGCGGCGCCTAGTGCGCCGTCGGTCTCGTACAGCTCGATCCTCGCCCCCGACGTGTTCGCCAAGCTCTGGCAGAAAACGTCGCTCAGAAACATATTCGCGTGGCCCGCGCGGATCGTCTCCAGATTGAGCCCCACCTCGCTCATCGCGTCCATGCCGTACTGAAGCGCAAAGACAATGCCCTCCTGCACCGCTCGAAACAGCTCGGGACGCCCGTGACGATTCAGGTCGAGATCCAGTATCTGGGCGCCGAGGTTGCGGTTGCCCAACACACGCTCGGCGCCGTTGCCGAACGGCATCACGCTCAGTCCGTTGCTGCCGATGGGGGCCGTGGCGGCCAATTGATTCATCTGTGGGTAGTCGACATCACCAACCAACCGCCTAGTCCAAGCGTTCAGGCTGCCCGTGCCGTTGACGCACAACAGCACGCCCAGCCGAGTCGCCATGTCCGAATGATTCACATGGGCGAAGGTGTTGACGCGCGACTGCGGGTCATATTGCTTCGTGTCGGTGACGCCGTACACGACTCCGGAAGTGCCAGCCGTCGCGGCAATCTCGCCGGGTCGCAGCACATTGAGCGACAATGCATTGTTGGGCTGATCACCGGCGCGATAGGAGACCGGCGTGCCGGCGGCGAGTCCCAAGGCGGCGGCCGCTTGTTCCGTCAGCTCGCCCTGCACGCCGAACGTGGGCGCGATCTCCGGCAACAGCTCGGGAGCGAAGCCAAAGTGCTCGAGCAAAAAATCGCATGGACGCTCGTCGAGGAAGTCCCAAAAGATGCCCTCCGAGAGCCCCGACGCCGTGGTGCACGTGCGTCCGGTCAGCTCCATCGCCAGCCAGTCGCCGGGCAGCATCACCTTGTCGATGCGTTGATATAGATCCGGCTCATGCTGCTTGACCCAAGCCAACTTGGCGGCCGTAAAGTTGCCCGGCGAGTTGAGCAGGTGTTCGAGACAACGCTCATGACCCAGAGCGTCGAAAGCGGCTTGGCCGAACGGCACGGCGCGGCTGTCGCACCAAATGATCGAAGGCCTCAGCACCTTTCGCTCTTGATCGACGCAGACCAACCCGTGCATCTGATAGGAGATGCCGATCGCCTTGACGCGATCGCCATCCAACTCCGCTTCCGCCAAGGCCTGACGGACCGCGTCGATAGCGCACTGTAGCCAGACCTGCGGATCCTGTTCGGCAAACCCGGGCTCCGGCGAGTCGATTCGCTGTTCGGTTTTCGGGAAGTAGGCCGTCCCCACGCACTTTCCGCTTTCAATGTCCAGCAGCGAGGCCTTTACCGACGAGCTGCCAACATCAATTCCCAACAGGCATTCCATATTCGCATTCCTTCATCGTTCGGAGGTTGTCACCGATCACCGCCTCGGCTATGGCTCGCAGCATGGATGCAGCGCGTCCAACCGCTCCAGCCAAACCGAAAAATGTCGGTTGCCGTTGCGGCGATTGAACGCTTCGGCCAGCCGCTCCGCCTCGGCGCGACACCCGTCGGCCAATGACGCGGCAACCGGTCGGGCCGCAGCGGCCTTGCCTGACGAGTCAACGTGTCCGGGGAAACCCGGCGGCAATCGTATCGGCGCCGTCTCACGCTGCTTGGCGAGCCGCGCAAAGCAGAATGACGCGGCGGCGAAAAACTGAAATCGATCGCGGTCCGACGGCACGCCCAAGATCGGTGTCGCCAGCCGCTCCAACACACTCAATCCCCGATCGAAATCGCCCGTGGCGAACAGAAACACGAGCTGCTCCGCCGCGTTGTCCACAAAGCGGGCCTCGTCGGCCAGCTTCAATTCACTCAACAATTTCGCGGCCTCGTCCGCGCGACCCGCGCGCAACAGCGGGCAGAGCAGATAGCTGATGACATAGCCTCGAGCCATATCGAAGCGCAGCCGATTGGGCAGTCGGTTCGTCAACTTCAGCAGCGACGCATCGTCGCCCACGTGCCGGTAGCAATCGGCCTCGAGGATGTATTCCCAGTCGGGATGGTAAAGGTCGTCCCGAGGCGAGGCCTTCATGTGCGTCAGGTACTTCGACGCGGCGTCGAGATCGCCCATCCAAAATGCGTTGAAGCAACGATTGAGCAACAACGAGCGAGGGCTGGCGTCAACCGCCTCGTAGCGACGCCGCACGTCTTCGATCAGACATTCAACTTGCTTGCGACCGATCGAAACGAACCCGGACACGTACTGCAGCGCCAGCTGGCACTCGGTGAGAATCTCGTAGTCATCGAATTCGCCCGGGCGGGTGTCGTGGGTGCCCAAGCACCAGCTGATCGCCACCAACATCCGATCGGCGTCGCCGGTGTCATAGGCGACGTGGATAAAATCTCTTCGCAACTGATACTGCAGCTGCAATAGATTGGCCTCGTCGGCAAGGCGAATGGCCTGTTCGAGCATTTCGAGCGCAACGCGCTGCTCCGCTTCGTCCGCCTGCTCCCATAACTCCAGGATCTGCCCTTCCACTCCGTCCGGCCCTCGATCGGCACTCATGAAACTCCAGTCACTTGTTGGATGGCGGGGCATCAACCGATTCAAGATGATACAGCCCCGAGAGAGCCTCACCAATAGTACCGAATCATCTGCCCCACAACGCCGCCGTGCCGAATACGATCACGTGCCAGGTGAACACGGCCGTTAGACCGTAATAGCCGAGGGTGAGGAAGCGGTTCCGCAAATACGGCCTTGCATCGAAGACAAAGAACTCGATGAACAACCGAATCAGCCAAAAGATCGCAACGTATCCACAAAAACATCGTGCCAGCAGCGACCCTGAAAGCAACTCCTCGGCACACAATAGCGTGATGACTCCGAACGCGATGAGGTTAAGTACGATGTAACCGCCAGCCGTCAGGATCCAGTGACGCAGCAGCGGCGGCAGCTTAGGCAGCTCCTCGCGAAACTTCAGTTCGCGCGGCACCTGAGCGCTGCCGAGGAGTGTGCAGAGATGGAGCACTCCCGAGATTCGCAGCAACACTTCTAGCGTCGTCATTTCAACCTCCGATCAAGGGCAGGATCAATCGTTGGACGAACGCCGGATGAAAAAGCCACCAGGCTGCTGGCGCCGTGAAACACGCGGTATAACACCAGCCACAGATTCGCCAATTCGTCAGCGGCAAACGGCGCTCGAGCCACACGCCGCAGCCCTGCAATAAAAAATAGGCCAACGGCAGGCCATAGCCCGCGCCCGCCGGCACCGAGATCGCTAATTCGTGAATCAGTCCCGAGAACGTGAACGCCGCCCACTCCGCGAGCTGGATCCGCCTCCGTCGTGCCAGTGGCCGAAACACGAACGTGTGGGCAAAGTCACGAAACGCCAGATTCCAGCGGCGGCTCCAAAACTCGCTCAGCGAAGTCGAGCGGATCGGCGATAGCATGATCGGCACGACATCTCGTCCGGCGCGTCGCCAGGCCAGGGCGAGCAAATGAAACGCGCCAAAGTGAAGCGTCAGGATCAACCCCGTCATTGCGATCCAACCGGCGAGCAGTTCATTCCGCGCCAGGCATCGTGGCGCGACAATGAGCAACAAACCGAGCCCCAGCAGCGCTCTGATCGCTCCCCAGATCCACTCGGCCAGCCGTGGCGTCGAGCCAGCGCGTCGCCTGAAGAAAGCCGCAGGATCGAGCCCCACCCAAAACAGCAACCATGCGGTGAGTTCGCGCGCTGTCGGACGCTCATTCGTCGTCGCAAGGAAGTATCGTGTCGTCTCGCACTTGACGACTGCGAAGATCGAAATCGAAATGGCAAACAACTTCCACGTCGGCGCTAGCCCGGGCACAAACACCCAGCAGGCCGCAAGGGGAAGCAGGACCAGCCAGCGCAGGCTCGGTTCGCGAGTGCTCAACCGGGATACGGGACGGTTCATGGCTCAGTCACCTGCCAGCCTTCGAGTCCATGCAGCTCGTCATAAACAGCCAGAGCATTGAGAGCAGCCGTTGCATCGCCGCCTGAAACTCGCGCCGTCCCCTCGAACTACTAATTCACGGCGTAACCGCGAATGGCGAGGTTGCTCCAGTCTCGCTGGGAATCAGTAGTCCGAGGGGACGGTCAGAATTCCGTATGCGTTATGGCAGCGTCCGCGCCGCAGTCCAACCGCAGAACTTCAGGGTGATTAACGTGGTGCAATCAGGAACGAAGTGGTGTCTCCAAAATCGGCTTCGACCACTTCCATTCCCGACGGAGCAGGAATTCGCTGGTCACCGGACACCTCGCCCGCGATTGAGCCTGCCTGTACGCTGCGAGCGCCAGCTACGATAAGATGAAAGGCCACCCTTCCGCTGATCGGGTACACGATGCTCGATGTGATGAAAAAGACTCCAGGCTGACTCGTCATGCACATTTTACGACTTCCCAACCTTCTTCCGCACGCACTGGTTTCCATTCTTCATCCAACCATTGCCGCGTTTCAACGGGCGGACGGAAAACGAAAAACAACGGATGCATTTCCTCCAGTCTCCTTTCCTCTATCCTCCTTGCGAGTCTTATTCACTGCCGTTGTTCTGTCAGCCTTCTCAACCACATCGGCCGTCGAAACGTCCGACCTTGTTATCGAAGCCGATGTCTGCGTTTACGGCGGCACATCAGGAGGCGTGGTCGCGGCGGTGCAGGCGGCGAGGAAGGGAAAGCGAGTGGTTTTGTTAGAGCCGGGACGGCATCTCGGGGGGATGACGTCCGGTGGGCTGAGCGCAGTGGACATCGGCGAGCCGCGCAGCGTCGGAGGGATCGCCCGCGAGTATTTTTCACGCCTTGTCGCCAGCTATGGCAAGACGTTGAACTGGGGCGAGCCATTCAAGGGCAAGGGCGGACCGGCGACGGGAGGCGCCTATTCGATCGAGCCGCATGTCGCAGAGCGAGTCTTCGAGCAAATGACCAAGGAGGCGGGCGTGACCGTCCTACGCGAGGCACGCCTTGCGTCGGCAAAAAAGGAGGGCGCACGCATCACCGAGTTGGCAACCGAAGATGGTCGCACGGTGCGGGCCAAGATGTTTCTTGACACCACCTACGAAGGAGACCTGCTGTCGGCCGCCGGAGTCAGCTACACGATGATGCGCGAGGGCAACGCCAAATACGGCGAGACCTACAACGGCATCCACTACGCCGAGAAATACAAGCCGCGGGTCAATCATCGGAAGCCGGGGAAAAATGGCCGCGTGCCGGGCGGACAGGGCGTGTGGGATCGAGACTTTCCGCTCGACCCGTACGTCGTGAAGGGCGAGCCCACCAGCGGGTTGCTGCCGCTGGTCAGCGAAGGTGAGCCCGGCAAACCCGGTGAGCCCGGCAAACCCGGTGAGCCCGCCCCGGGCGTGATGGCGTATTGCTTTCGTCTCTGCCTGAGCACCGCCGACGATCGGCTCCCGATCAAGCCACCGCCGGACTACGATCCCAAGACCTACGAGCTGGTCGCGCGTTTCATCGAAGCTTGCCAAGCGATCGGCGACGACATGGACTTGCGCTGGTTCAGCAAGCACGATCCTCTGCCCAACCAGAAGTGGGACTTCAATACGGCGACGTTCGGCGGCAACCTGCCCGGCGCCAGTTGGGAATGGCCGGAGGCAACTTACGACCGTCGCGCCGAAATCGCCAAGGAGATCGAGAACTACCATCGCGGCCTGCTGCACTTCCTCGCCACGGACGCGCGCGTGCCCGAGAAAGTAAGAGCCGACGTTGCTCGATTTGGATTGCCGCGCGACGAATTCACCGACAGGGGTGGCTGGCCGCATCAGATTTACGTGCGCGAGGGCCGCCGCATGATCAGCGATCTTGTCCTGACCGAGCACCACACATTCGGCCGGAAGGTGGCGCCTAACTCCATCGGACTCGGCTCCTATGGAACGGACATTCACGAAATCCGTCGCATCGTGAAGGACGGTGAGGTCATCCGCGAAGGCAAAGTCGCTGGCGGGCGAGGCGGATTCGGGCCGTACCAAATCGGCTATGGCGCGATCGTTCCGAAGCGGTCCGAGTGCGAAAATCTGTTCGCGACGTTCGCGCTTTCCGCGAGCCACTCCGCCTTCGCCAGCATTCGCATGGAGCCGGTCTTCATGGTGACGAGTCAATCCGCAGCAACGGCGGCATGCCTTGCCATCGACGACGAGACCGCGGTTCAGGAGGTCGACTACGAAAAGTTGAAGATCCGCTTGCTCGCCGACGGACAGGTTTTGTCATGGCCGCCGGCAGGCGTTGCCACATCAGCAGCCTCACCAAGGACCATTCCCCGCGCAGGCAGCTCACCGGGAAGGACATTGAAAAATCAACAGTCTGAGTGAAGGCATGCATCACAGCGGCGACCTGGATTCGCCGCTGACGAAGCAGAGGCAAGGCGAAGAGATCCTGAGGTTAGAAAGTCATGACAATGCGTCGAATTCGCACGGCCACCGTTTCCTTCATCATTCTGCTGATGTTGGTTCCTACGTTTGCACAAGCGAGTGAGCCCGTTGCTTCCGACGTCGTCATCTACGGCGCGACCCCGGCGGGAATCGCGGCCGCGCTGGCCGCTGCCGACGACCAGCGGAGCGTGCTGCTGATTGAGCCGACCGGCCGCATTGGCGGCATGACGACGCATGGCCTTTCGCACTCGGACTTCCATAGCTTCGAAGCGATCCATGGACCCTTTCTCGAGTTCAGCCAGCGGGTGCTGAAGCACTACGAGTCGACTTACGGCAAGGACTCCGAGCAAGTTCGAGACTGCTGGCGAGGGACGCATGGCGAGCCGTCGGTCAACTTGCTTGTCTTTCGGCAGATGCTCGCCGAAAAGCCTGCGATCAGGATCCTGACACAGCACCGTCTCACCGGGGTGACAGTGGAAAACCAATCCATTGCCACGTTGGACTTGTCACGCCCGGGTGGCGAAACCGTGAACATCTCGCCGAGGCTGGTGATCGACGCCAGCTACGAAGGCGATCTGCTGGCCGCGGCGGGCGTGCCCTACCGAGTGGGACGAGAAGCGCGAACCGAATACAACGAGCCGCTCGCGCCCGAAACAGCTGACACACAAGTGCAAGGGTACAACTTTCGTCTCTGCATGACGCAGGATCCAAAGAACCGCGTTCCGATTCCGGTTCCCGCAAACTACAACCGCCAGGACTATGCGGCGTTGGTTCCGTTGGTGAAAGCAGACAAGTTCCGCTCGGCGTTTGGATATCCCGGGAGCCCGTTTGTGCTCAAGGCTCACCTGCCCGCTCTCCCCAACGGCAAGCGTGACATCAACGACGTGTCGAAGGGACTGATTCGCCTCTCTCTGCCCGGGCGCAATCACGACTACCCGGAAGGCAATCTTGCCACACGGCGCCGTGTCGAGCAGGAACACCTGGATTGGCAACTCGGCCTGATCCATTTCGTGCAGACTGATCCCGCATTGCCCGAGGCATTTCGCACGGAAGCCGCGACCTGGGGTCTGTGCCGCGATGAGTTCACGGACACGAATCACATCCCGCCGCAGATTTACGTGCGGGAAGCTCGCCGCATGGTGGGCCTGCGAGTCTATACCGAAGCCGATACGAAGTACGCCCCCGATGATGCCCGAGCCCGATTACATCGAGACTCGATCGCCATCGGCGAGTACAGTCACAACTGCCACGGCACGAGCCACGAAGGGCCAAAGATCGGCGGCCGACACACCGGGGAGTTTTATCAAGGTGTCGCGCCTTATCAGATTCCCTACGGAGTCATCGTGCCGAAGGAGATGCGCAATCTCCTTGTTCCGACGGCGTGCAGCGCGAGCCACGTCGGCTTCTGCGCGATTCGCCTGGAGCCGATTTGGATGTCGCTGGGCGGCGCCGCTGGTCATGCCGCGGCCATGGCTCTCGAGGCGAACGCCTCGGTCCAGCAGGTCGACGTCAAAGCACTGCAGAAACGAATTTGGGCGCACGGTGGTGCGACGATCCACGTCAGCGACGTCCCACCGGGCCACGCCGATTTCACCGCAGTCCAATGGTGGGCCGGGCTCGGCGGACTCCACGGACTGGAGCCTGCTCCCGCCAAGCCCGGCGCACGTGGCAAACACATCGCCAGCCAGTATTACGAAGCGTTTCCGGGGCACGCCGCCAAGCTCAACCTGCCGTTGGACGACGCATTGAAAGAGCGCTGGACTAGCCTGGCCAACGAGCATCGCCTGAAGGTGCCTGCCGAATCCACCACACGTGTTGACTGGATTCGCAAAGCGTTTGCCGCCTCGGCGGAGATCCGGCATGAATAGCACAAGTGCAATCCGAGGCCGGGACAAAGAATACGTCGCGATGAAGTGGCAACTCACGTCTTCCACACTGTTGTTACTCGCGTGGACGTTCGTGTTCTGCGAGCGGGTCGTCGCAACGGAAGATTCGCCGTCTCCATCGACCGAGCGGTTCGTGCAATCGGTTGAGCCGCTGTTGAGGGCAAAGTGTCTATCGTGTCACGGACCGGACAAGCAGGAAGGCGGACTGCGGCTCGATTCTTTGGTGGCTGCCATCCATGGCGGCGACTCAGGGCCAGCCATTTTGCCGGGGGATGCTGCGAAGAGTCTGCTCGTGAAGGCCATTCGCTTCGACGATCCCGATCTGCAGATGCCACCCAAGGACCCTTTGGCTGCCAAGGAGATCGCGGCGCTGACGCGTTGGATCAATGACGGGGCCGTCTGGCCTCGGCCTGTGCTCGTGTTGTTTGACGATGAGGAGCCGTTCCTGGCGGCGCTCACCAAAGGCGAGGCGCAGTCACGGCTGGAACGCCACGACGCACATCGTGGCTCGCTGGCCGTCGCGGTTTCGCCGCGTGAAAAATTCGCCGAGCAGATCGCCGACTGGAAGTTGCCGATACGCGAAAAGCCCGCACCGGACGAGTATCGGTATCTCCGGTATGCGTGGAAGAAAACCGGGGGCGGAGGCGCGATGCTCGAAGTCGCGCGGGAAGGAAAATGGCCGCCCGCCAAAGCAACGCCCACGCCCGGTGGCCGCTATGTCGCCGGCCCCAATGACACGGGCATGGATGCGGTTGTGGTCGGCGCTGCCGCGCCCACCGACTGGACGGTGGTGACGATTGATCTGTGGAAAGATCTGGGCGACTGCGAAATGACGGGGTTGTCGCTGATGGCCAGTGGCAGCGGCGAGACGTTGTTCGACATGATGCTGCTGGGCGGCTCGACAGCTGATCTCGATGCATGGTCGCCTGGACGAGGGAAACTAGCTTTCGCGCCTGCTCCCCCAATCGAGCGAACCGGGACCGCGTTCGAGGATCCCAACAACCCCATCCATCAACTGTTTCACGGCCAGCGACTCGACCTCTGGTCGCTAAAGCCGGTTGTCAGCACTTCGGGTCTCGAAGAGCAGCGGCACGATTCTGAAAAGCAGGCCGCCGAAGCGATTGACCGTTGGATCGACAAACGACTTGACGAAGCTCACATCGCGCCCGCCGCCGATGCCGACCGGCGCACGCTGATCCGCCGCCTGACGTTCGATCTCACTGGCCTGCCGCCGACACGTGACGAAGTCGCAGCGTTCATTGGCGACCAGTCGCCGACTGCACTGGAAACGCTCGTCGACCGCTTGCTCGCTTCACCCGCCTACGGTGAGCGTCAGGCGTCCCTGTGGCTCGACGTCGTACGTTACGCCGACACCCATGGGTACGAGCGTGATGAGTTCCGCCCGCTGATCTGGATGTTTCGCGACTACGTCGTCCGTTCGTTCAACTCCGACAAACCGTTCGATCAGTTCATCCGCGAGCAGCTTGCCGGTGACGAGCTCACCAACGGACTGCCCGAGAACTCCGCCGAAGCTGATGCGCTCATTGCCACCGGTTACCTGCGGCTGGGACAGTGGGACAGCACGGCATCCATTTTTCAGGAGGAAGATCGCCTCCGCGCCGAGATGATGGCTGACCTGACCAATACGACGGCGTCCGCGTTCCTCGGCCTGACCATGTCGTGCTGCCAATGTCACGATCACAAGTACGATCCGTTGTCGCAGGACGACCACTATCGGTTGCGAGCGTTCTTTGCGGGAGTCACGGCCCGGGACGATCTCGTTGTCGAACTGCCGGACCAGCGTCGGGAGATCGAGCGGATCCATTCCGCGCTTGTGCAGCAGATCGAGCAACTCAAGGCCGAACAGGCGAAGCTCGACAAACAGCAGGATCCTGGCAAGCGGCGCGACGCGGAACTGTCGAAGGAGATTGCGGCTCTCGAGTCGCAAAAACGTCAACCGCTGAGTGCGATGGGAGCGACCGACAGCGGCCCGTCGGCTCCGGTGACACGCGTGCTGTACCAGGGAGTGTTTCGCGATCCGCGCAACGAGGTCACGCCAGGATTTCCGTCCGTACTGTATCCAGGGCCGGCAAAGATCGACGCTCCGACAGGGAACACGACAGGACGACGGCTCGCTCTGGCCAACTGGATTGCCTCTCCCGACAACCCATGGACGGCACGCGTCCTCGTCAACCGAGTCTGGCAGCAGCACTTTGGCGTGGGGCTGGTGGCGACGCCCAATGACTTTGGCATGACGGGAGCGCGTCCGACACATCCCGAATTGCTCGACGACTTGGCTTCTCGATTTGTCAGCGACGGCTGGTCCATCAAGCGTCTGCACCGGGCGATTGTCATGACCAGAGCTTACCGGCGCGCGTCAACACACGATGCAGAGGCGGCGAAGGTCGATCCAGACAACCGTTGGCTGTGGCGTCAGAACGTGCGACGATTGGACGCCGAGTCCCTGCGGGACAGCCTGCTGGCCGTGTCGGGGCTGCTGAAGACAAGCGACGGCGGCAAACCCGTCTGGCCCGAGGTCCCTCAAGAACTGCTGCACGCTCAGCCGGCGATTCTGGAAGCGATCGAGGGAAAGGACGGCGGAAGGCTTCAAGGATGGTACACCGACCCCATCGAAGCGACCAACGTTCGCAGCCTGTACCTCGTCAGGAAACGCTGTCTACCGATCCCGTTGCTGCAGGCATTCGACCTGCCGGACACCACCGTGTCATGCGCCCGCCGTGACACCACCGTCGTCGCTCCACAGGCCTTGATGCTGCTGAACAGCCCGGCCGCCGTGCGATACGCGGAGGCGTTCGCTGATCGAGTTCGGCAGGTCTGCAACCAGCCAGCCGGTGAATCGCAAGGTTCCGATCAGGCGTCCCGCATCGTCACGACCGTTTTCCAGCTCGCTCTGGCCCGCGATCCCGAGCCCGAAGAACGGAAACTCGCGCATGACTTGCTGCTGCGCCACGCGAAACAGCACAGCGCCCATGGCGCCACGCCCGAAGCCGAGCGACTCGCCCTGATCGATCTCTGCCGGGCCGTGTCCAACCTGAATGAATTCATCTACATCGACTGATTGTCGAGGCCGGCATGCTGCCAACTTCATCGCGCCGAGATTTCTTCACTCGCTCCGCTGCCGGGTTTGCCGGTGTCGCTTTGGGCGCGTTGCTCGCCGAGGAGCTCCGAGCGGCGCCCGAATCGCGGACCGCGATTGACCCACTCCATCCGCTGCGCGAGCGTTTGCCACACATCGCGCCTCGGGCGAAGCAGGTGATCTTCCTCTTTCAATATGGCGGACCGTCGACTTTCGACCTGCTGGATTACAAGCCGGAGCTGGTCAGACTCGACGGCCAGCCTGTGCCTGATTCGTTCAAGCAGCACAACGACGAAGTTGGCGGCGTCTTCAACCACTGCAAAGACGAACTGATGGCCGGGCCGTGGAAGTGGTCTCAGCACGGCGAAACCGGCCGCTGGTTCTCGGACCTGCTGCCGCAGACAGCTCGTCACGCTGACGAGTTATGCATCGTCCGTTCGATGTTCAGCGAGAGCTCCAACCACGCGCCGGCAACGTACCTGATGAACACGGGAGCGATCCTCGGCGGCCGGCCAAGTGTTGGTTCGTGGGTGACGTACGGGCTTGGTTCGGCGAATCAGAATTTGCCCGGCTATGTGCTGCTGTACCAGGTCGGCGGGCTGGGCGGCTCGGCAAACTGGAGCAACGCCTTCCTGCCGGCGGCATTTCAGGGGACTCAGTTTCGACACGAAGGCTCTCCCGTGCTGAACCTCTCTCCGCCGGAGCGATTGGCGGACGTGCAGCGTTCGACGCTCGACTTCGCGCAGGCGTTGAATCGTCGGCACGCGGAGCAGCGGCCCGGTGTGCTCGACCTCGACGGCCGCATCGCCTCGTACGAACTGGCGTATCGGATGCAGTCGGAAGCGCTCGACATCGGCGAGTTGTCACAGGAAACTCGAGCGACACAGGACGCGTATGCAATCCATGACAGCAACACGGCAAAAGCCAAGTACGGCCGCATGTGCCTGCTGGCTCGACGGCTGATCGAGAAAGGTGTCCGCTTTGTTCAAACGTATAACGCCGTCGATAAGCTGGGTTGGGACGGGCACGACAACAACATCGACTACCATCGCCGCAATGCCGCGCAGACGGACCAGCCGATCGCCGCGTTGCTCACGGACCTCAAGCAGCGCGGCCTGCTCGACACGACGCTGGTCATCTGGGCGGGCGAGTTTGGCCGCACACCGATGAAGCAGGGTGGCAGCGGCCGCAACCACAACCCTTACGGCTTCAACATCTGGATGGCGGGCGGCGGAGTCAATGCTGGAGCATCAATCGGCGCCACCGACGAGATCGGCCTGCGGGCGATTGGGCCGGCTCAGCCAGTCAAGAACCTACACGCCACCATTCTCACGGCATTGGGCCTCGCTCCCGACGACCTGTTCTTCGAACATCAAGGCCGGCAGGAACGCCTCACCGGCGTGGCTCAAAGCTGGAAGCTGATCCCCGGCGCGCTGGCATAACAATGACATTCCCGTGCGTTGGTCCTCGGCCCCTTCGTCCAAGTAACAAGTAGGACGGACTTCCAGTCCGTCTCACCGTCTCACCGTCTCACCGTCTCACCGTCTCACCGATTCACCGATTCACCGATTCGACGGACTGGAAGTCCGTCGTACGGAGAACAAGCACAGTGCTCGCCTTGCCATTCGTCACTTGTCTTTTCGCAACTCTCCCAGTTGCCGCTCGGGAATTGACGGTGGAAATCGTGGGTAAGACAATGAAAAAGGAACTGGTTTCGGTTCCTTGCCGCCAAGTGGCCGCCAAACGGGTAATTGACGCCAAACGGGTTGCCGCCGGCGGCCCCTTGGTCATTTCCGTGCACCGAGAGCGCGATAGCGAAGTGAAGCAAGCGTAGCGCACGCGCGATAAGAGATAAAGAATTCATCATGTGTCAGTTCCTTGCTATGACGCCGGCCGGTCACTCGGGCCTCACAAGGGTCGCCTGCGATGGAGGCCCGACCGGTCACTCGGGCCTCACAAGGGTCGCCTGCGATGGAGGCCCGACC
>JAGQPF010000103.1 GCA_020426845.1 Planctomycetales bacterium
AGACACGGAGTTTGCATCAAAAGGTAGTTGCTGAATCCTTTGCGTCTTTGCGACTTGGCGTGAGAAAATTGGCTCGCCATAGGCCGGCGCGTGCGATGTTGCCCAAGGGGTCACGCCAAGGCGCGAAGAATGAATGAGAAAAAATGAATGGTTTGACCGGCTGCGCGCTTCGTTAATCTCTCACGGAGGCACAAAGACACGGAGTTTGCATCAAAGGGTTGCTGTGAATCCTTTGCGTCTTTGCGACTTGGCGTGAGAAAGTTGCCTAGCCAAGGCCGGCGCGTGCGATGCTTCCCAAGGCGTCAACGCTTGAGCTGAGTGAACTGCGCGACGCGGTCTCGGATCGCGGGCTCCACGGGAAGTCGTTCCATACTGCTGGCGCCATAGAAGCCGACGATGCCCTCGGTATGGTCGAGGATGTACTGAGCGTCCTCGGGATCGGCGATCGGGCCACCGTGGCAGAGCACCAGGATCTCGGGCCGGATGCGTTTGGCGGCGTCGTGCATCGCCTGGCAGCGGCGGGCGGACTCCTCGAGCGTCACCGCCGTCGACGCGCCGATCGTTCCCTTGGTGGTCAGCCCCATGTGCGGGATGAGGATGTCGGCTCCGGCGTCGGCCATCGCCGCCGCCTCGTCCTCATTGAAACAGTAAGGAGTCGTGAGCAGGTTCTGCTCGCGCGCGGCGCGGATCATGGCGACCTCCTTGTCGTAGCCCATGCCGGTCTCTTCGAGGTTCTGCCGGAATGCGCCGTCGATCAGCCCGACCGTGGGAAAGTTTTGCACACCGGAGAAACCCGCCGCGTCGACCTCGGCCAGAAACTGCTTCATGATCCGGAATGGATCGGTGCCGCACACGCCGGCGAGCACGGGCGTGTTTTCCACAACCGGCAGCACCTCGCGAGCCATCTCCATGACGATCGTGTTGGCGTCGCCGTAGGGCATCATCCCCGACAGCGAGCCACGGCCCGCCATGCGGAATCTTCCGGAGTTGTAAATCACCAGCAAGTCCACGCCGCCGGCCTCCGACATTTTGGCGCTGATCCCGGTCCCGGCGCCGCCGCCCACAATCACCAGGCCTTGGTCCACCTTGTGCCGCAGTCGGTCGAGGATCTGTTGTCGCGAGAACAGTGCCATGGTGAGGCTCCGGGAAGGGGAAGGCTGTTAGATCTTTTCGCCGAGACCTTTGGTGAGCGCCATGAAGGCGGCCTCGAGGTCGACTTTCTCCTCGCCGAAGTAGCGGATGCCGTAGCCGTTGTCGGTGAGCAGCTTGGGCAACGCCGTGAAGTCCTCGACATCCTGCTTCAGTGTTACTGACAATCGCCCGTCACCGGGTTCGACATTCTCGACGATCGCGTGCTCGGCGAGCAGCTTTGCGGCGCCCTCCCCGCCTTCGCCGACTTCGATGTGCAGCAAAGTGCGTTCGCGAACGCGCTTCATCACCTCCGACACCTCGGCGTTGACGACCAGCACGCCTTGCGAGATGACGCCCACTTTGTTGCAGATATCGGCGAGCTCGGGGAGGATATGGCTGGAGACAATGATTGTCTTGCCCATGCTGCCGAGTCGACGGAGCAAATTTCGCATCTCGATGCGAGCCCGGGGGTCGAGGCCGCTGAGCGGCTCGTCGAGCAGCAGGACCTGAGGATCATGCAGCAGGACCCGGGCGAGTCCGAGCCGCTGCGTTTGGCCGCGCGACAGGGTGTTGGCGTACGCGTCACGCTTGAAGTCGAGATCGACGACTTCGAGCATTTCGTTGCAGCGCCGCCGGCGTTCCGGGCCGCGAATTCGATACGCTGCGGCGAAGAACTCCAGGTACTCGATCACCTTCATGTCGTCGTAGACGCCAAAGAAGTCGGGCATGAACCCAACGAGCCGTCGGATCTCCTTCGGCTTCGTGTAGATCGAGTGGCCACACACGTACGCCTCGCCCGACGTTGGGTTCAGCAACGTCGCGATGATCCGCATGGTGGTCGTCTTGCCGGCGCCGTTGGGGCCGATAAATCCGAACAAATCACCCTGGTCCAGCTCCAGGTTGATGTTCCGGATCGCGTACATATCGCCGTATTTTTTCGTCAGTTGATTCGTCTTGATCAACGTTGCTCTCCCTGTGCGCCGACACCAATCCCGTTTTCTATCACATCCACTCCGACACATCAGCGTTGACGACTAGCTCGCCCTCCGAGATGACGCCCACTTTGTTGCAGATATCGGCGAGCTCGGGGAGGATGTGGCTGGAGACAATGATCGTCTTGCCCATGCTGCCGAGCCGACGGAGCAAGTTGCGCATCTCGATGTGCTCCCGCGGGTCGAGATCGCTGAGCGGCTCGTCGAGCAGCAGGACCTGAGGATCATGCAGCAGGACCCGGGTGAGTCCGAGCCGCTGTGTCTGGCCGCGCGACAAGGTGTTGGTGTACGCGTCACGCTGGCAATCGAGATCGACGACCTCGAGCATTTCGTTGCAGCGTCGCCGGCGTTCCGGGCCGCGAATCCGATACGCTGCGGCGAAGAACTCCAGGTACTCGATCACCTTCATGTCATCGTAGACGCCGAAGAAGTCGGGCATGAAGCCAACGAGCTGTCGGATCTCCTTCGGCTTGGTGAGGATCGAGTGGCCGCACACATGCGCCTCGCCCGACGTTGGGTTCAGCAACGTCGCGATGATTCGCATGGTGGTCGTCTTGCCGGCGCCGCTGGGGCCGAGCAGTCCGAACAAGTCGCCTTGGTTCAGCTCCAGGTTGATATTCCGGATCGCGTACATGTCGCCGTATTTCTTCGTCAGTTGATTCGTGTTGATCAACGCTGCTCTCCCTGTGCGTCGGCCCGGCGCAACGACACTCATCCCGGTTTTCTTACCGCTCCGGCGCGACCGGGAAAATGACCCGGTAGTAGCACCACTGTTGTCCCGGCAATACGGCGCCTGCCGTGGTCAACGTGGTGGCCGGTGTCGGGGCACGCCCCACCAATACAGCGCGACCTAGCTTCAAATGCGTGGTTAGATCGAGGTAGCCTTGGTACGCGTGCTTGAGCCGTGTGTATCGCTCGCCTCCCGCCGCATTGTGGAACATCAACATCTCCATGATTCGCGACACGTCGCGACTCTCTTCGTCCCAAGGCGTCGAGGTGTAGCTGGTGTCGGCGGCGCTGGCGATGCGGCGTCGTGTGAGCCGCCAATCGAGGTCGCGCCGCAGCAGGTCCTCGGCGAGCACCGTCTCACCCGCGGCGATCTCGCCGGAATTGAATAGGTGCGCCCAGTTGTTGTAGAACAGCACGCAGTCACGCAGGTCGACCTTCAGCGGCGAGGTGAGTCGGCCGCGGAGCACACCGTCTCGATCCGTCAATTTGGAGTGGGCGAACTCCCAGGCATCAGGTTGGGCAGGCGATCCTGGTGAGGTCCTTGCGGATCCGGCCAACGCGTCCCGGGCCCACCAGCGTCCGGCCAGCGAGCGCGTCGAGGCGGTTCGCATCGGCAATTGAAGCAGCCGGCTGGCCTCGCTATCCAGTTGGTACGGTTCGGTGAGCAAGCCGGCCTGCGAGCTGGACGACATGCCGCCGAGATAGCTGCCCGGCAGCCCTTGCCAGCTCAACAACATCTTGGCGCCCGCTTCGCCGCCGGCCAGCGCCGGCGCGGGGCGGCTCTGTACCTCCCACTGCGCCGTGGATGGCGCGTAGAGCTGTGCCCAGAGGGTGCCGCGGACGCTGCCCGTGGCGGTGCAGACGTCCACGACGTCGACCTGATTTGCCAACGGTCGGTTGCTTTTCAACTCGCCACGGAGCCAGACAATGGCGCCACAAATGGCGGCCACCAGCAACGGGAAGGTGACCCAAGTGCCCATCGGCTTTCGCAGCCGCGCCAGCAAGTAGTAGTCGCCCGGTCCGAGCAACACGGCGTAGACCACGAGGATCAGAATCACCAAGGCGAAGCTGATCAATCCCACGTTCATTGACCCGCCGGCGCCCGCTTCCGACGATTCCGCCGATTCCGATTTGCCGGCGGCTGCTGCTAGCTCTCCGTTGTCGCCAAAGGAATCCAACGCGCTGCGAAGTTGTCCCGAAAGATCGTCGAAGCCGACGTGGCGGACGCTGCCGACGGTCTGTTCCTCGACGGCCAAACGTTTCCCCTCGACTTCCAGCAACAGCCGCGCGAGCGTGGGGGTGGCCTCCCAGTTGGCGAACGGCGTCGCCTCCAGATCCAGCCCAGCCAAGGTCACCACACCGAACCCCAGCGGCGCGCGAAGAATCACCGGAAATTGTTGGTTGGCCGCCGTCACCGACGCCAAGACCCGCGCATTGCTGACCGCGGGTTCAAAGTTTGCGGCGGTAAACGGAGGCAAGCGAACCTGCGCGCCGGCGAACTGCTCGATGCCGCCGCCAAACTGGCGAACGCCGCTGCCACGGTACTCGGCCGGCAACAGCGGCGACCAAGGACCGCCGGGCGTCAATAACGCTTCGGCTTGCTGCCCGAGGCAAATCACCAACTGGCCGCCTTGCTCCAGCCACAGTCGCAGAGCGGCCAGTTGTCGTTTGTTCAATTGACTGGCTTGCTCGTCCCCGGCGGAAATCCACAAGAAGTCGAACGCCGAGAGCCCGATCCAGTTTTCGGGAAGTTGGGACGCGACAATGTCGCGCACTTCGAAGCCCTTCAGTTTGCGGCGATCCAACCCGCCCGCGCCGCCCAACTGTAATAGAACCTCTTGTTGCGCCGGCAAGCCCGGCGGCAACTCCACTCGCGCCAGCCATGTAGCGTCCGAGGTGGTGAAACGGACTCCCAAGTGACCGACGGGGCGGCCTAGCTTGACGAGTCGACGCAATGTCAGCGCGCCTCCGGGAGGCACGTTGACCTCCTCTTCGGACACGTATTGGACGGACGCGCCTTCGCCGTCCGGCGCAAGCACCTCGGCCCTTCCCCGGAATCCCGTCTCGCTGGTTAACTCCAATTGCAGCTCGGTCCAATAACCGTATTTCCACGTGTCGCCAATGCCGACCGTCGCCGCTTCAATCTTCACATCGGCTGCCACGCTCGTCCGTGCTGCCGAGAGCGTCAACAACACGGCGAAGGCAATTGCGGATGGGATTCGCGAACGACGCATGGAGAGTCTAACGGCGTAGTGACAAGTTGAGGCCCGTAGCGTGTTGCCAATCATTGGTCGGCTGACCGTTGTCGGCGGCGGCGGGCATGCGGAGTACGAGTTGGGCGGAACGGAATGACACAAGGTTTGCCGTGAAAGCCCAACAGTGTCCGCAGGGAATCCCGTGATTGCGGCGGAAAGGCGTACAGCAGATCACGGAAAGCATGCTCAATCAAGGGGCCGCACACCAAGGGACGAGAGTGTCGGCTTGAGGGCTTCCTCGAAGGGAACTGGAAGCGAAAAAGGAAACCCGAAGCGTCAGCGAGGGATGGAGCCATGTGCGAGTTGTCCGCGCACATCGCCCCGGGATGAGCCGGCAATCGGCCTGCAGGCCATTCCGACGACCTCACAGGCTGCCAGCCTGTGCTACGACAACCTCACAGGCTGGCAGCCTGTGCTACGACAACCTCACGGGCTGGCAGCCTGTGCCACGCAACCATTAACTACGCGAGGTGTCCTCAATGGTTCGCCACGCGGATGGTAGAATCTCTTCCAACCTGCTTTCTCCAACTGTCGGTGCGAAATGCCCCACCCCGCTCGAGCGGAGATGAACCAATGCCCGCATGGCCCGGATCATCTCGACTGCAAGCTGACCTGCAAATACAACCACTTCGAGGTTGGCGATCTGCGGATCGACTCGTGGGAGCTCAAGTGCCTCGACTGTGGTCTCCGCAAGACCATCGCGTTTCGTTCGGACGACGAGGTGGTGGAGGCCTCCCCCGAGGTGTGTCCTTTCTGCCGGTTCTGTCCAGCCGGGCCGGGTAAAAACGTGTGTCTGTAGTTGATCGTGGATGGATTGAGGTAAGTCGTTCCCCATGCTTTGTTTGCGGTCGCGCCGGCGGCTTGGCCCCGGAAAAAGGTGGGAACCGAAGGCGAGGTTTGATCGTCTAAGTGATTAAACTAAACGGGTGAATGCTACTTATTGCGTCGCTCAACTCAACCCAACCACGCAAGGGAGCGATCTCCCCACCGGGCGCGATGACATTTGACCCCTATCATGCGTGGCTGGGGATCCCTCCCGAGGAGCAGCCGGCCGACCATTATCGGCTGCTGGGATTGCGTCGGTTCGAGACCAACCGCGAGGCGATCGCCAATGCGATGGACCAGCGGATGGCCCATCTTCGCTCACTCCAATCAGGAGCGCGCGGTGAGTATTCGCAGCGTTTGCTCAACGAGGTAGCTCGCGCCGGGCGCTGTCTGTTGAATGACGAAGCCCGAGCCACCTATGACGCCGAGTTGCGTGAAGCGGCGACTCCTGCGACACCTGCGACTCCTGCGCCGACATCCGTGCCGGTTGTGCTGGAACCGACTGCTCAGCCGACGGCCCGGACGGTGGTGGGCGCCGCGCCCTCCATTGCGGTTGTGACGCCCCCGGTTAGGCCGGCGGCCACCGGCGCACCGATCACCTCAACGGCTCCGGGAGCCTTCGCGGTTGCCAAGCCCAGTGCCGCCCAACGCACCGCTCGACTGCGACAGCGCAACCACCAACAACGCCTGGTCCGGGGTGGAGCCGCGGCGATTGCCGTCGCAGCCTTGATGCTCCTGGTTGTTCGCTTCATTTTCGTCTCGAGCACTCCCGCGCCCGTACGCTCGGTAGCTCCCTCGTCAGGCGCCGCGGCAGCGCCGCTCGCGAAAGCGGCCCAACCCGCTTCGTCTTCGTCTTCGTCTTTGGCTCCGTCGTCGTCGCGGCCGAACGCTCCATCGGTCACCGCGCCGATCGCTCCACCCACGTCCGGGCCCACTGCATCGCAAACCCCCGGCTCGCCGAACGCCTCTCGTCTGCCTGCGTCGCCAGGACCGTCGCCAGGACCGTCGCCAGGAGCGGGGCCAACCGTTGTCGCTCCGGCCAAAACGCTGGAAGCACCGCCTGCCAACGGGCCCTACGGCCTGAGTTTGTCTGCGAGAGATCAAGTCGTATTGCCGAACACCGCTGGGCTGCTCGATTGGGAGCGGCCATTTACGCTGGAGCTGTGGATTCGGGTAGCGTCTCTCCAAGCCGAGCAACTCGTGATCGGCAACTGTGTGTTGGGTGGCCCGACGGGAACTTTGGGCTGGCAGCTATGGTTGTTGCCCGGCGAACAACCGGGTGAGATGCGAGTTGCCGTGGCGACCGAACGCGGAGTTGCCAGCCGCGTGCCGGCTCGAGCAGGTTGGCGTCATCTCGCCTTGGCCAGCGATGGCCAGCAATTGCGTCTCTTTGTGGATGGGGAGTTGGCCTCGGCCCGTGGCACGGAAGTGTTGCGAGCCAAGTACCAGCCCTCGCCGCTCGATTGGCATCTCGGCGCGCACTCCCAGCTGCATCGCACGCAGCCGGCGGGCATGGAGGGCCAGATTCGCGGCCTTCGTCTCGTCGCCGAGTGTCTCTACACCGTGCCGTTTCAACCTCCCGCCACGCTTGAACCTCGACCGAATACCCTGTTGGCGCTGGACTTTGAACACCCTCTGGCTGGCGGCATTCGCGACACCGGCGATCCGCAGCGGGTGGGCGACCTGTTGGGAGCTCGTTGGATTTCGCTCAGCGAGGATGACGCAATCGCTAGCGAGCCTTCCGCCGTTGCATCGTCGCCACAGCCGGCCTCACAAGGGTCGCCTGCGATGGAGGCCCGACCGGTTCAGCCGACTCCCGCGGCCATGGCGTCTCTGCCGCCCGGTGTCGACGTGAATTCGCCTTCGCCAAGCCGCTTGCCAGTGCCCTCGGAGGCGGAGCGAGCTGCGGCGGCCGTCAAGGCTCGCGAGACGTTTCAAGCGGATTGGTCAGCGGCGACAACGCCCGACGAGAAACTGGCGTTGAGCAAACGCGTGGAGACGCTGGCCAATGGCGAAAACGATCCGGTTTCTCGATATGCGCTGTTAGCGTTTGCCCATGATGTGGCGCTCGATGCGTTGGGCCCGGCGGCCTCTTTGCCGTTGGTCGATCGGCTCGAGGCGGACTTTGATCTGGACGGCAGCGAGATGCGAGTCTCCGACCTTCGCGCTCGCGCCGAGCAGCTGCGCACGAATGGGGAGCGGCGTGAGTTTGTGGATCAGGCGCTGCGCGTCGCCGAGGTCATTGCCGAACGGGAAGGGTTTGACTTGGCGCTCGAGGCGGCGCGCATGGCGCAGGGGCAGGCGTCGCGGTCCAACGATGGCGAACTGCGGCGCCGAGCCAGCGATGCGCGGGCGAAGGTCGAGTCGTCGCGGCGGCGGCAGCAGTCAGCGTTCAAGGCGGAGCGACGAATTCTGGCGGCGGTTGAGGCCGGTCAGGTGCCCCCGGCCGATGCTTGCGAAACATGGGGACGCTACCTCTGCTTCACGCGGGGCGATTGGGCCGAGGGATTGAGGCAACTGGCCCGCGGCGAGGATGCAGAGTTGAGCGACCTGGCTGCGGCGGAGCAGAAAGCTGCCACGTCGACCGCACAGTTGGCGGTCGCCGATCGCTGGTGGGGCTTCGCGGAACAGGCTGCGCGCCACCAGTTGGAGCCGCACGAGTTGGCTGCGGCGCAGCGACACGCGAGCGAGCTCTACCGTTCGCTGCTGGGAAAACTGGATGGCATCGACTTGGTGCGCGCGAGGCAACGCATTCAGTCCGCTCCCGCCGAACGCGTCGCGGATGCTGCCGAGCTATTCGACAAGGCCGCCACCTTGACGCTCGATGTTCCCCCCGGAATCCCCGTCGATTTGGCCAGCCTGGTGGGCGGGCTGTCGATCGACGGCATGCCTCTGCTGTTGGTGCAGTACCAGAACGGCGTGCGATTCACCGATCAGTCGCTACGGGAGACATTGAAAAACTCGCAGCTCCCCAACGGCAATCTCGAGATCATGCTGCAGGGCGTGTTGGTGCTCGCCGAACCCACCGACGTCTTGTTTCGACAGCGAGGCGGGAGCATCCACGGCGGGCTTGTGTCGTTGGCGGTCGACCAGCGAGTGCTAGGAGAAGCGGGCGGCGATCGGCCCGGTGAAGCTGTTTACCGGCTCAGCCTGCAGCGCGGCCAGCACCGCATCCAGTGGCGAGTTCGCGGCGGCGACCTGGGCAACTGTCAGCTGTTGGTCATTGATGGCGAAGGCCGCCCGTTGCCGATCATCCATACGCTGGAAATGGCGGCGGCCGTCCGCATGGGGCGACCCCTGCCCACCCTGAACATGCCACGCTGATTGCGTGTCGTGAACTCGTGGTGCACGCTGTGACGTGGCACAGGCTGCCAGCCTGTGATTGAATTGGGTGCAAGCTGGCAGCCTGCAAGGTCACGCCGCTGACCTCCAGCGCAGGCGACTCGGTGACAGTCGGGCCTCCATCGCAGGCGACCCTTGTGAGGCCCGGTGACAGTCGGGCCTCCATCGCAGGCGACCCTTGTGAGGCCCGGTGGGCCAGGCGCCGCGATGACTCGGTTATCTTTCTTGGCGCGGCTTTGCTACCCTGTGGCTCGCCCGGCGTCGCCCGTTTTTGTTTCGCTTTGAATCACGTCACTCCTTTTTCACCACGGTGCGCCGATGCAGGTTGGACCCCACATCGAAATTCCTCAGGAGGAGTTCGAGTTTCGATTTGACCGCAGTAGCGGGCCGGGAGGGCAGAATGTGAACAAGGTCAACAGCAAGGCGACCTTGCACTGGCGAGTCGTCGACACGCCCAGCCTGCCGGATCCCGTGCGGCAGCGGTTCCTGGAACGCTTTGCCACGCGTATTAACAAACAGGGGCAGTTGGTGGTCTCCAGCCAGCGCCATCGCGACCAGGCGAAGAATGTGGAGGATTGCCTGCAGCGAGTTGAGGAGATGTTGTTGCAGGTGATCAAGCCGCCGCGTCGCCGCAAGAAAACCAAGCCCACGCAAGCGTCGAAGCGCCGCCGTCTCGATGACAAGCGCCGTCGAGGCGACACGAAGAAGATGCGTCGCTCGCCCGAGGTTTAGGTTGCGCGTCGGTTGGAAAAAAGTTGGGCCGGCAGGGCCTTTTTCCACTAGCTGCCAACGCCCCGCCAACGGATGTCGTCTCGGTCCTGAACGAGTCGACTCCAGTCGGTACAATCGTTGGTGGCACAGGCTGCCAGCCTGTGATTGTCGTGGTTTTATTCACTGCTTGCAGGCTGGCAGCCTGCACTACGATGGCCCGCCAGGCCGGCAATCTGAGCTGCGCGACGGCCAGACTGCGAAGTCGTCTCGCGGGGAATTTCTCCGCTTCCTACCCCCTGCCCCGCCACTCGCCATGCCCAACCCAATTGCGTTTGCCCCATCGTTCACGAGCTTTTGCGAGCTGTTGCAGCATCGGCGCCGGATGAGCCAAGCAGGTTGGTTGCTGGCGATCGCGCTGCACTGCATGGTGCTGCCGCTTGCCGCCCAGCAGCCAGATTCGCCTGCCGCCGCGCCGGAGAGCCTCTGGACTCGCGACAAAGGGGAGGACTGGCCCTGGTTCCTCGGTCTGCGGCGCGACGGCAAGTCGCAAGAAACCGGCTTCAAGCCGGAGGGATGGGCCGAGGGCAAGGCGCCCCGCCTGGTGTGGAAGCTGGCGGTCGGCGAGGGATACGGCGCATGTTCGATCAGTCGCGGCCGGCTGTTTCACTTTGACCGCGACGAGGCTCAGTTTCGCCTCCGCTGCCTGAACGCCGAGACGGCGAAGGAGCTGTGGCGTTTCGAGTACCCGGCCGAATACCAGGACCACTATGGCTACGATGGCGGGCCTCGTTGCTCGCCCGTGGTGGATGACGATCGGGTTTACTTGTTTGACGCGTCGGGCATGTTGCACTGCCTGGATGTTGTCAGTGGCAAGATGCGTTGGAAGTTGGACACGACCAAGCGGTTTGGCGTGGTGCAGAATTTCTTCGGCGTCGGCAGCAATCCTGTGATCTACGAGGATTCGCTGATTCTGATGGTCGGCGGCAGCCCCGAGGCGGATCAGGGATTGCTGGCGAGCCAGTTGCAGGAGGCTCGCGGCAACGGCTCGGGCGTGGTCGCGGTGAACAAGCACACGGGCGAATTGATCTACAAGTTCAGCGACGAGCTTGCGAGCTACGCATCACTTCAATTGGCGACGATTGACGACCGACCGTGGTGCTTCGCCTTCTCCCGCGGCGGCTTGCTCGGTTTTGACCCGCGCAAGGGAACGCAGGACTTTCGCTTCGCCTGGCGGGCGAAAATTCTCGAAAGCGTCAACGCCAGCACGCCGATCGTCCAAGGCAGTCAAGTCTTGATCAGCGAGACCTATGGCCCCGGCGCCGCGCTGCTCAAGGTCGCTGCCACGTCCGACCCGGAGGTGGTCTGGAAGGATGACGAGAAAGGTCGAGACAAGTCGTTGCAGACTCACTGGAACACGCCCGTGTACCACGAAGGTCATGTGTACGCTTGCAGCGGGCGCCACACCAATAATGCCGAGCTGCGGTGCGTGGATTGGAAGACGGGCGAGGTGAAGTGGACTCGGCCGGGCCTCTCTCGCACATCGCTGACTTATCTCGACGGGCATCTCCTGTGCCTGGGAGAGTACGGCGACTTGTTCGTGATCAAAGCCACGCCGGAAAAATTCTCGCCGGTGGGACTAATGCCACCAACGGTTGATCCCGAAGGCAAACGCCTGCTGAAGTACCCCTGTTGGGCTGCGCCGGTCGTCTCGCACGGACTGATGTGGATTCGCGGCGAAGGGCAGTTGCTCTGCTATGAGCTGATCGAGGCCAACTAAAACTGCAGCCGTTGGCCCCGTTGGCGCAACTGTCGCGCGGCGGCGGCGCGTCCGTTCGTGAGCTGTTAGTTTTTGAGCTCGAGATCGTAGTTCTTGGTCGTCACTTTGGTGACGTCCGTGTTCTCGTCGATCACGAACACCTCTTCGCGGCGTTTGGAATGGACGATTTGGCGTGTTTCGCGCACGAGCAGCAACAGCGAGAAGGCAACCCAGAGCAGGCCTTCCAATCCCTTGCCACAGACGGACAGCAAGGCCGCGGGGACCAGGATGGCAGCGAGCCATCCGGCGGCAAAAATCCAACCGGGGCGAGTCGCCGGGATGATGCCCAAACCGCCCTGGACGAGTTTGAACCAGGTGGGGTTCCCAAACAACGGTTTTCCCGTGGCTGACATGACAAAACCTCTTCCGCGAGGGGTGTTGGCTGCTCCAACCAACGGATTCGCTCGCCCCTGGTTGATCTTGCACGCGAAAAGTCGAATTCGACGAGTTTTTTGCCGCGCTGCGATCGAGCGGTAATTGCCACCGAGCCGGTCATGCCGAACATTCTACAAGGCCGTTGAAATACACCTGACCCGGCAATCGACAGCACGTTGCTGCAAAGCTGTTGCGCTTGCCAGTGGGGCCTTTTTCCACAGGCTGTCGTCAGGCCAGGGGGCGCGAAGTACGTCAACGACGCCGTCGCGTCGCGCCGCGCGCCCAGGCCGCTGTCAGCTGGCCGGGAGACGCCCCGTAGGTGGCGGCGAACGCCTGTTCGAAATCGGCGCCTTCGCTAAGGCTGTTCAGCAATCGGCGGTACTTGGCCGCATCCTTCATCAGGAACTTGGCGAAGCTGTAGCTGCAGATGTTTGCATCCTCGGGGGCCAACTTGCCGTTGAGGAAGTCGGCGGGCGCGGACATCTCGCCCATCAACTCGCCGAGCCGCTCGTCCCACTTCACCACTCTCGGGTCTTCTGCGCCGAGTTTGGCCGCCACTGCGCGAGCCGATCCCTCGCTAAACCAGCGCGGCGACTCGCCGTGACTGGCGACGTAGACCCCGGCGAGTTGCTGGGCGATCAGCACATCGGGTGAATACTCGTCGTTGCGAGGCGGGATCAGCGCGGTATAGGCATCGACGACGTTGAATTGCCAGTGTCCGCGCCAGCTGGACGGCAAGTCGCGTTTTTCGACCATCTTGCCGAATTCGCTGTAATCGTAGCGCTGCTGAAACATGAATACGGTGAGACGGCCCTTGACCAGCGGTTGGTCGGTCGGTGCGCCCAGGGCGGCCGCCACCTTGGGAGACATCGCCTCGGCGCGGCGACCATATTCGGCCAGCGTGTTGGGGCCCAAGTCGCCGATCAGCAGGTAGTTGACGGTCTCGCTGGTCTCATGGTCCACGCCCGGCATGCCGAGCTGCCATTGCTCGAGGGCTCGCTTCGCGCGATCGGCGCTGAGCTGCTCGTGGGTCGACATCTTCGCTTTGGCGATTTCCGCCACGTCGCGGACATGTTGGTTCGCGTCGGGACCGTCAAACCGAGCCCCCTCGCTGATCCACGTCTCGAACTTGGCGATGACCGCGTCGTCCAACGGCGGCATTCCGCGCGGCATCCGCTCGCCGCCGCCCAAGCCTTTGAGCTTCTTGATGAGCAGGCTGTCGGCCGGCTTGCCGGGAAGCACCGGAGGTCCGCTTTCGCCGCCATTGAGCAAGCCCCGGAAAGTGGTCAGATTCAATCGGCCGCTCGGGCGCCGCCCATTGCCATGGCAATTCGCGCATTTTTCGTTCAGCACGCCGGCCAAGTCGCGAGAGAAACTGACGGTCTCTTTGCCGGTGGCCTCCATCACCTCGACCTTGGGCAGGTCGGCGGCGGCGTTGGGGGCAAAAGTGGTGAGAGTCGCCATAGGGTCGGCGCCATCGAATTTCGCCCCCTCTTGAATCCACTTTCTCAGCAGATTCTGCTCATCGGCGCTCACTTTGAGCCCACCGCGAGGCATGTCTCCCGATTCAATCACCTCGATCAGGCGGCTGCCGATCGGGTCGCCCGGGAAAATCACGGTGCCCGCATCCGGTCCCTTCATCAGCATGGCGTAGTTGGCCATGCTGAACATCCCGGTGGCTCGCGAAACGTGGCAGCGCCCGCACTTGCCGACGAGCAGCGGAGCCACTTGATCCTTGAAGCTGACGGCCCCCGCCGGCGCCGGTGGCTTGGCTGCCGCCGGGTCTCCGGTCATCGCCTCCAACGGCTTGAGCTCATCGAGAGCCACGCCTTCGAGGACCAGCAGCGCGCGAGCGCGGACGAGCTTGGCGTGGATCGGACGAAGCAGTTCCAGCAGTTCAGCGTCAGCGCCGACGGCCAGCTGTTGGATCTCTTTTTGAACGGTACTGGCCTCCGCGCCGCACTCTTCGAACTTGCCCTGCGTGAACAACACGGCCGCCTTTTGCATCTGGCGGTGCAGTTTTTCCACGGTTCTGCGCTGAGCCGCCGTCGGCGCTGCGGACGCAGGCAGGCAGAGCAGCAGAGCGACCAGCAGGCTGAGTGGGCAACGAAGTTGTGACATGAGCAGCTCGACGAGAAGGGAGGACGCTGAAACCACTTCCAGTATACCACCGCCCGGCGAAACAGCTCGGAACGGCGAACCGGAGGCTCATGGCTCATTCGAGCGGAAGCGACCAAGTTATTGCCGGTTCGAAGGCAAGTTCGAATGGCAATCAAAACAACGCGCACACCTTGAAGGCCGGCGCTGCCGATCGCCGAATCGAGTGATTTTCAACGGCCAGCGAACGCACGCCGGGAATCCAGATTCAAGACCCTCTTGAGAGTGGAACGCTCGTTGGGAACCTATTCGTGTCAAGTTTGTAAGGTGTTGATATTAAATGACTTAAGATTTTTGATTTGAACTCTGGGCGAGTCCCTGCGTACGATTGATGGACGCAGACCTAGTTGTCCTATTTTGACTATTTTCACTCGGCCGGTTTGTCATGGCACATCGCTCTCAACCACCGCGCGGTCGTCGGACCACGGCGACCAAGACGACCAAAGCGTCTCGTCCGCCGGCATCGCGGCGGGCGATGCGCACGCACTATCGCCGTCGATCCGTCCAGTCGGGCAAGGGATGCTCCCCGTTCATTCCGCCCGAGACGTGGTATGAGCCGCACGAGGCCAACACGCTGGACTACGAGATTGTCGTGGAACCGGCTGGTCAGGGCTACGAACACGTTCTCTCGCCCGAGCAGATTCGAAATCGGCTCGCTCAGTTGCCCGAATGGATGCTGCGGCCGCTCGAGGTGGTGCAACTGAGCGGGATGACCCGCAAAAAGAAAACCAACCCGTGCTATGGGATGCAGTGGGGCTCGACGCTCTATCTCTACCCGATTGAAGCTGGTCGGGTGGAGTACTTCACTCGCCCGCCGCGTCCGTCGGAGCTGATCGAGACCAAAATGTACGGCGGCAAGTGGGAAGTGCAGCCGGGGCTCTGGAAGCTGATTTGGTCATCGCGGGCGTTGGAAGACTACTATCTGAACAACATTCTCATCCACGAATTGGGGCATCTGCTCGACGATCGCAACAGCTCATACGTCGATCGGGAACGCTATGCCGAGTGGTTCGCGATCGAATACGGCTACAAGCCGACGCGTGACCAACAGCGCTGAATTCACACGCGGCCTTGGGCGCGGAATTCACAGAGGCCGGTAGGAGCGGACTTGGAAATCACGAGTCGTGTCGGCCGGTGGCCGCAGCGGGCCGTTGCGGAGCAACAGCGCGACGACGGCGCCGAGCACGAAGCCGCCAATGTGGGCCCACCAGGCGACTCCTCCCATTTCGTTGTCGGCAGCGAGGCTCTGCAGGAATTGCAGGATGAACCAGAGCCCCAGAAAGACGCCGGCTGGCACGACAATCGCCTGGATCAGCACGAAAATGGGAATGATCGCCAGCACGCGAGCGTGCGGGTAGAGCACCATGTAGGCGCCCATCACTCCCGCGATGGCGCCGCTGGCGCCGATCGTCGGCACGGTCGACTCGGGACTCGAGATCAGGTGGGCGGCGCTCGCAAAGATCCCGCACACGAGGTAGAGGATGAGATAACCGATGTGCCCAAAGCGATCCTCGACGTTGTCTCCGAAAATGTAGAGGAACCACATGTTGCCGACAAAGTGCAGCCATCCCCCGTGCAGGAAAATGCAGGTCAGCAGTGTCAGAACGGGCGGAAACGGCAGGGGCGTCAAAGTGAGCCGTTCTTTGACGATGTTGATCTGTCCCCCGGGGGTGATCACCGGGATCATGCGCTCCACCGAGATCTCCTCGGCGGGGTGCTGCACCCGCACCGGAATCATGCCGTACTGTTCGACCAACTGGTTCCCGGCCTGTTGTTGCGCGAGGAACACGCCGCCGCAGATCACGATCATCGCATAATTGATGAAAGGCACGGTGCGGGAAGGAATGTTGTCGCGAATCGGAAACATGGCGCCGGGTCGAGTGGGAGATGCGGTATGGCTCAATGGCCCAACTCAGTGTAGCCGAACCTTCGCCCGCGACCATTGCGCATCGGTGGCGAGCGGCAGGGACATCGCCGTGGAGGCGAAGGGTTGCACGCTGAACCTCGATGACCAAGGAGTGTCACTTCGTGGCACAAGCTGATGGTTCGCGTGGCGCGTTGCAGGCTGGCAGCGCTGGCAGCCTGCACTACGTAGGACGGCATTCTGGCGGCGACGACGGACTGGAAGTCCGTCCTACGCACGTTCGCGAGGGCCGGAGAACGGCTGCGACCCGCAAAATCGAAAATGTTTGCGTGGCGCAAGTCGTTTTTGTTAAACGGTTTGGGTTGTCGGCGGCGTTCTGCTCATTCTCCGGGCGGAGCAATCAGGTATAGTTATTTGAACATTCTCACTGGGTGAGGAGCGGTTGCTGCGGTGATCGGCGTCTCCGATGGAGGCCCGATCGGCCACGTGGTGGCACGATGGACTGTGGCGGAAGGATCGCGTTCCAGCACCCCTTGATTAGGAGTCTCGCGAACACGCGACTCATTATGCACGAAGCGACGCTTCCCTTAGCGGAGCCGGAACTGGCGCTGCCGTTGTTCGGCACCCGGGATCAACATCTTCAGCTTGTGCGGCGCACATTCGACGTCTCCATTATCCATCGCGACGAGCAGATTCGCGTGTTGGGTGAGGAGTCGGCGGTTCGCAAGGCGATGGAGGTGCTCGAGAAGTTGAAGTCGATGGTGGAGCGGCACGGGCATCTCGACATGGAGGATGTGACGGCCGTGGTGGCTCAGGTGATTGGCCAGCCAGCCAACGAAGTGGTCGGCGGCCGCGAGGTGGATGTGTTCCAAACCGGGCGGCGCATCGCCGCTCGCACCAAGGGCCAGGCGCAGTATCTGCGAGCGATCCGCGAGCACGACCTGACCATCGCCACAGGCCCGGCCGGTTCGGGCAAGACCTACCTGGCGGTGGCGTCGGCCGTCGAGGCGCTGAAGGCCCGTGACATTCGCAAAATTGTGCTGGTCCGCCCTGCGGTCGAGGCAGGCGAGAGCCTTGGCTATCTGCCGGGCGACCTGCAGGCCAAAATCAACCCTTATCTGCGGCCGCTCCTGGATGCGCTGCACGAGATGATCGACCACGATCAGATCAAGCGGCTGATGGAGCAGGACGTGATCGAAGTGATTCCGCTGGCTTATATGCGAGGCCGCACGCTCAACGAGGCGTTCATCATTCTCGACGAGGCGCAGAACACGACCGTGCCTCAGATGAAGATGTTTTTGACTCGCATGGGCGCCGGCTCCAAAATCGTGGTCTCGGGCGACTCGACGCAGGTCGACTTGCCGCACAACACTCGCAGTGGCCTGTCCGACGCGATCCAGCGTCTGGAGGGCGTGAAAGGCGTGGCGAAGGTCAAGCTGACTGGCGCCGACATCGTGCGGCACGAGCTGGTGCAGCGAATCGTCGACGCGTACGAGCGCGAGACCAACGGCGCCAAGGTGAAGAGGACACAACAAGGCCGCCTCTGATCGGGCGGCGAATACGCTTATGTCCAGTGGCTCATCCCATCGAACTCGCGCCGACCGTGTGGCGTCCATCGGCATGCCGCCCGGTCCTTGGAGCCGCATGCTCCGGCGGTTCACCACCTCCGACGCGCTGCTGCGGCTCACGTTGTGCGTGCTGGCCGCCGTGGCGATGTGGGGCGTGACCACGGCTTGGAAGCCGCCCTTCGCTTTCCGCCGCGGCTTCATCCCGCCGCGCGACATCGTCGCCCGCGTCGAGTTCAGCCGGCCGGATCCCGAACAATACGAGGCGCTCAAGCTGCGGCGCCGCGGCGAGACGATCTGCGTCTACACGCACAACGTGCGGCCGTTGATCGAGCTCCGCGAGGCGCTGACCAACCGGGTGTTCGAGCTGCTCGCGGCGGAGACCTGGATGGACCTGGATCTGTCCGTGTGGGAAGAGTTTCAGCCAGAGGGCAAGCCACGCGACCCGGCTCGAGAGGAGCAGGAGTTTTTCGCCTTGCGCGCCGCCCTGGCGGGTGACATGGAGCTGCGCAAGTTCCAAGAGGCGCTTGTCAATGCGTTCAAACCGTTCGAAACGGACGGCTTGCTCGATTCGCTGCACGCGTTGGAGGACGGGAGCCAGACGGCAATTTTGGTGCACCCAGTGGGCGACGAGGACTTTCTGCATCGGGTCAACGTGGGCCAAGTGCAGGTCGCCGAGGCCCAGGCGGCTCTTGGCAAGCGGCTGGACGAGGCGTTCAAGGAGGCCTACGGCGAGTCGGTGGACAGCTCGTTGTTGGCGACCTACGGACGCACTTGGCTGAATCGGCATCGGCTGCAGACGACGTTGAAGATCAATGAGGATGCGTCGGAGGCGGCGCGCCAGAAGGCGATCGAAAGCATCCCGATGCCCACCAAGGCGTACAAGCCGGGGGACCTGCTGGCTCGGTCCGGCAGCCCCTTGCAGGAGGCGGATCTGGCGCTGTTGCACCTGGAGTATGACGCCGAGGTCGCTCAGCGCAGTTGGGGGCAGATTATCCGTTACACGATCGCCGACTTGGGCATGTTCGGCGCTTTGTATGTGCTTTGCGGCGCCTACTTGCTCTACCACACGCCACAAGTGCTGCGCGACAAGCATCGCTTCACGACTTTGCTGGGGCTGGTGGTGTTGACGGTCGCCTTGAGTGTCTTCGCTTCCCACGACCATTGGCGCGCGGAGCTGGTGCCGTTGGCGATTTTTGCGATGACCTTGGCGGTTGTGCATCGCCGCGAGTTGGCGCTGCTGCTGGCGGCGTCGCTGGCGATGGTGATCACTTTTTCGACAGGCCGCGGACTGGCGGACTTCGTGATTCTGGTCGCGGGCGTCGGCGCCTCGGCGATGATGGTCTCACGGATCCGCAGCCGCACGAAGCTGATTTATGTCGGCATGACCGCGGGTCTGGTGGCGATGCTGACGACTCTGGGCGTCGGCACGCTCACGGGCCAGCCGTTTGCCGCGGGCGATGAGATGTCTTGGCCCGCTTGGCTGCCTGGGCTCGATTCCGATGGCGCGTTCGGCGTGATGTTGCTGCAGGGCGCCGCTTGGCACGGCTTCTGCCTGCTGCTGGCCGGACTGCTGATGACTGCCTTGTTGCCGTTCATCGAGCGGGTGTTTGACATTCAGACGGACATCAGTCTGCTGGAGCTGGGCGACGCAGCTCATCCGTTGCTGCAGGAGCTGGCACGCCGCGCGCCGGGCACTTACAACCACTCGATCAATGTGGCCTCGTTGGCGGAGGCGGCCGCCGAAAGGATCGGCGCCAACGGCTTGTTGGTGCGAGTGGGAGCTTACTTCCACGACATCGGCAAGATGCTCAAGCCGAACTACTTCATCGAGAATCAGGGCCAAGGCGCCAGCCAGCACAAGTCGCTGGTGCCCGCCATGAGCACGTTGGTGATTATCGCGCACGTAAAGGATGGCGCCGACTTGGCGCGGCAGCACGGCCTGCCGCAAGCCTTCGTCGACTTTATCGAACAGCACCACGGCACGACCTTGGTGGAGTACTTCTACCGCCAGGCGGCGGAGCAGCAGAGCGAGCAGGACGACGAAGAGGTCGACGAGACGGCCTTCCGCTACCCTGGCCCCAAGCCTCAAACTCGCGAGGCCGCGGTAATGATGCTTGCCGATGTCTGCGAAAGCGCCAGTCGAGCCTTGAGCGACCCTGCGCCGTCGCGGATCGAGCACTTGGTCGACGAGCTCGCCATGAAGCGGCTGCTGGATGGCCAATTCGACGAGTGCGGGCTGACGCTCCGGGAGCTGGCGTTGGTCAAGGAGAGTCTCGCCAAGTCGTTGACGGCCGTCTATCATGGCCGAGTCAAATACCCCGGTCAGCAGACGGCCTGACCGAGGCGCACTCCGGCGCACTCCCGCGCACTTTGGCCCACCGCGCCTGAGCCTCAAGCTTCCGCGACCCGTCACAATCAAGACACCACCCATGCATCCCAACGATCAGTTGTTCGATCCCGAGAACTTTCACGGGACGCCGCTGTTGGCGGCCATTGAGCAGATGGCCGGCGAAACGGGCCACACGCTGGACGAGCTGCGGCAGTTAAAGATGCGCGACTTGGTGGCGATGGCCCGCAGTCACTACGAGGTGCTGCCGGAGATTTGGCAGATCTGGGTCGACTGGAACGAGGACGACACGCCCCAGCCGATGGGCGATCTATAAAAGATGATCCAAGTGGACTTCTGCAATCAGAGCTCGCGCGAGGTCGATCACCGTCGGCTGATTTTGGCCGCCACCCGGGTGCTGGAGGAGGCCGAGCTCGAGCGAGCTCAGGTGAGTCTTGCGGTCATTGACGATCCGGCGATGCACGAGCTGAATCGGCGCCATCTGGATCATGACTACCCGACCGATGTGCTCAGCTTTGTCCTCGAGCAATCCAATGGCGAGCTGGAGGGCGAGGTGATCGTGAGCATCGACACCGCCGAATCGCAGGCTCGCGAGTACGGTTGGGCCGCCGAAGACGAGCTGCTGCTGTACGTGATCCATGGCGTCCTGCACCTGATCGGGTACGACGACAAGTCGCCGGAGGCTTGCGAGGAGATGCGCCTCGCGGAGACTCGACATTTGGGCAAGTTTGGCTTGACGCCCCCTTGGGATGGCGAGGAGCCGTGAATGCGGCAACGCGGGCGCTGCCTCGTTGACGGCTGGCAGCAGCTCGCAGGGGTGCGAGAACGGAATGAATGTTTCGACAACGACATTGACTTGGATTGGCGTCGCGGGGTTGCTGGTCGCGACCTGGGGCGCCATCGGACTCAAGACGCTGCGCGAGTTCTCTCGCCATCAGCTCGACCTCTACTGCCGCAACAAGGGGCGCAAGGAGCGTTTCAAGGAGATTGCCGGCGACTACGACGAGGTGGCGCTCGGCGCCGAGCTGCTGCAAACGTTGGGCATCATCCTGTCGCTCGGCGCGGGCATGCCGGCGTTTTTGGGTGAGCCGCCGTGGGGCTGGCTGCGGCTGCTCACCGGACTCGGCGCCGCGCTGTTGGTGATGCTCGTCTGCCTCTCGTGGATTCCGTGGGCGCTCAATCGCGTCGTCTCCGCCCCCCTGCTCTATCACACCTGGTCGTGGTGGAAGGCGATCTCGGCGCTGTCTCTGCCGGTCGGATTCGGCGCGACGGTCCTGAGCAGCATCGTCGCGCGACTTGCCAACCGCCCCGATCCGCATGACGAGGACGAGGAGGATGTGTTCGAGGAGGAGATGCGGGCGATTGTCTCCCAAGGCCTCGGCGAAGGGATGCTCGAGGAGGACGCGATGGAGATGATCGAGGGCGTGATGGAGCTCGACGAATCCGATGTCGGCGACGTGATGACTCCGCGCAGCCTGGTCGACGCGATCGAGGTGGGCACGCCGTGGGATGAAGTGGTCGCGTTTGTCGCTCGCGTTCGTCGCACGCGACTGCCGGTCTACGAACGCGACTTGGACAATGTGATCGGCGTGCTTTACGTGAAGGACGTGCTGGCGGAGATGGCCAAGCCACCCGAGTCGCCGAGACGCTCGTTGCGCGATCTGCTGCGGCTGCCACCCAAGGTCGTCAAGAGCCTGCCGTTGGACGACATGCTGCACCGCTTCCTCTCGGAACGCAGCCATCTCGCGATTGTGCTCGGCGAGTTCGGCGGCATGGAGGGCGTGGTGACGATTGAGGATGTGCTCGAGGAGATCGTTGGCGAGATCGAGGACGAGAAGGATGCCAGCGATGACGAGATTCACCAGGCCGACGAGCATACGACCATTGCGCTCGGCATCACGCACGTCGCTGATCTCAATGAGCGGCTGGGGCTCACGCTGCCCGAAGATGGGGATTTCGACACCATCTCGGGATATCTCACCCATCGGCTCGGCCGAGTGCCTCAGCGCGACGAGTCGGTCGTCGCCGACGGCGTCCGCATCACGGTGATCGAGGCCAACAAGAAAGCGGTGCAGCGGGTTCGTTTGCATCGCTGCCAATAGTTGTGGGGGGGGCTGTCATGCCGGCCGATTTGTTGGCGGAACTCCCGCGACGCTCGGCGAAATCTGGGCAACGCTCTGGCGGAGCTTGCTGCTGGGAGCATTCGTTGGCGCCATCGCGGCCGCCGTCTTGGCGGTGGGATTGAACGTGGGTAGCAGTCGCGGCGAGGGCTGACTTGGGCGACTATAATGCGGCTTTCCGCCGCCGCCCGAGCGCCATTGCTAGAACTTGAGTGCCAGATGCCCGACAAGATTCGATACGGACAGATTGGCGTGGGGCACGCCCACGCCAGTAAACTGCAAGTCTATCGCGATTCGGCCGACTACGAGGTCGTCGGCATTGCCGAGCCCGATCCCGAGCTGCGGCGCCGCGCCGAGTCGCAGGCGCCGTATCGCGACCTGCCTTGGATGTCGGTGGAGCAATTGCTCAACCAGCCGAAGCTGCAAGTTGTCGGCATCGAGACTCGGGTTGCGGATTTGCTCGCGTATGGCGGGCAGGCTGTCGACGCCGGCATGCACATCCATCTGGACAAGCCGGCCGGCACGTCGCTGCCGGAGTTCAAGCAGTTGCTCGACCGCGCGGCGCGGGGACATCTCGCTGTGCAGATGGGATACATGTATCGATACAATCCCGGCATTGTCGCGCTGCGCCGATTGCTGGACCAGGGCCATCTCGGGCAGCCGTTCGAGCTCCACACGGTGATGAGCAAGCTGATTAACGACGGCGCTCGACAGCCGCTCGCTCAATTTGCCGGCGGGTCGATGTTTGAGCTTGGCTGCCATCTCATCGATTTGGTCGTGGGCATCCTCGGCGCGCCGGAAGCAGTCCATCCCTACCTTCGCCGGTCGCGAGAGGATCAACTTCGCGACAATACGCTCGCGGTCTTTGAGTATCCCGGCGCCACGGCCACCGTCCGCTCAACCCTGATCGAGGTGGACGGCGGAGCACGCCGTCAGCTCACGCTGTGCGGCACCAAGGGCACCGTGCATATCCAGCCGCTCGATCGACCTCGCATGAAGCTGACCTTGTTGGAGCCGGGCGGCGGGTATCCCAAAGGCACTCGCGAAGTCGAGTTGCCGGACTATCGTCGTTATGTGGACGACGCCGCGGAGCTGGCGCGGATCGTGCGACATGAGCAAGACCCGCGGTTCAGCTACGAGCACGATCTCGCGGTGCAAAAGTCGCTGCTGTTGGCCAGCGGGATGCCGATCGAATAGGACGCTGGGCGTCGCCACGGATGCAACACGGCTGAAACACGGATGGAGTATGGATCGGTCCACCGGGCCTCACAAGGGTCGCCTGCGATGGAGGCCCGACCGATCATAATTGTTTTGCGAATCAAGCCTGCGTTTGGCACAACACACGTGCCGCCGCACAATGAAAACGAGTTGGAGCCCGTTGGGTATGAATGTTATGAACTGCAGCTTGTCGGTTTCGCTGAAGTTGTCATGGTGCTTGGTGATGCTGGCCGGCCTTTGCACACGCGCCACGGGTGAGGATCGCGAGTCGCCAAGGCCTCCGCTGGAGCAGCAGCCCGCGTTTTACGATCCGCTGGAGACCACGGTGCAGGGTTGGCCCGTGAAGCTGGATCCTGCCCTTGCCGCCGACAAAACGCTGCATGCCCAGACACTGGAGGCCTTGAGCAATCATCTGCAACGCGTGAAGTTCATCGTGGCCGAGCCGCAGTTGGAGCAGCTGCGAAAGTTGCCGATCTGGGTGGACAAGGCGCATCGGCTCGGAAACATGCAATACCATCCCGACCGTGGGTGGCTGCTGGCGAATCAACACGATCCCCGGCTGGCCAAGCACGTGCACATCCCGCGCGCGGAGCAGCTTTGGAGTCGCCAGATGTGGGCAAAGCATCCCTATGTCGTGCTGCACGAGTTGGCGCATGCCTATCACGACCAAGTGCTGTCGTTCGATGATCGCCGTGTGATCAAGGTGTTTGACGAGGCGAAGCAGGATGGCATTTACGAGCAGGTGCTGCTGTACACCGGCCGCAAGGTCCGGCACTACGGGCTCAGCAATCACAAGGAGTACTTCGCCGAGTCGACGGAGGCGTACTTTGGCGTCAACGACTTCTATCCGTTCGTGCGAGCGGAGCTCAAGGAGCACGACCCGCGAATGTTTGCGCTGCTTCGCGAAATCTGGGGGCCTGTTCCCTAGGAGGCCGCTGATAATCACCTGATTCTCGGGGTGAATCCGAAGCAGCGTTGTCGTGCAGCAAGCTGAAAGAGGGCGGTGCCAGAATGCGGCTCGTGTTGTTCTCGGGGCTTGGGGCGGACGAGAGCGTGTTCGCGCCACAACGGTTGGCGTTTCCCGAGTTGTTGGTGCCGGCATGGCGAGTCCCTGATCGCGGCGAGTCGTTCATCGATTACTGCGGCGCGTACGCCGAGCAGCTGCGACGCGAAGGGCCCTGCATCGTTGGCGGCGCTTCGTTTGGCGGAATGGTGGCACAGCAGGTGGCGTCGCTGGTGCCGACTCGGGCGGTGGTGCTCATCGGCAGCGCGTGCTTGCCGAATGAGTTGCCGCGGACCGTCCGCTGGTCGCGGCCACTTCGGCCAGCTATTCAGCCGGTCCTAATGAAGTTGTTGCAAGGAGCGGCGGCCTGCGGCGGCCGCGTGCTGGGCCGTTGGCTCTCGCCGCATGTCGCCGGCGTCGTTCGCCAGTTTTGCCGCAGCAATCCCGCGGTCCTGAGCTGGTCGTTGCGCCAGCTGATGGTGTGGCGGCCCCCGGCTCCGCTCGACTGTCCGGTCTATCGCATCCATGGTGAGCGAGATCGGGTCATTCGTCTGCGCTGTCGACTGACGCCACCCGGTCGCGTCGTCCCGGGCGGCGGGCACGTGATCTCACTCACGCATGCCCGGGAGGTGAACGACTTTCTGCGCGAAGTGCTCGCCGACGTTGCGTCGAGGTGAGCGTGAGCAACCGCAGATTAAAGGTAGCCGAGACGGGACTCGAACCCGTACAGGAGTTGCCTCCCGGGGGATTTTAAGTCCCCTGCGTCTGCCAATTCCGCCACTCGGCCAAGAGTGCGTTTCATCGAGGTCGGGCGAAGCGGCGGCTCAGGCCGCTACGAACGACAAGTAGTAGAACACCCAGCCCGTGACGGCGGTGCCGAACATGCCGATGCCGGCGAGCTTCCCCAACTTGCGGTGCCGGCCGCTGTGAGCTGACGGAGCGGGCGGCTGAGGAAATCCTCGCAGCGCGCCGACAACCACCAGCACCCAGAGCACAAAGGTGGGGATGGCGAACGCCAGGTGCACAATCAGCGAGAGCCAAACAGCGCTCCACTGATCCGCCGAGTAGTACGGCGAGGGAGCGGCGCGTTGCCGCCAATCCGTAAAGACTCGCAGATCGGCCTCGAAGGCGACGATGGCCAGCAACAAGACCGTCGCCAACGCCACCTGCACCTTCTTGTGCAACGCATACTGGCCGCGCTTGGCGAGGTTGACGCTCCAGGCCAGCACGGGGATCACCGCCAGCATCGCCAGCACGACCACGTCGAGCATGAGCGAGCCGCGCGTGCCGAGAAAACCGTTGATGCCTTGGAAATCGCCAATGAATACAACACTTGTCATTCTTGTCACGTAACCGATCAGCGGTTGGAGTGCAGCGTGAGAGCGTCATGCTGCGTGCATTGTAGCCTTTGGGGGCGAGTCGTCAGCCGGGGTTCGGCCGCAATCCTCGAGGGTGGCCACGTCGCCCGGGAATCCTATAAACTAGTGACAAGCATTCGGGCCTCTATGCGCCGCAGGTAGACGGTGACATCGGTTTGAAATGCCTCACCAAGAGTTGGCAAGCGTTTGACGAGTTTGACGCGGCGAGGCAGGTGCCTCATTGTCGCGGTAGTGTTTCCGATTGCATTGGCCCCGGGCAGCTGTAATGGCGAAAAAGAAGAAAAAGCGGGCGAAAAGCCCGACGGCAGAACGAGCATCCATCTCCCGGAAAAAGCGTTCCTCGGACGGCGCGCCCAAGACGGCCGCGACCAAGGCGCCCGTGAAGAAACGCCCTGGAAGGACTGCCGGCAGCGATGGCGTCAACAAGTCAGCCGAGATTCGGGACATGCTGAAGTCGCGTCCCGAGCTGAAGCCGGCCGTGATCGCCTCTTTGCTGCAGCAGCGGGGCGTCGAAGTCACCGCTCAGTATGTCTCGATGATCAAGTCGACCTTAAAGAAACGCAGCCGTCGCTCATCCATTGCATCATCCGACAAGGTCATTTCCCTGCGGCAGCTCGCCGAAGTGCGTCGACTGGTCGATAAAGTCGGCGGTGTCGACCAACTCGAGCGGATCCTCGACTTGATTCGCGAGCTTCAGTAAGCTCGTTGACGGGATGTGAGGGCACGACAGCTTCGACTCACGGACAGGGGCCTGCGCAGCCGATGCCGTGAGTTGTCGCAACAGCGGCCGAGAAACGTCTGCTGCGCGAACGCGCTTGTTTGTCTCCTCTCCCGTCGCTCCCCATTGAGTTTGCTAGTGCCCCCTCTCGACCCCACCCCCGGCGCCGATATGGACTTGTCCATGTTGCAGGCATCGCTTCATGCGCTGCGAGCGGGAGTTGGCGCCGATCAGTTGCAGGCGGCGGAGCGTTTTGTGTCCGCGATAGGCGGAATGGACAACGCCGCGGAAGCCGTTCGCATGTTGTTGGACATGGAGTCGCGACGCTCGTGCAACGACTGAAGCACGAGCAAGTTGCGCTGGCCGTGCCCGTGGCACAGGCTGCTAGCCTGTGAATGTTGTGGTCTTGAGCGCAGATTGCAGGCTGGCAGCCTGCACCACGACAATCTCGCGCGTAGCATGGGCGTCCTCGCCCGTGCAGCACTGCGCAACCCATTGCGCCGGCCGAGGCGCGCTTCCGCGTAGCATGGGCGCCCTCGCGCGCCCTCGCCCGTGCAGCGCTGCGCAACCCGATTGCGCCG
>JAGQPF010000104.1 GCA_020426845.1 Planctomycetales bacterium
CGTCCGAAGAACCCCGACAAAAAAGAACTGGGGGAGCCAACAATACGAAAACTGGCCAGCTCTGAGCGAAAAATGCTGGCTCAGCATACCCAGGCGGCAGCCGCGTAAAATGCTTCACAGCGTTGCCTTGCGGGGCTGTTGCGCGTGAGGTGCGCGGTTCGACGGACGCGCGGCGCCGGCTCGCGCCCATGGCTAGCGTTCTGTCGCCCCTTGCGGGGCTGTTGCCTCAGGGCGAGGTGGCTGCCGACGACGGTTCAGTTACGTTGATTGCCGTACTGGTTTCCACTACCGTCGGGCCGGCCCGCAGGGCCTGCGGGTATCGCTCAACCGATAGACCGCGTTTTTCCGCGGCGTCGTGATACGCCTTTTCGGGCCATTCGCCCTCCATCAGATGCACGCCGTTGCGAGATAGCAGCGAGCCGACGTAGTAGTGGATGTTCTTGTTGGCGACTTCGTAGCCCGCCAGCTCGCGGTAGTATCGCGTTTCAGCGTCCGCCAGCGTGCGCTGCGCCACCAGCAACTGGTCGATCAGCCTCGCGAGCTGATTCGGCTCGGGGTCGGAGGCGAGTGTCTCAAGAGCTCGCAGTTGATCGTGGGCGGCGACGAGCCGATTGTATTGGGTGCGAGCCATCTCGTAGGACGACTCCAGGTCGCCGCGAGCCGCCGAAAGGTGGTGAGTCACCTGGCGTTGTTGTTCCTCGAGCAAGGCGCGTTCGCGAGCGACCGACAACACGGCGTTTCGGTAAGCGAGATGCCCCTGTCGATTGCCGACCGGCATCAGCATCTCCATGCCGAGCTGCCATTCTTGGAAGTCGCCGCCGGTCAGGTCGTCGAAGGCGTTGTCGTTCGCCGGATTGCCTCGGTCGGTGTCCAGCAGGTCGTGCCCGAAGCCTCGCCAGCGATAGCGTCCCAGCACGTTGACTTCGGGAAGCAGCAAGTTGCGTGTTGCTTTGGCGACGGTTTCCTGGCGTTTGACCACCCACCGTTGTCGTAGCAGGTCGGGATTGAGCACCATCGCGCGGGCGAGCACATCGGTCCAATCGTATTCGACGCGAGCGAGTGAGGGCTTGTCGACAGGGCGGATCAGCCGGCCGTCGTTGATCGGCGCGCCGATGAGCAGCCGCAGCCGACGCTCTTGGCTTTGTACGCCACCTTGGCCGCGAAAGTTGGTGCTCCGCACATCATCCATCGCCCTGCCGGTCAGAGCGAGCTGAACGTCCGAGTGCAGTCGATAGTATTGCTCGCGGGCAGCGGCCTCTTTGTCCGCCTCGCCGCCCACGCGGCCTCGCTCCTTCCAATCCGCAATCACGTGCCACGTCTTGAGCGCCCGATGGCGCGCCCGCAACTTGGCATCCAGATCGCGATAAGCGAATTGAAGCTCCCAATACGTCGTCTCGACATCGTTAATCAACTGCCGCACCGCCGTATGGAATTCGGCGAGCGAGATGTCCGTATTCATGCGGGCCACCAGCACGCCACGGGGCAGGCCGGGAGTGCCATCGGGACCGTAAACTCGGTTGAATTCAAGTCCCTGTCCTCGCAGCAACGGTTGCGTGAACTCGGCGTCGAGCATGACGGTCCACGCGCTGGGAAACTCGTTGCCCGGAGCGTTATTCGCGTCGTAGTCCCACGAATGCTTCAGTCGATATTCACCGCCGGTCGCGGTCCGTTTGGAAAGCGAGGTCTCGAAGTTTCCCAGGTCCTGCTGTAGCTTTCGGGTGCCGCCGCCCAGGAACTGATTGTTGAGGGCCCGATCGTTGTTTTCGAAGTAAGCTCCCGACTTCCATTGAGCATCAAAGGCACTCAACGCCGCTTCGACGCCGAACCGCGGGTCCGTCTCCACCAGCGCCGGACTGTAGATCGAATCGACCGAATCGGGCGCCGACAGCACCCGACCGCCCAAGTCGCGAAGCACCTTGGAGCTTTGCAGCGCCATCTGCACTGCCTCGTCCAGAGTCAGATCCCAATAGTCGGTCTGCCGGTAGTCGTGAATCGTGAGTGGCGGCGAAGTTGTCTCCTCCGGCAGTTCGCAGTCCAGCGTCGGATACTCGATCTGCGTCACGGCGGCTTGGTAGTCGGCCAGGTCTGTGCCGGGGTGACTCCACCGCGCGGTGCAACCGCACAGGGCAAGGGTCAGCAAGGCCAAGATGGGAAACAGCCTGGGCATGGAGGACTCGCGTGATGCTGGGGGATCATCCCTTACATCGGCTGACCGCAAGCTCTTCCCAAAGCGAAAAAACAACGCCAATCTAATAATTGAAAAAATCGGCAAACTCCGCTTGTTTGTCGCATCTTGCGCAGGCCGTGTAGTTGTCGGTCGGATAAGCCGGGGCCGAACGGCGAAATCGGGCACAACGGAAGAGACCACAGATATACTGAGGTCTACGAGCTGTTGAACACCTGTTCCGGCAAACGGCGCCCAGTCTTCGTGCTGCCTCTTCCGATCGCCAGAGGTTATGTCTCCAGAATCTCCATCTTCCCAGCTTGAACAGATCTTTGCCGATCTGCTTCGGCAGAGCCGCGAGGCGTCATGCCAGCGCGAAATGAGCGAGGCGTGGGTGCTCAGCGCGCTGGCGGCGACCGGCGCACAGGGCGGAGGCGTGTGGCTGGAGCATGACGGGCAGATGCTGGGGGACTACCAACTGCACTTGGGGAACTGGCTCTCCGATCCGGAGGAGTCGCGAATCAATGAGCACCTGCTGCGGCTGGCCATCTCGACGGGCCGTCCCCAGCAGGCCACCTTGCCGCAACATCGCGCTTTGGTGCTTGCCACACCTCTGGGCGGCCGCGATGATCCGGAGGGCGTGTTGGCGGTGGCGTTTTCGCGCGATGTCGCTGCCAACTTGACGTCCGCAGAGATTCAAGCCGCGCAGGAGACATTGGCTGGCATCGCCGAGTTGGCGGATGATTACTTTTTGCGCCAACAATCCAGGCGACTGTCGGCTGACCTGGAGCACTGGCGTTTGCTGGACCGGTTTTCGAGCCAACTGTTTGAGGCAGACGGGCTGCTTGAGGTGGCATACGTCGCCGCGAACCGACTGCCGATGGTGATTGGCTGCGATCGGGCGGCGATTTGGCGGGCCGAGGGGCGACGATTTCGACCGCTCGCGGTCACGGGAGTCGACTCCATTGACAGTCGGTCTGCCACCATCATTGCCGGCCGGCAGTTGACGAGCATGGCGCTTGTGATGAACGAATCGTTGTGGGAGGGGCTGCCGCGCGAAAGTGACGAACCGGAAACGGCAGACGATCTACATCCGCCGCAACTTTGCAAGGCGATGGATCACTACAGTGAAGTGACCAACGCGCGCGCGTACGCTGTCCTGGCGCTGCGCAACTCACAGGGCCGCCTGGTCGGCGCTGCGCTGCTCGATTGGATGAGCCGCTGCCCCGATGCGTTGGAGCAAGCGCGGGTGACGCACGCCGTCGACCGGGTTGCCTTGGCGGTAACGCGCTCGCTTCCATCCCGTCGTCTGCTTCGTCGCCTGGGGATCGATTCGACGCCGCGGTCGTTGCTGCGTCTGGCGATGTTGCTCGTCGGGCTGGCGGCCGTCGTGTGGTTCATGACTCGCTCGATCCCATTCCGTCTGGAGGCGAGAGGCGAGTTGCAGCCGGTGGTTCGCCAGCATGTCTTTTCGCCTGCCGAAGGGATGGTCGACCGCTTGTTTGTCGGGCATGGCGATCGGGTGGAGCGGGGGACGCCGCTGTTTCAGCTGCGAAATCTCGGTTGGGAACGGGAGCTCGTCGCGCTGGAGGGGCAGCGCGACGTGGTCAGGAGTCGCCTGGAGGCGATTGCGTTGGAATTACTGAGCACCCGGAGTTCCGAGGCGCTGGAGAAGTCCGAACGGCTCGCTGCCGAGGAGCGTCAGTTGAAGGAGCAACTGCAAGGGGTTGAGCGGCAGCTTGAGCTCGCCAACCAACAGCTTGTGCAATTGCGAGTCGTCAGTCCGCTCGACGGCAAGGTGGTGTCCTGGGAGCTGCGTCGCGATTGGGAAAGCCGCCAGCTGCGTCGTGGACAGATGGTCTTGCGAATTGACGATTCCGACGGCCCGTGGCAGTTGGAGCTGGATCTGCTTGAGTCTCGCTTCTGGCATTTGCGGCAGCAATTGGCGGAGGGAGAAGTGGAGGTTCTGTTCCGCCTAGCGTCGGAGCCCGAGCTGAGTCGACAGGGGGTGGTGGCGGAGCTCGGCGCGCGGGCAACGGTTCACGAGGACGGGCGATCGTATTTGCCGGTGACAGTTGCCGTGGCGGGCGACCAATTGCCCGAGACGCTGCTCGCCGGCGCCACGGTGAACGCTCGGTTGCTTTGCGGCCGGCGCACTCGCGCATTCGTCTGGTTCCACCAGGTCTACGAGTTTGCGCGGCGAAAACTGTTCCTTTGAGTTGGCAAGCGGGGAGTACCGATGCGAAGCAGATTGAACGGGTTCGCGCCAGCCATCATGTTGGCCATCGCTTGTTGGGGAGGACGCGCCGGCGCTGCCGAACCGATTCGACTGGAAAGCGCGTTGGTGACAGCGATTGTGGTCGAAGCTCCCGCGCATTCAGAGGGGCCGATCCTGGAGTGGCAAGTCCACGAAGGGCAGCTGGTCCGCTTGGATGACACGTTGGCGCTGGTGGACGCGAGCCAGCTGAAGCTCGAGCTTCAAGTGGCGGAGATCGATTTGGAAAAGGCGCGGCATGAGGCGCAAAGTCCGTTGCAAGTCGAGTTGTCGCAGAAGCGGCTGGCGCTGGCCGAACAGGAGCTCAAGCGGGCGACGGACAAAGTCGGCCGAGTGGGCGCCGTCGTCTCGGAAGCGGAAGTTTCGAGGCTGCAGTTGGCGCGCGACGAGGCCGACTTGCAGCTGCGGCATGCGCGGCACGTGCACGATGGCAAGCTGCTTGAAGTACGCAGGTTGGAGACGCAGCGGACGCTCGCCCAAATGGCGATCGCCCGTTGCCGAGTGCCTGCGATTCTCGACGGTGAGGTGACGCATCTATTGAAGCAACGAGGCGAATGGGTGCGGCCGGGGGATCCGGTGGCCAAATTGACTCGCACGGACCGCATGCGGATCGAGGGTCTGCTGCCATTGGCGGCCATCGCCGAGCAGTCGCTGACGGGTCGGCCGGTCAAGTTTGTGACCGATGCCACCGGCCAGCCACAGCTCTATCAAGGAGTGGTGACCTACTTGCATCGCGACATCAGCGCATTGCAGGGAAGAGTTCGCGTTTGGGCAGAGGTTGAAAACCGCGAGCGCGCTCTGCGGCCCGGTATGAAGGGCCAGTTGGAGATCGCAGTCGAGTCAGAAAGAAGATGAATCGCGAAAGCTCCCGCGAACCAGCGTTTTTCCTTCGTAGGACGGACTTCCAGTCCGTCCTGCAATCCCTCCGCGTACGAAGACCGCTCCGATTGCCCGTGGGTGTTCTTGAACCATTCGTTCGATCCTGAGCGTCGATCCTGTGAGCACAGCCGCCATTCCATTGCGTTGTCGCGCCGACTTGCAGTTCGTCTCGGCGGAGGTGCGCGGCGAGTCGTGCCAGACGGTGTGTGACCCCATCGCGTCACGGTACTACCAGCTGCACGAGGTGGAGGCGTTCATTCTGCGCCAGTTGGAGGCGCCGATCGGTTGGCAAGAATTGGAGCGCCGCGTTTCCGATCGCTTCGCGCCGCGGCGGGTTGCGCGGCGGGAATTGGAGGCGTTTGTAGCGCTGCTGCATCGCGAGGGGTTGTTGGCCTCGAGCGGCGAGGGGCAGGCCGAGTGGTTGCTGCAACGCAGCCGTCAGCACGCAAGCCAAAGTCGCTGGTCGCGATGGTCCAACCCGTTGGCGATTCGCTTCCGCGGACTCAATCCGGCGCCGTGGCTCCACGCGCTGTTGCCTCGGATCGCCTGGCTTGTGTCAGCCCCATTCGCCGCGGCGGCCGGGTTGTTGGTGCTCGCGACCGCGCTGTTTGCCCTGCTGCATCTGCCGGAGGTCGCTGCGGCGCTGCCGAGCTCACGCGAGTGGCTCACCACGAATCAACTGCTAGGCATGGGCGTCGCCCTCGGACTTATGAAGGTTCTCCACGAACTCGGGCATGCTGTCGTTTGTCACCGGGTAGGCGGACAGTGTCGCGAGTTGGGCGTGATGTTGCTGGTCGGCGTGCCCTGTCTCTACTGCGATGTCACCGACGTCTGGCTCGTGCGCGACAAATGGCGTCGCATTGCCGTAAGCGGGGCGGGCATTGCCGTGGAACTGTTGCTGGCGAGCTTGGGCTTTTGGCTGTGGTGGTGCTCCGATCCCGGCTGGCTGCACTCGGTGTCGCTCTCGGTCGCCGTGATCGGCTCGGTCAATACCGTGCTGTTCAACGGGAATCCGTTGTTGCGATACGATGGTTACTACATGCTCGCGGATTATTGGGAGACGCCCAATCTATTTCAGCGTTCGCGGCGTCGATTGGCGGCAGCGTTGTGGAAGTGTGTGACGCCATCCGGCGAAAGTCGTCCCGACCGTCCAGCTCCCGATCACTTGCTGCTGCCGTACGGACTGGCGTCGGTCGCCTACCAGTTGTTTGTGCTGGCCGTGATCTGGTGGGCCTTGTGGAGCGCACTGCGCCCGTGGGGACTGGAAGTGTTGGCGCACTGGTGCTTGGCCATGGTCGGCGCGAGGCTCGCAGGACCGGCCGTCATGGGCGCGTTGCGGCGAGCGCGAGAGGGCGGCTCGTCGGGCCCGGGGCGAGGATTTCGGCCCGCGCGGGCGGCGTTGATCAGCAGTGCGGCGGCATTAATCGCCGGTTCGCTACTCGCGTGGCAAATGCCGCATGGAGTGACGGCGGTGGCCGTCGTCCAGCCGCATGGCGCCGCGTCGGTTCGCGCGCTGGCCGGGGGAACACTCGCTTGGGCGCAGCCTTTGGGGACGCGAGTTGAAGCCGGCGAGACCGTGGCGAGACTCGAAGATGCCGAGCTGCAACGCGAATTGTTGGCGGCGGAAGTGGCGTTCGATCTCGTCAGACGGCGCCAGGATGCGTTGCGTGAGCTTGGCGCCAACGCGCCGGAGTTGGAGGGCGAGGCCGACATCGTCGCACGACAAGTGACGGCGGCGCGTCAGCGGCTCGAGTCGTTGCGTCAAGACGCCATGTTGCTCGAGGTGAAGGCGCCGCAGTCGGGCCTGCTGTGGCCCGCGCGCTCGCCACACCGGCCAGATGTCGCGGTCCACGATGCGAAGGCAAGCTCCCGACTCGACCTGTTGGCGACCGAGAACCGAGGCATCGCGGTGGAGGCAAACGACGAGCTCGCCGTCATCGGCGAACCCGGGGAGCTGGAGTTGCTGGCAGTGGTCGGGCAGCACGATATTGCCCTGGCGCGGGTGGGCCAAGCGGTCACGATTGCCGCACATAGCGGAGTAGCCGCTCGGCGTGGGCGAGTCGTCGAAATCTCCGAAGTCGATCTGGAGCGGCCGCCGGCCGAATTGACCGCCGCGAGACTGCTGGCCGGGCAAGTGGGAAGCGATGGCTCGATTGAGGCGATTGAGACTTGGTTTGCCGTGCGAATCTCGCTTGAGGACCCGGAGTCGTTGCTGCTAGGAGGACTCGCCGACGTCTGCATTCACACGCGCCACCGCTCACTTTGGCAACGCATGCGGCGGTGGACCGCGACGAACTTCTCCGGCTTTTCGAACTGAGGTCAACGCGCCGTTGCGGCAGCCTGTTGCTTCCGCGAAGCTTCAAGCGTCGATCGCACCGCTGACATGATGCGGTCTTCGACCGATTCGCTAAAGGCGCCGGGGAACGAGGTATAGAGCATCGCGCCTCCGCCTTCGTATCCGCCCTCTTTCAGCACCCGCAGACTCGGCAAATATCCGAAGACGTGATTAGAGTATCCCGCGACCCAAACAGCCGCACTTTCAGCCGCATCTTCGGTCGCATTTCCCGTTGCATTTCCCGTTGCATTTCCCGTTTCATTTCCGGCCAGCTCGCGTTTGAGCCGCAGGGAATAGTCCACGACCGATTCGCCGCACAAAGCCACCAATGTCAGGTCGTTGCCGAACCGAATGGTCTGGACGGGAAAGCAGTCGTAGGTGGTGGGGATGTTGCCGTGACGCTTCAGTTGTTCGAGCATCGTCTGCGCGTGAAACCGCGCGTACTTATTGGAAGATTTGATTTCGGCCTCCAGCTGCTCGGCCGTCGGCGCCGCGGCAAAATCCAGCGTGGCGTGTTGGAGCGACGTGCCCAGCGGCCCGCGAACTTCACGCACGGCGCGGGTCTCGAGCGCCGTTTCCACGGCGTTCGCCAGCGCGCGACCGTGCTGCTGAGCCAGCTCCAAGGTGCGGCGAGGGTACGGGTTTTGGTCGGCCGAGCAGCCGTTGACATACATGGCCACCGCGCCCGGATGACGCTCCTCCACGTATGCCTGGGCGTAGCCGCTGTAGTCGCCGCAGATCTTGTTGAACGAGAGCGTCGTGTTGTGGCAAGCGTACCCAAACAGGACAGCAAGCAGTTTTCCGTCGGCGCTCTCCGCTCGCAGCACAGGCACCGAATGGTCGACGGGGCCATCGGGATTGGGGCTGTTGATGAATCCGTTTTCGGTGGGCAGCCGCCGGTTCATGGCAAAGCCGGCCCGGGCGTGCGTGTACTTCAACGTCGCAGGTTGCAGATGCTTGGCAGCCTCGTCGATGGCGTCGCCGACTTGTTCGCACAACTTCCGCACATACTGGCGACTCAATGCCGCATACCGCGCATCGATGCCGAAGCGAATCAGTCGCTCGTCTCGCAGCTCCGGCCCGCAATGTGTGTGCGAGGCGTTCAGCAGCAGACTATTGCCGTCGATGCCGGCCTTGGCGGCTCGCTCGGCAATCTGGACTCGCATCTCCGGTGTAATGCCGATCAGGTCGAAGGTGACGATCGCTGCCAAGCCGTCGTTCCGGTCGCGCACCACCAAGACCTTGGCGTGGATCGGCTGTTCGACGCTTTCCGACGGTTCGGTCCGCGCCGCATAGCCGGCCATCCAGATCGGCTCGGTGGGCGTGATGTCGCGAACGGAAACGCCGACGTGCCACGCTGCCTGGTCGTCTCCGTCGGCTCCTTCCGCAGGAGCGGCTGGAGCAAGGACGCAGAACAACGACATCGCAATGGTCACACCGAACAACAATCTCATGGCGAGGGTCCTCGGGGAAGCGGCAGGTTGGGCGAATTTCGTCGTAGCACAGGCTGCCAGCCTGTGATGATTGGCAGTTGCAGGCTGGCAGCCTGCACCACGACATGCTGGCAGCCTGTGATGATTGGCAGTTGCAGGCTGGCAGCCTGCACCACGACATGCTGCCAGCCTGTGATGATTGGCACCACGACATGCTGCCAGCCTGCGCCACGATAAGCAGTTGCAGGCTGGCAGCCTGCAACACGACATGTCGGCAACCTGCACCACGACACGCTATTGCTAGGCGGGATTATAACTCCGCATGGCGACGGCTCAACCTTTGCGCTTGTCGACGCGTTCCTTGGCCACGGCCGAGAAGAGCTTGTAGTCTTCCTGTGTGAACAGTACGAGCCGCACGACCGCGGGCGCGGCATGCTCGGCCAGGAAGTCGAGAATGGCAGCGAGTGTGACGTTAGCGGCCTGAGATTTGGGATAGCCATAGGCCCCGGTGCTCAACGCGGGAAAGGCGACGCTTTCGCACGAGTGCTCCGTGGCAAGCTCCAGGCTCTTCCGGTAGGCGCCGCGCAATTGCTCCGGCTCGCCTTGGCCGCCTCCGTGCCAGATCGGCCCGACGGCGTGGATCAGCAGTCGGCACGGCAACTCTCCCGGGCCACTGGCGACGGCCGAGCCGGTTGGGCAACCGCCGGGATAGCGCCGCCGAGTCTCCTCGATAATCGTCGGGCCACCGCGAGCATGGATGGCGCCGTCCACTCCGCTGCCGCCCGCCAAGCGTGAGTTGGCCGCATTGACGATCGCGTCGACCTGTTGCTCAGAGACATCGCCTTGGACGAGTTCCAATCGGCAGCCATAGATTTCGATCTGCATGCCGATTCCTCGCGAGTCGTGACTCTGCAATGACAGTCCAATTACTTGGAGGCGACTTCGTCCTGTGCTGCTGGCTTGGGAATGAAGTAGTCTTCGACGGAGACCTCTCGAAACGAGCTGAGCTGTTCGTTCAGTCGGGACAACAGCGACTCGTCCTCATCCTGCCAGCCTACAGTGTACTCGTGGGTCGTCCAGTACTCCATGCGCTGGTTGTTCTCGACGGTGATTCGCCGCACCTTGGCCGGCACTTTGCCATGATCCGCGACGCGCTGGTTGACGAACTCGCGGCCGAAAGAAGGCATGTTGCGATCGCGCACTCGCATGGAATTGAGCTTGGCGACCCAGTTCGCAAACTCCTGGTAAAGACCATGGGCGCCCTGGATGGGCGGGTTCGCCACCTCCACGTCATAGAACATCCGGGGACTGGCAAAGCGAATCGTATCCCCTGACTTTGTTTCGGCGAAATTGGGAAAGAACAGCTCGCGATCCTGCTCTCTCGCGCGCTCTCGTTGCTTCATGGTGAAGGTGGCGAGATGCATGAGCGGCACGTAGGTCAGTACGCCTCTGGCCGGCGACACCAGGATGAAGCGCTGTTGGGCGCCCATGTCGAGCACCGTGATTTCTCCATCGTCCGTGAGGATGAAGTCATACGCGACGATATACTGACCAGAGCGGCGAAACAGCGACCGTGTGCTGAGCAACGGTTTTCGCTCGCCGGCGCGGAACAGCTGAGTGTCGACTCGAAACAGATTCACGGCCGGAGCCGAAGCCGCTCCTTGGCTGGCAGGCATCTGACCGTGAGAGGTGGCGCCGCAGACGCAGACGCAGACGGTCAGCCAAACGAGCGTTGCGAATCCGTTCCAAGTGCGCATGGCCGCCTCCTTGTCGTCCGTGTTGCGTGAGTTCCATAGGGCAGGCGAACTCCGGCCCACCGGGCGGCAGAGAATAGGCGGCCGAGGCAAAGCCGTCAATTCCGATTCACGCATGGCACAGGTCGTGGCACAGGCTGCCAGCCTGTGATTGCGATGTTCACAGGCTCTCACCGGCCAAACGACTTGGGCGTCCTCGCGCGTAGCATGGGCGCCCTCGCCCGTGCAGGAGTGCGCAACCCCATTGCGCCGGCCTATTCTCTCCTACCAGTCGGCGGCTGGGCGGTGGAACCCGTCTGCTCGCCGCGCACGCGCGAGGACGTCGATGCTACGCGCGATTTGAGCGGCTGCTCGCTCAGGGGCGGGGTCGCCGCTTACGGCCTTTGCGAGAATGTCATCACAGGCTGGCAGCCTGTGGCACAACAGCCTGTGCGCGAATGCCAGCACAGGCTGGCAGCCTGGTGCCATGCGCTTCAGGCGGCCCGGCAGGGCCGCCCTACAGCCTGTGCCACAACAAGCATCCCAGATCGCCCCCCTTGCTGGCGGGGGAGTGCGTTTTCGGCAAACTGCATGCGGGCGAATCTCGTCATAATGGGCAGTAGGCCCTGCGATGATGGAAACG
>JAGQPF010000105.1 GCA_020426845.1 Planctomycetales bacterium
CGCCGGCGGTTAGCTCCAGCGTCGCTCGCCACGCAAACGAATCGGAGGTGATGGTCGAGCCGGATTCGACGATCAAATCCAACGTGTCGCCCGCCTGCACCTCCACCGCCTCAACATTGGTCTCGACGCTGCCGTGCGCCGCGGTCCAGGCGGCGCCGGCAACCGCCTGAGCTCGATCCTTGCTTGAATGCACGAGCAGCCCGTGGACCCCATCTCCGTTGGGACTAGGGTGGCTCAGCGCGCCGGAGACGCGCACGACGCCCGCAAGGGGCGCGGTCCAGCGACGAATCACGCTCCGTTCCGGTGCGTCGGGATGGCCGCCCGATGCCTGCAGGAATGCAAAGCCCAATTGCGCGTCCGGCAGCTTGTCGCCGCCTTGCCAGGCGCTGCCGGTCCAATGGGGCAGGGCGGTGAAGTCCACTCGCGACTGCTCAGCCACCCAGCGGCCGTGCCCGTAACTCCAGGCCGACGCAAACGGCGCCGGCACTTGCGGCAGATCCGTCAGTTGTGCAGCCGGCATGGGCTCCGCCAACCGGCGGGCGCGACGAGCCAGCCGCGACGCTTGCTCGACGATAAAGTCGCTGTTCATCAACATCAGCGACTGCGTGGCGACGGTCGACACCGAACGACGCTCGCAGTTGGTCTCCATCACCGGCTGGTCAAACGCTCGCATCACGGACACCGGCTGGCTGCGGCGTGATTGCACGTACAAGCTGCGACGCCGCTGTTGCTCGACGACCACTTGTCCTACAAAGTCAACCGTCACCGGCACAGGCGCTCCACCCAGCTCCCATTGCAAGCCGTCGACGGAGGCCAGCATCGCGTCGCAAATCATCTCGGCGTCCAGGCGCACCAGCGGCTTGCATTGGTACTCGGCGGCGGGCCCGACGGCGCGCGTCGTCTCGCCCTCCTGTCGATAGACGGTCGACAACATGATCTCCCGATGCAGCCGTTTCAGGCTCCAGCCATTCATCAGCTCGCTGGCGAGATAGTCGAGCAATTGTGGGTGCGTGGGCCGCGCGCCGAGCCGCCCGAAATCCGACGGCGTGTCGACCAAAGGCTTGCCGAAATGATGCAGCCAGATGCGATTGGCCATCACTCGAGCAAACAGCGGATTGCGCTCGCTCGCCAGCCACCGCGCCAGTTCGAGGCGCCGTCCGCTGGTTGGCAACTCGGAGTTGTCTGCGGAAAACTCCGGCACGTGACCTTCCTCGGCGGCCACCTGCAGGCCCCCGGGCTGCACCGGCTGCTTCGGCTGTTGCGGATCGCCACGGTGGAACAGGTGGGTCACCGGCAGATGGCCGTTGGGCTCAACCAACGCTCGCACGAACTGCTCCACCGGCTTTTTCGCGCGCACGGAGGCAATCTCGTCGTCCAGCTTCTTCAATTCGGTCTTCGAATCCGGGATGTACTGATACAGGTTGCCGGGCGTGATGTTGACGCTGGGGTGTTGCTTGAGCAGTTGCTGTTGCTCGGGACTGCGTTGATTCCCCGGCGCTTGGTAGGCCGCTTGCAGCTGGCCGCGGAGCGGCTCCTCGTACTTTCCCAGCTCCATCTTCAACGCCGCCGTCATGTACTCGGCCAATTTCGCCGCGCGGGCCTTGGACAACGTCTGCGCCTCGGACTCCACCTCGGCCGCGCGCTGGCGATCGGCCTCGGTGTACAGCGACACTCGCCTCGCTTCGGGAGTCTTCCAGGCCTTGGGATCGAGCGCGGGCTCGAATACGGCGCGAAGCCGGTAATAGTCGACTTGAGGGATCGGATCGTAGCGATGATCGTGGCATTGTGCGCAGTGCACGGTCATGCCCAGCAGCGAGCTGGAGACGATACGAACCGTGTCGGCCACCACCTGATTGCGGCCCTCCTCATGATTCGCTCCGCTGCCGGTTCCGTCCGCCGCCATCCGCAGAAACCCGGTGGCCGACAACAGCTCAATCTGCCGGGATGTCCAGTCGCCTTCGCGAGGTCCACACAACTCATCGCCTGCCAGCTGCTCGGCGATGAACCGATCCAGCGGCTTGTCCTCGTTCAGCGCCTTGACGACCCAGTCACGGTAACGCCAGGCCCAGGAGCGCTGCTGGTCGGCGACCGAGTAGCCCTCGGAGTCGGCGTAGCCGGCCACATCCAGCCAGTGGCGGCCCCAGCGTTCGCCGTAATGTGGCGAGCTCAACAGTTCGTCCACAAGCTGCTCATACCAATGCTCCGAGCTGCTTTGGGTCCAGCGGCGCGTCTCTTCAAAGCTCGGCGGCAAGCCGATCAAATCCAAATAAGCTCGGCGGACTAACTTCGCGCGGTCGGCATCGGCGGAAAACCGGCCGCCCTCGGACATGGCTGACAGAATCAAGGCATCAATCGGCGTCCGAGCCTGACCGGCGGTCTCGCCGGACAATGCCGGAATCTCGGGCCGCTGAATCGGCTGAAACGACCAAAACTCTCGCTCCTCAGCGGTGATCCCCAGTCCTTTCCCGATCGTCGCCGGCTCTGGCCGCGCGGTGGGAGCGCCCGCCGCAACCCAGCGCGCGATCACATCCAGCTCCGCTTGTGACACTCGAGCGTCACCCGGAGGCATCTCACCGGAGCGAACGCGCTCCAACAGCAAGCTTTGAGCGGGCTGGGCGTCGTCCAGCGCCGGGCCGCTCTCGCCACCCTGCTTCATCAATCGAACCAGCCGCAGGTCCAGGCCTCCCTCCAGCTCCTCCGACGCGCCGTGGCAGTCGAAGCAATGCGCGCGAAAAATCGGCCGGATGTCTCGTTCAAACGTCAAGGACTCCGCCGTGGACGCTGGTGAGCCGATGAGGATCCCCAAAATTGCGAGCGCGCCGGCTGCGCGAAGATGATTCATAGGACGGAGCGGGTTGCAGGAGGGGTGGGAAGCGACGCAGGCAAATGCGTGTGTGGGCGGTAACGCGGAGTGGCGGGAGGAGGACCGTCGTTCGCAGCAAGGAAGGAAAAAGTGGTTGGGCGGGCGCGAGGAGAGGTGGAGTGAGCAAAGCGACCTTCACGTGATCCTCGATCCCGGTATTATACATCGCGCGGGCAATCGCCACGAAGCCCAGTCGACGCGTCGACGCCGGCTCCCGCAACCGCGTCTGTTTCCCGCCAACTCACTTTCCCGTCCAGAATACGATGAGCGAAGATCTTTGGAACGAGCTCCATTTGGAATTGCTTGTCCAGCACCTCGTCGAGACTTTGTCGGCCACGCCCCAGCAAATTCGCGCGGCCATTGAGCTGCTCGAGGACGGGAACACGCTGCCGTTCATCGCGCGCTATCGCATGGAAGCCACCAAAGGATTGGACGAGATTGCGCTGCGCCGCATCGAGGACGAGCTCCACAAGGCCAAGGAGCTCTGCCAGCGAAAGCAGACCATCCTGAAGACAATCGCCGAGCAAGGGCTGCTGGACGATGCATTGCGAGAGCGGATTCTGCATTGTGCCGACAAGGTGGAGCTCGAGGATCTCTACCTGCCCTACAAGCCAAAGCGTCGCACGCGCGCCACGCAGGCTCGCGAGCGCGGACTGCAGGACTTGGCCGACGTGCTGCTCGGCCGAGCACCGCTGCCGTCGGATAAGCACGAGTTCGTGCGCCGGTTCGTCGCCCCCGAGCGCGATGTGCCCGACGCCGAGGCGGCCTTGCAAGGCGCATGCGACATCGTCGCCGAGACCTGGTCGGAAGATGCCGAGACGCGTTCGTGGATGGCCGAGCAAGCCAAGGGATTCGGCCAAGTCGTCTCTAAGGTCAAACGCGGCAAGCAGGAGATCGGCGAAAAGTTCGAGGCCTATTTCGATCACCACGAGGCCGCCAAGCGTGTCCCCTCGCACCGGCTGCTGGCCATGAAACGCGGCGAGGCGGACGGCGTGCTGCGAGTCGGCATTCAATTGGACGAGGAGTTTACCCTTCGCAAGCTGCGACAGATGCTGGCGCCTGATCGGCGTTCACCTTTTTACGGCGAGCTGGACCGCACGGTCGAGGACTGCTACGAGCGACTATTGCACCCTGCGGCGGAATCCACGGTGCTACAGGCCCTCAAGGAGCAAGCGGACGAGGAGGCGATTGCCGTGTTCGCCAAGAACCTTCGCGAATTGCTGCTCGCCGCTCCCGCTGGGCCGTTGGTGACCATCGGACTGGATCCCGGCTTTCGCACTGGCTGCAAAGTCGCTGTCGTGGATGGCACCGGCAAGTTTCTCGAAAACGCGACTATCTATCCGACGCCCCCTCGCAGCGACAAGGCCGGCGCCGCGCAAACACTGCTCGAGTTGATTCACCGTCACCAAGTGCGGCTGATCGCGATCGGCAACGGCACGGCGTCGCGCGAAACGGACGCCTTTGTGGGTGAGTTGATTCGCGAGCACCGACTGGACATCACCAAGGTGATGGTGAACGAGTCGGGCGCCTCCATTTATTCGGCCAGCGAGCTCGCGGCCCGCGAGTATCCGGATCTGGACCTGACGGTGCGCGGCGCCATCAGCATCGCACATCGACTGCAGGATCCGCTGGCCGAGCTGGTCAAGATCGACCCCAAGTCGATCGGCGTTGGCCAATACCAGCACGACGTCAATCAAACCTCGCTGCGCAAGTCGCTCGACCGCGAAGTGGAGTCCTGCGTCAACTCGGTCGGCGTCGACTTGAACACCGCCAGCGCTTCGCTGCTCGCTCACGTCGCGGGCATTGGCGAGAAGCTCGCGCAGCGCATCGTCGAGTATCGGGACGAGCACGGCCGGTTTGACGCTCGCGAGGAGCTCTTGGAGGTGCCCAAGCTTGGGCGCAAAGCGTTTCAGCAGTCCGCCGGGTTTCTGCGCATCGCGGGCGGCAAGCATCCGCTGGACGACTCGGCGGTGCACCCCGAGAGCTACTATGTCGTCGAGCGCATGGCGGAGCTGCTCGGCGTGCCGTCTTCGGCGCTGGTTGGCAATGCGACGCTCGTTGGCAAGCTGAACGCCGCCGACTTTGTGGACGAGCGAACGGGGTTGCTGACGGTGCAGGATATTCTCGCCGAGCTGGCAAAACCGGGCCGCGATCCACGCAGCGAATTTCGAGCCGCCAAGTTCAGCGAGGGCGTCCAGCAGATCAGCGACGTCAAACCCGGCATGATTCTGGAGGGAGTGATCACGAACGTGACGCACTTCGGCGCCTTCGTCGACATCGGCGTGCACCAGGACGCGCTGATTCACATTTCCCAGTTGGCGAACCAGTTCGTCAGCGACCCGAGCGACGTCGTTTCGGTGGGCGACGTCGTGAAGGTGAAGGTGCTGGATGTCGACGTCGAGCGCAAACGGATTTCCGCTTCGCGCAAGCAGGTTTAGCCAGGACTGCGCAATCCCCATTCACGGGCCAAGGCACAATTCAGCGTAGCATGGGCGCCCTCGCCCGTGCGGAAGTGAGCAGCCGCACTGCGCCGGCAGAGGCCCGCTTCGACCGTAGCATTGGCGGCCTCGCGCGAGGCCGCCAATGCAGAACGAGCAACGTATTGCGCGTTGTACAGGTGGGACGTGCCTCGGCCGGCGCTACGGGGTTGCGCAGTGC
>JAGQPF010000106.1 GCA_020426845.1 Planctomycetales bacterium
ACTCATTCCCACCCAGTCTGATTGACGCAGTCGTACCGCGTGAAGTCCATGCGCTCGATCTAACCGCGCAGGATTCGGAGGCCCATTGCGTACTACTTCCTTTCGGACTCTTGCGCGGACCCTATGGCCTCAGCTTCTTCCGAGCATGGATGATCGTAGAATCGATCACAAAAAAAACGCGCAACATCATACGCATCACGCTCAACTACAATTCTCCCGTCGGGATAAACTACGCCCGCTATTATTGTCACTGATTCCCACCCATCGCGAATATTGGAAGTGAGATTGAACTGCCGTGTGTGAACAGGCGCACTTATCGCAAATGTCGCACACCGCAATCCACTTGGCGAAAACACCACGTGGTCTTCCACAAACTCCTGCTTTACTATGGTGCCGTCCTTCAAATAAAATTCGATAGTCAGATCTTTCGGGCGCAGAGTTAACTTACGTGTGCAGTTCCAAGCGTCATCTTCTTCATTCACACACAATGTCAATCGATCACGCTGGATGTCAGTTGTTTTCAGCATTGCCAATCGAAAATGCGCATCTTTGCCTCGCCAATCCGGCTTCTTGCTAGTGTAGTGGTTCACTGAATGTTTGCCTTATCGAGAGCTTGGTGCGCCCTGACGATTTTCGGCAGTATCGTGTCCAGATTCGCGGTCCAGATGAACGGCCTGGGGTCCTCGTTGTGCTGCTCGATATAGTCATAGATAGCCTCTTCAAGTTTCGCGACGCTGAGGAACGTGCCGCGCCTGATTCGCTTGACCGTGATCTCGCGGAACCATCGCTCAACCACGTTGAGCCACGAGCTTGAGGTTGGGATGAAGTGAATGTGGAACCTCGGATGACGTTCCAACCAGGCCTTGACCCTGGCGTGTTTGTGGGTGCTGTAGTTGTCCAGGATCAGGTGGAGGTCGAGGTGGGCCGGCGTCTCGGCGTCGATCAGCTTTAGAAACTTCAGCCATTCCTGGTGGCGGTGTCGCTTCATGCACTGGCCTATCAGTTTGCCGGTGGCCATTTCAATGGCGGCGAAGAGGGTCGTGGTTCCATGCCGCTTGTAGTCGTGGGTCATGGTTCCGCAACGGCCCTTGATCAGGGGCAGGCCGCGTTGCGTGCGGTCCAAGGCTTGAATCTGACTCTTCTCATCGACGCTGAGAACGACCGCATGCTCCGGCGGCCTGAGATAGAGTCCAACGACGTCCACCAGTTTTTCAACGAACCGCTTGTCCGTGCTGAGTTTGAACGCCTTGACCCGATGGGGACGAATCCGGTGCTCCTTCCAGACCCGTTGCACCATGGAGCGGTTCACCCCCAGATGCGCGGCCAGACTTCGCTGGCTCCAGTGGGTTGCGTTGGAGGGCGTCGAGTGCAGGGTTGTATCGATGATTCTGCGTGCCCAGTGTCGACGCTTAGTCGCTTTGCGACCGCGTCCGGGACGCTCTTGCTTAATGCCGTCGAGTCCCTCAGCGGCGAACCGTCGACGCCAATTTGCAACGGTCACTCGATGCAGGCCAAGTTGCTCGGCGATCTCCTGATTCTCGAGTCCTTCCGCCGCGAGCAGAATCATCTTGGCGCGACTGACCAACCGCGCGGATTCGATTCGACTGCGAGCGTACTGCGTCAGTTCCTGACGCTGGTCTTCGGTGAGCTTGATGGTGACGGCTCGGCGCATCGTGGTGATTCCTCCTTTGCAAAGGAAGATGCGCCAAGCGGCCTTAAGTTAGGTTAATTGTGTAGCACTACACTAAGCAAACCGCAAACGTATGGAGAATTTCGCATGATTTTCCTCGGAACGATTGCAGTCGTACGCGTCTACTGGAACATCCGGTCTCATCGGCATGCAGAACCGCTGAATGGCGCGCATCCTCGGCAATCTGATCATGCCACGAGGCCAGCA
>JAGQPF010000107.1 GCA_020426845.1 Planctomycetales bacterium
ACCGACGAGGTCGGCGGCATCAATCCGTTTCAAGCCGATCCGCTCGTCGTTCTGGGTCGATGCGCCTGCAAAGGCGATATACAAGAACTCTTCGGTAGCTTCGGCGGCTGCGAGGCCGTTGAGCCCCGCGCCGACATCCGCAGCCATGCCGGGCTGCGCGCCGAAACCAAGGTACTTGTACTTTTGGCCAAGCCCCCACTCCGTCCAGTCGGCGGCCGCCGCTGTGCAGCCATAGGTGTCTCGCTTGCACTTGCTGATATGCACGCCACCGGGCGTCTGGGACGGGCCGTTCGGATGGACGTAGATCAAGTACAGGTAGTCGTTGAACGCGACGGCATCGAAGTCGCCGGTCGTTCGAATGTCCAGGCCGGTCAGGTCGTGCGTACGAGACTTCTTGCCATCGGGCTTGACTGTGCGAAACTTGATCCCGCTCGATAACGCATCCCGCCAAAAGACGTGGAGGCGGTCATGATACACCGCCAGCACTGGTGCGCTTCCAGCGTCTGCTTCCCATGCTATAATGTTGGTGCCCGTGGCGGACGTGAAGCGCAGCACGATATTGCCGTTCGTCGCGTCTCGCCAAGCGTAGAACCTGTGGTCCTGGGCAAGTGCCCATGCTGGGAATACCGCGCCAACGACACTGGAATCTGTGGCCGATCCGCGATTGAGTGAACTCTCGCCGTCGTACATGCCGACAGCGCCGAGCGCCGCCCGAGTCTCCGCCGCAGCGGCTCCCGAGAATGCGACGAGGGCGAACGCAAAGTCTTGGAGTGTCGAAGTCTCGTCAAGCGGAGCAGCTTGCACGACATCGGAATAGATTCCCGTTGCAAGCCCTAGCCCCGCTCCAGCGAAAGCATAGCCCATGGACTCCCCGAGTCCGTCTGCCAGGAGAGCATCGGTTCCTCGAGCCCAAATCGTTGCGAATCGTTTCCATATATCCAGGTTGTTGTGAGTTTCAGTGTGATCGCTGCACTCCAGTTGTCCCGCATGTGCCGCGCATACGTCCCAGGGGCCGCAATCGCCAGCGCCTCCACAGGCAACCCCGGTCCAAGGGCTTGCGGTCTGGAAGGTCAGTTCGCAAGGTCGCTCGTCGATGACCCACCGTTGCTCGGCTGGTCCGGGGTAGACGAACGTGTGCAAAGGGTACGAGTTCGAGCTGAACAGCACTCCGTGGATGGCAGCGTGAATCTCGTCACTGCACTCGTTCGGATTGTATCGGAAGTCCGCAGCATGGGTGATGCCGTGGCCGAATTCGTGACCGAACACTTCGAGAAGTCCCGCCCACGCGTCGTCTCCCACGCGCGGAGCCGGTGAGGCGTTGTACATCGACATCCCGTTGGTCGAACTCCAGGACGCGCCAGACGCGGTCACTCCAACATCGCCCGGTGCGGCGATGAAGTCGAGGTGGTCAATCTTGTAGCTCATCCGCAAGGGGCTGCCCGCGTCGTCCCAACTGTTGATCCCAAGCCCATTCGTCGGGTCATGGATCCAGGCGTTGAGCGTGTCAGTCGCCGTTTTGGCCTCAGCGAACAAGTGATAGTACGGGTATCCGGCGCTCGCCCACCCCCCGTTCGAGTCGTAGACAGCGATGGTCGGGGTAGGAGGGCAGGAAGCGCAGGTCCCAGTCAACGGCCCGATGCACATGCCTATGAACCCTGCGTTCTCATTCCAGCATGTCCAATTAGAGTCGAACGGCTGGCCATGGCACTGCCAGTCCTCGGTGCACAGGAGCAGACAGCGGCCGTCCACGCAAGTCTCGCCCGTCACGCATCCGGGCGAGCAGGCGACGGTGGAGTGGGACCACCCGGCCGTGTTCGTCCGCAGTTTCACCTCCGCGAGGTTCCACTCGAGTTCCCGGAATCGAATCACCTCGCGCGATTCGCTCTCGATTACGGCCTCCACCGGCCCGAGTTCCACTGTGTCCAATTCAGAACGAACCACGAGCCGTGCCAGAACAGAGCGCGATTCCTTGTCGACCCACCATCCTTGTTGAAAGCTTCTCACATGCGCTACTGTCAGACCAAGCTTCGCCGCGACCACAGCCGGCATGTCGGCGGGTTCAAGGTCCGCACCGTTCAGCGGTTCCGCGCCAACGGGTGTGACGCCAGTGACGTAGGTCGAGAGCACACTGGA
>JAGQPF010000108.1 GCA_020426845.1 Planctomycetales bacterium
CTGCTTCGGATCGCGATATTCGGCCGGGGCGCTCCCCGCATGGACCTTGGCGAGGTCGGCAGCGAACTCGGCTTGCTGGAACTCGCCGGTGGCCACGTCAGGATGGGGCTCGACAATCTCGCGCCACGGCAGCAGACCGGCCACAGTCTCGACGGAGATTTCGAGGCGCTGGGTCTTCCGCCGCTCCTCGTTGCGCTGAAGCTCGGTGAACTTCGTACGCAGGATTGTATCCCGCATCTTGGAAAGCTGCTCGGCGACTTCGCCGGCGCTAATTGCTTCCATCAGCCGGCGCATGGAATCGAGCGCACGCTCGGCGTCGTCGTAGGTGAAGTTTTCATTGTGCGAGAGCTTGTTGCGAACTTCGAGCAGCTCGGACACATATGACCGTTCAGGATGCCCGAGGACGGTCGCGAAGGCGTCCCTCCAGAAGGCCATCATCGCCTTCAGCAATCCCTGCTGATCCCAGGCGACTTCACCGGCTGAATTTGGCCGCAAGCCCTGGACACGCTGGACCACTTCCACTTGCCAGTGACCCGTGATCGAACTTTCCAGCCGCTTTTCGACGAAGGGAATGAGCGCCGATGGCAGCAGCTCCATTCCCTCGAATACGTATTGGCGTGTACTCTTGGCCACGTCCGTTCCCCCTTAGATGTCCAGCCGGATCTGGCGATCGCCGATCGTGTCGTGGATTGACGCCGCCTGCCGGGTCAGTTCCGCCCAGTCGGCGATCAACGCGTTGTAGGCCGTAGCCTCCTTCGCATCTTTCCGCTTGTTGGCGCTGATGTCGTACAGGCAGTAGGCGAGATCCTTCACCGCCTCGGCCCTGGTGTTGATCTTTTTCAAGAGAACGGCCGTATCGTGAGATATCCCGTCCTTCTCATGCTGTCGGACGAGATGCTGGAGGCACTCCCACACTGTGAGATGGCGGTCTTCCTCCGGGTCCCAATCGTCGTCGAGTTCATCGCGGGTGAGGATGCGAACCTTGCCGGCGGCGCTTTCGACGATGCCGGCGTGCTTGACGCTCTCGACCGAGATGCCGCGCGCGCGGGCGAGGTTGTCGGCGACACCGTAATCCCCTTTGCCGTTCCCGTTCTGCTCGAACCAGGTGATGGCGAACCGTGTGTCGGCGTCGAACTCGCCCTGGATGCCGCCGAGATATTCGTCGAGTTCGCGATTGATGAGCTGAAGCGCTGTCTTCACGCTCATCGGGCTGTCGTCGGATTCGAGGACGGCCTTGTAGCGCGAGAACACGCCCATGCCGGGGCCGATCGCCGATTGGGGCATATCGGCTGGGGCAATGTTGGCGGCCTGAAGCTCGGCTATGGCCGGGGGCAGTTCGCGCTTGAGAGCACGAATGAACTCGGCACGAGTAATACTCTCGGCCGTCGCTTCCTTCTTCCGGCAAACGAGAACGACAGAGTTGGCGAGAGCATTGGTCCCCGAGGCGATCATGCGGTTCGCCATCTCGGTGCGCAGCGGCCATGTGCCTACAACGGCATACCCTGCCTCAACCACGGCCTGAAGAAAGGTTGCCCAGCCGGTCGAGCTGATCCCTTCTTGGGCGACTTCGCTTTGCTTGAAAGCATAGTAGATTGTTGCAGGGAACTGATCCGAAGATTGAGCGGCCATGTTGGCAATCGCGCTGCTCATGCCATCAAGGAAGAACGCTTCCGCAGCATCCTTCCCTCCGTGACGATACGGAGTTGCTACCAGCTCCTCGGCTTTAGGTGTGGCAAGCACCCCAAAAATTTCAGGGTAAACGGATCGCAGTGC
>JAGQPF010000109.1 GCA_020426845.1 Planctomycetales bacterium
CGGGTCAGAAACTCTCGAATCTTGTCCCGCCCCCGAAGGAACTGATCTCGGTTTCTCCACTCGGAGTCCTCCGAATAGGCCAGCGAGACTCGGTGTGGGTCACGGCTGTTCCACGCATCCTCGGCAGCACGAACTTTGGCGATGGCGGTTTCCAGTGTGAACGGTGGTTTAAGAGCAGTCATTTCAATGCCTTTCATGAAGTTGGATGTTGAAAGCAGACCGGGCGCTTGGAGTGATCCAAGCGCCCGGTCGTAAGGTGGTGCGCTCAATGCACGGAGCAAGCTCCGGTGGAACAAGCTGAAGTCGAGCAGGCTTCCACCGGCTCGGCCTGCGGGACATCGAGTTCTGTATCCGCCACGTTGTTGAGGAAGTTGGTGAAGCAGCCCAGCACCACGCTGGCGACGATCTCCACGATCTCGGCATCGTCGAACCCAGCGCTCCGCACTGTGCCGATCTGCTGGTCGCTGACCTTGCCTCGGTTTTCCAGCACGTCATGGGCGAAAGCCAGAGCCGCCTTGATGCGACGGTCTTCTGAATTGCCAGTGCGACCTGCAAGAATGTCGGCGGCAGACAGGCCCGCCGATGGTGCCACGGCGCTGAGGATTGACGTGCAGTAGTTGCACGAGTTCGTTTCGCTGGTCGTGAGCTTCACTTGGTTGTGGAGCTTTTCACGGATCTTGGCCCCGCCCATCGCCGTGCTGAAGGCGAGGAAGCTACCGAGGACAGCCGGTGAGTTCGCCATCACCTTGGCGGTGTTGGGAATCACGCCGAACGCTTGCTCGACGGTTTCGAGCAGTTCCTTGGTACGGCCTTCGGCGACGTGAGGGTTGACGGATTTGAGACGTTGCATGGTTGTTCTCCTGCGATTGAGAAACACTTCGGAAGGTGAGCCGAGCTACACACTCGGCTCAAGGAATATACAGACAGGTCTGTATTGTTCGGGCCAAAAAAAGGGGAAGGTGTCGGTTACTCGGTCAGTTCTTTGCCGAGGAAGCCTCGGATCAGTGAGGCGATGACTGCGCCATCTTCTTCAAGGGCAAAGTGGCCCGTGTCGAGCAAGTGAAACTCCACGTTCTTCAGGTCTCGCTTGTAGGGATGCGCCCCCGCAGCCGGAAAGATGGCGTCGTTCTTCCCCCACACGATCAGCGTCGGCGGTTGATGCTTGCGGAGATACTCCTGCCACTGCGGATACAACGGTGGGTTGCTGCCATAGCTGAAGAACAGGGCCAGTTGAATTTCTTGGTTGCCGGGACGGTCCAACAGCGGCTGGACGTGCCCCCATGTGTCAGGGCTAATCGTTTCCACGTTGCGGACGCCGTGGGTGAACTGCCACTTGGTGGCTTCGAGCGCCAGAAACGAACGCAGGCCATCGCCATTCTCTTTGCTACGGTCCTTCCAGTACGCCTTGATCGGTTTCCAAAAGTCGTTGTCGATCCCCTCGTCGTAGGCATTGCCGTTCTGCACGATCAGCGTTTGCACTCGCTCCGGGTGCTTCACGGCCAAACGGAACCCTACCGGGGCACCGTAATCCATCAGGTAAATCGAATACTTCTTCAGACTGAGCTTCTCGGTGAACTTCTCAATGACGTTCGCCAAGTTGTCGAACGAGTAGTCGAAGTCGTCCAACGAGGGAGCCGAACTGGAGCCGAAGCCGGGGTAATCCGGGGCGACGACGTGGTACTTGTCAGCCAGCGCCGGGATCAGGTTGCGGAACATGTGCGAGGAAGTCGGAAACCCGTGCAAGAGCAGCAGGGTGGGAGCGTCCTTGGGACCGGCTTCTCGGTAGAAGATATCCAGTCCGTCGATCTTGACGGTGCGGTGCAAGACCTGCGTGGTGGGAGGCTCGGCGGCATCGGCAAACGAGCCAACCAAGGTGAATGCGGTGAGAGCCAGTGCAATAATTGTGTTCTTCAGCGTAGTCATGATTTCGTCTCCAGAGAATAAGGGTATGTCAAACGGGTTGATTGTTTTGGGCTACTTGAGTTCGACCAGCCGCTCAGCGGCTTCGCCGGTACTCCACAGGTCGCTGGCGAGGAATCGAAAGTTGATGATCGCCGCTTCATAGCCGTCGTAACCGGGAATCTGGGCGGCAGCGGTGGCATCACCGACGACAACTACCTCGAAGCCTTGTTCGAGCAGTTCCCGCAGGTGCGACTCGACGCACAGGTTGGCCGACATTCCGGCAAGGATCACCTGCTCGATCCGCCGCTTGCGAAGTTGCAGAACGAGATCGTTCGACTGCGGCCCATAGACCTTGTGCGGACTGCACACGATGGTCTGACCGTCATTGATGAGCGGCTTGTACTGCTCCACCCAATCGGCTCCCGA
>JAGQPF010000110.1 GCA_020426845.1 Planctomycetales bacterium
GATGTCAATCGACGCTCGTTCACTCCGCAACCGGACAAACCGCCGCTCGCGGGCGAGGACGCCCACGCTACGGACGATCCTTGCTGCTGCGCAAAGCAAACTGCGCAGCGCCCACGCTACGGACATACCGTGATCGCTCTGGCCTGCAGGGCGCGGGTCGGCCATAATTGAAAAATCCCTCCCCATTCGTTCAGGACCCGCCATGGCCACCACCCTGCCCCGCCGAGCTTTCCTGCGCGCGACCGGCGTCGCGATCGCCTTGCCCGCTTTGGAGTCGCTGACTCGCCCGCTGCGGGCCTCGGAAAGCGCGGCGACCGCTCAGCAGCCGCTCAGGCGGATGGTCTGCATCGGCAACGAATTCGGCATGTATCCGGGCTCGTTTTGGCCCGCGCTGCCGGCGAGCGCCGATGGGTCGCCAGGCGGCGCGACGCTGGGCGGCCCTCGCGCTGTTCGCGATTACACGCTGCCAAACCTGCTGAAGCCACTGTCGTCGCTCCGCGATCAGCTGACACTGTTCGGACACTTGGATCACGGGCTCAAGGGCGGACACTTTGCAGTCCACACCTATCTGACTGGCGTCAAGTCGGTCGAGGCCAAGGGGATGCCCGACGGCGGCATCAGTCTCGACCAACGCGCCGCCGAACACGTCGGAGCGAAAACGCGATTCCCCGCGCTGACGATCGGCTCGGAGGACGGCCTGCATGGCGGCTGTCAGATGAGCTGGACGCGGACCGGAACTCGAGTGCCTCCAATTCAAGGGCCTCGCGAGCTGTTCCGCCGCCTGTTTCTCGACGACGACACCGGCGCCAAGCGTCGAGCGGTCGAGCAGATTGTGCTGCAAGGTTCGATTCTTGACGCCGTCGCCGACGAAGCCCAGCGGCTGAAGCGGCGGATCAGCGCAGCGGATCAACAAAAGCTGGATGAGTACTTCGCATCGGTGCGCGATGTGGAGACGAAGCTCGAGCTGCAACGGCACTGGCAGAACATTCCCAAGCCTCAGCCCCCGGCGGGCATGGAGGAGCCCAAAGACGAGGGGCTAGCGATGGACCTGCCCAAAATCTACGACTTGATTGCCCTCGCTTTGCAAACCGACTCCACTCGAGTCGCCACGCTGGAGATCGGCGGCAGCTTCGTCGCTCGTGACATCGGCATTCGCAAGGGATACCACGCGTTGTCCCATCACGGCAAGGTTCAGGAGAACATCGATCAGCTGGTGCAAATCGAGCTCTATCAAGTAGAGCAATTCGCGCGCTTCGTGACAAAGCTCGGCGAGATCCGCGAGCCGGGCGATGGCCGAACACTGCTGGAGCAGACCATGGTGCTGTTCGGTAGCGGCATGGGCAACGCCAACTCGCACACCAACCACGACCTGCCGGTCGTGCTCGCTGGCGGCGGCTTTCGCCATGGCCACTATCTGGTGCTTCCGGACGAGCCGCGGCGGCGCGTCCCGCTCTGCAATCTCTATCTGTCGATGCTGCAGCAGTTCGGGGTCGAGACAGACCACTTCAGCAACAGCACCGGCACGCTCTCCGGCCTGGAGATTGCGTAACGATGGCGCCGACAATCAACTTGACGGCTCGGCGCGCTGCATTTGCATTTGCATGTGCATGTGCATGGCCCCTTGCCGCCACGACAGCGTGGCTTGTCTGCAGCGTGGCCAGCGCGGCCGACCCCGCCCCGGCGGCCAGTGACGATGAGTTCGCAAAGGTCGTGCGGCCGTTTCTGCAACGCCATTGCCTGGCGTGTCATGGCGCCGACAAGCAGCAAGCCGAGCGACGCTTCGACCAGCTCGATGGAGCGATTCGGGATGACAACAGCGTCACCGACTATCAGGACATGCTCGATCAGCTGAATCTCGGCGCCATGCCGCCCAAGGAGGCGCCACAGCCGACGACCGC
>JAGQPF010000111.1 GCA_020426845.1 Planctomycetales bacterium
GAGAGTTATTGAGCAAAACCGTAATAACGCAAGAGGTATTCAAGCTTGAATATTTCTATAAAAAGGAAAACAATGATGTCAAATACACTATACGTTTAAAGGACAACACTCATGACGGCACTAAAAACATAAGTTACAAGGGGGTCCGTGCCCGAAAAATAATCACGCAGCTGCGGTGAAACTGCTTGGTGACTCAGCTACTTGCGTCGTGGGTGGGCGAATCTCGATGCCCGCGTTCAGCTGGGCTGGCATGTCGGGCGAATCGATGGCCCATTCCAGGCGACGATCGCTCGCCATGCTCGCGCTGATGGCCCCGAAGGTTGTATCCCAGCGGTCCGTCAGCACCAGGCCTCGCAGCACCAGCATCGCCTCAGCCTTCTCCTCGTACCAACTGATGCTGTTTCCCTTCATCCGCAGGTTGATGACTCGCCGAATCGCGCTTTCCACCGCGCCGCTGCCCAGCGGCAAACCACGCCGACGAAACGTCGCATAGTTCATGTGACCCGCCAGCCCGTGCCGCTCCAGATAGTTGATCGCTGTCCAGGTCTCGTGCTCCTGCGGCAGTTCGGCCGCTTCCGCGCGTCGGGCCAGATCCAGCGCCACCTCGAGCCAGTTGCTCCGCTTCAACAGGCCTCGTAATTCCTTGAAGACCAGGCGACGCTCTTTCTCGTCTTTCAATACGTGTCCCAAGGCCAGGCTGATGTGATGCGTCGCATGGCACCAGTCCAAGGTCTTCGTCACACGCTCCGCATCCAGGCCGACACGCTTGATCACCCAGTCCCAACGATCCCACACCCACGGCGCTCCGTCGGCGCCCATTGACACCACCTTCGCCTTCGCCGCTCCCAGGCGGTGCAGATGCATCGCCAAGACCTCCATGAGTTCGTCCGGACCGCTGAACGTGCCGTCGATCGTTGACTTGCTGTCGGGGATCATCCGTCCCCGCTCATCGAACTCGTAGATGATCAGCAGCTTCGGCTCACGCCAGTCGCTGCGATAGCGACGCTTCCGCTTCTTCGTCTTGCCTCGTCCCTTTTGTCGCCTGATAACCGTGCGAATCTTGGTGCGGCCGCCGTCGACGAACACGCCCACACGCTTGCCCGCCAACTCCTCGCCGGCTGGCATCTGCCCCGCGCGATACTGCTCGAGCAAACGCCGACGATAGGTCAACGCCGCCTCGCCGGCATAGCTGGCGATATTGTGGACTTCCTTGATGTTCAACGCGAGCCCACGCCGGTCCAGTTCGCGGCGGGCGATTTCATACGAAGGCAACAACGCCACCTGCCGGCTCACGTCACGAATCAGGGCCGGGCTCTTACCTTCCTGAATGCCCAACACGCCAAGTTCGGGATAGATGCCGCCGCCCTCCGGGCCACGCCCTCGGCACTCCTTGCGTGCCTTGCCGTTCTTGGGCCGTGGCGGCGGCGGACAATACAACGTCGTCACCCACAATAGCAACCCGCCCAGCAGCCTCACCTTCAACGGACGCTTCTGAGGGGAACGCAGCTTACGTCCTGCTCGCCCGACTACTTTTTTTTCGCGTCCTTGGTGAAATCGTTGGACGCCGCGACCTGGGCAAGCACGCCAGCGACGACCTGATCCGCCATCTGTTGAAAAGTCTGATGAATATGCGTTTCGAGATCCGCGAACGAGCCAGGCTGCTCACGCACCTGTGCCAGCCACTCGGCTTGCCGCTCACGCAACTGCTCGTGTACCTGGCGAAGCACTTCGTCGACGTTGGTCACCACAGGTCCGTTCCTTCCATGCAATCGCACGTCCATACGCGACAGGCCCTCCATGGCATCCACTTGTCCGCCCACGACACAGGGCTACTTTATGCGAAGCCGCTCCAAACGACCCTTTTGGGGAATGGGCCCCCTCACGACCTGGCAAGCCATGGGCTCTCGTGACGGCGAAGAAGTCGTTGATCTTCCCTGGTGATGCCGCA
>JAGQPF010000112.1 GCA_020426845.1 Planctomycetales bacterium
AGGGCAGGCCAAGGGCCGCAATTCGCGGGCTCAACCGGTAATTTTCTGGTGGTCGGTCAGGGCCGCCTCGTCGTGAGGCGCCTCGACGTAGCCACTGTGATGGGGCAGCGGCAACTCGTCGGCCACCTTCACGCCGCGATGCATGAAGCGATTGCTTTCGGACTGCCGCTTGGCGATGCGGTGGCCCTTGATCTTGTCCTGAATTCGCATCAGGCCTTCCAGCAACGCCTCGGGGCGCGGCGGGCAGCCTGGCACGTAGACATCGACGGGCACGACCAGGTCGACGCCCTTGCAGACGTGGTAGCCCCACTTGAAGTAGGGACCGCCGCCGACGGTGCAGGCGCCCATCGCGATCACGAATTTCGGATCGGGCATCATGTTGTAGAGACGCCGCACACGGCTGGCCATTTTGTAGGTCACGGTGCCAGCCACGATCATCAAGTCGGCCTGCCGCGGCGTGGCGCGGAAGGCGCCCGCCCCGAAGCGGTCCATGTCGTAGCGGCTGGCGCCGGCGGCCATCATTTCAATCGCACAGCAGGCAAGGCCGAACGTCATCGGCCAAATGCTCGATTGGCGAGCCCAGTTGATCGCCTGCTCGATCGTGGTCGTGATCACGTTCTCCTCGAACCGACCTTCGATCCAGGGTTGCGGCTGAGTCATTTCAGTTTTCCAACAAATGTTCGGTGTACGTGGACAGAGCCCGGTTCGATGGGGCAGAGCCGGGTAAACGTAAACCGGTAAATTGTAACTATTTGCCGCCGACCCGCCATGAGGCTGGCCAGCGAAAACCGGGCAAATTCGGTCAATTCGCCGACGGGCTGGCGCCCGGCGTGAATTCACAACATCCGCCTCCGTCGAGGCGACAGTTGGAGAGCCGAATCTGCTGCCCCAACATCTCCTCGAACAACAGCCGCTCCATCGCGCAAACCGAACGATCTTGCTCCGCAAGATCCGGATAGGGACAAGCCGTCGCGTTCAGGATCGGCAGGCCCTCGGAACTCTGTGACACGACAAACGGGATCCGCTTCTGGGCGAAAAAGGCCGCCAGCGACTCCATCTTCTCTTCCAATGTCGTGCCGCTAATCTGCTCGGAGTATCGCTCGGCCAATCGCCGTGAGATCCGTTGCAGCAATCCCCGCCGCACCTCGGGATCGCCGATGGCTCGCACCTCTTCCCAAAGTGCCACGGCCAGATCGGCAAAATTGGCGCCGGTCCGGCGACGACCGGCCAACGTCAAGCGGTATTGATGACTGGGACGGCCTCGCCGCGTCGCCTGCGACGCTCGCTCGACCAGCCCCTGCGCCATCAGTCGCGTCAGCCGCTGACGGACCGCCGTCGCGGTCACGCCCATCGCGTCGGCCAGCTGATTGACTGTCTGCGGCGACACCTTGCGCAACAAATCGAGCAACCCGACGTCCGACGAGACGATCTCGCCGTGTTCTTCACGCACACTCTCCGCACTCGGCGACGCCGAAATTGCGGCACGGGCGGAAGGTCGTGTTTCGGCGGTCATGTGGTTTCCGCGGTTGAATCGATTCGGATGGAGCAGGGACGGCAACCTGTCGCAAGGAGTGGCAAGGGAGCCGCAAGCACCACTTCCCAGTTATAGGCATTAAAAACATTTTCGACAAGGATATGTTTGAAAAACAATAAAAGCACCGTTCGTTCCCGGAAGGCCCCGGGGACGAACGCTGCCGATGCGTCGTAAATTGTTGACAACACGAGAGTTGCAGGATAAAAAGCCGCTCTCCGCCGGAACTCGATTGGCACATCGCAACATCAGGAGCCATTGATGGCACGGAAATCCGCACCTCCTACCGCCTCCGCCCGTCCCGCACCTTCTCTCCGGCGCCGAATCGCCGTGCTGGCAGTGCTGGCGGTGCTAGCCAGCCTGGGCTATGGGACGGTGGCGTTGCTTGCCCAAGAGGATTCCCCGGCGCCAGCGCCAGCGCCGGCGGCAACCGCCAAGCGGACCATCACCCCTCCACCGGCGACGGTCTTTCAGAAGGTGGACAAGGCGTTCGAAAGCGCCGTCAACGCCATCTACAAAGTGCTTTTTTTCCCGATCGGAGCGACCGAGCGGACGTATGTCGAATTTACGCCGGCTTATTACTACCGACCGGCCGGCAGCGAGGGTGAGTTTCAGTCGTTGACCGGTAGGACCGATCCGATCAGCGACGGGGACTACCGGGTCTACGACGCGTTAGGCAAGCTGACCGCGCCGCTGAAGGTGGGAAAGTTGGACGGCAAACCGGTGGATTACTTCGCGTATGCCCCCAACTCCGGCAAGTACGTCTTGCACGATGGCCGTTTCCGCAAGGCGATCGAACGAGAGAACCTCAGCGACACCGAGACGTTAACTCGCGAGCAAGTGGATGAGCTCGGAGAAGCCGGGCGATTCAAGGTCGATGCCAATGACAACTTCCTGCTCGAGGAGGACTACGGCGGGGCGCCGATTGTCGTGCTATGGCTTTCGTTGGGCGCCGTCTACTTCACGATCTACTTGAGGTTTTTCAACTTCCGCGGATTCTCGCATGCCATCGAGGTGGTCCGGGGCAAGTACGACAACCCGGACGAGCCCGGGGAAGTCACGCACTTGCAGGCGTTGTCCTCGGCGCTGTCGGCAACGGTGGGTCTGGGCAACATCGCGGGCGTCACGATCGCCATGCAGACAGGCGGCCCCGGCGCGTTCTTCTGGATGCTCTGCTGTGGTTTCTTCGGGATGTCCAGCAAGTTCGTCGAATCCACGCTGGGGCAGAAGTATCGCAAGGTCAGCGCGGATGGAACGGTCCGCGGCGGTCCGATGGAGTATCTCAAGGACGGGTTTGCCGAGCGAGGCATGGCGCCGCTGGGTTTGCTGGCCGGCATGCTGTTCACGGTGATGTGTGTGCTCGCCAGCTTCGGCGGCGGGAACATGTTCCAAGCCAATCAGGCTGGCCAGCAGATGCTCGCGCTGGCCCAGTCCGCTCAGCGAGAGGAGATGATCAGCCTGCAGGATCAGATCGCGAAGGCACACGAGCGCAAGGACAGTGCAGAGGTGCTCAAGTTGCAGGAGGAGCGTTCCCGATTGAATCATGACATGGCCAATTTCAAGTCCTGGTTCCTGCCGATGTTCGGCGTGATCTTCGCGATCCTGGTGGGCGTGGTGATCATTGGCGGCATCAAGCGAATCGGCGCCGCCGCGGAAAAAGTGGTGCCGGCGATGTGCGGCATCTACTTGGTTGCCTGTCTCTATATCATCGCCGTGAATTTTGGCCGCGTGCCCGAGTACATCGGTCTGATCTTCAGCGAGGCGTTCAATCCACAGGCATTCGGCGGCGGGTTGCTGGGCGTGTTGATCGTCGGCGTTCGCCGCGCGGCGTTCAGCAACGAAGCGGGTGTCGGCAGCGCGGCGATCGCCCATAGCGCGGCGAAGACCGAAGAGCCGATCCGCGAGGGCACGGTCGCCTTGCTGGGTCCGTTTATCGACACGATCGTCGTCTGCTCGATGACCGCGCTGGTTGTGCTGATCACCGGCGCCTGGAATCATCAGGACGGCCTCGGCGCCGGACTCACCGGCTCGGCGCTGACATCCGAGGCGTTCGCCAGCGTGCTGCCCTGGTTCCGCTACGTGCTGTCGGCCGCCGTGGTGCTGTTTGCCTACTCCACGCTGATCTCCTGGAGCTACTACGGCGAGAAGTGCTGGGAGACGCTGTTCGGCGCCCGCGCGGCGATGGGCTACAAGGTGTTGTTCGTCGTCGCGGTCTTCGTCGGCTCGATCGCCAATCTCGGCGCCGTGCTCGACTTCTCCGACATGATGATCCTGTCGATGGCGTTCCCCAACATTCTCGGCCTGCTGGTCCTCAGCCCCAGCGTGAAGCGTGACCTGGAGGACTATTGGCGACGCTACAAGGCCAACGAATTCAGGACGTTCAAGTAGGCAGGGACGGCCGGAGTTTCTCCCTTAAGCCGTCTGGCGAAAGTCGGCTTTATACAGCCGTTGGTAGATGTCGCAGCGTTGGATCAGGTCGTGGTGATCGCCTTGGTCGACGATCTGCCCGTGGTCCATGACGATGATGCGGTCGGCGAGGGCAAGCACGCCCATGCGATGCGTGATAATGATGGTCGTGCGGTTGCGAGTAAACTCGGCCAGCGTCCGCTGAATCAGCTGCTCGCTCTCCATGTCCACCTGGCTTGTCGCCTCGTCGAGAATCAGAATCGCGGGGTCGCGGAGAATCGCGCGGGCCAGAGCGATGCGTTGCCGTTGTCCGCCGGAGAGTCGGTTGCCGTTGGCGCCCACCTCCGTGTCGTAGCCGTGCTCCAGCTTCTCGGTGATGAAACGATGGGCATGAGCTTGCTTGGCCGCGGCGATCACCTGCTCGTCGGTCGCCTGTGGCGAGCCGTAGCGGATATTGTTCATGATCGTCTCGTTAAACAACACCGCCTCTTGCGTGACGAGCCCGATCTGGCCTCGCAAGTCCGCCAGACGGCACTCCCGCACATCCGTGCCGTCGATGTCGACGTGGCCCGACTGGGGATCGTAGAACCGCATCAACAGGCTGGCCAGCGTGCTTTTGCCGCAGCCGTTGGGGCCGACGACCGCGATCGTCTCGCCGGCGGTGATCCGCAGGTGCACATTGTTCAGCACCGGCTGATCGGGGCGATAACTGAAGTGCACGCCACGGTACACGACGTCCGTTTGATGCCGCGCGAGCGGTTTGGCGTCGTCCGGCTCGACCACCGTCGGCTCCATGTCCATCATCTCGTAGACGCGGTCGCAAGCCGCTGCGGCGTTCTGCACGTGGCCGATCACGTCCGACAGCTTGCGAGCCGGATCGGAGATGCCGGCCAGAAACCCGAAGAACGCCAGCAGCATCGGCAGTGACAGGGGCCGGTCACAAATCTTGATCACGCCCAGGTGAGTCTCCTGGTTCAGCCACAGGTAGGCGCCGGAGAGCACAGCCATCGCCACGATCAGAATGCCCATCATCTCCGAGGCGGGACGGATCAACGAGGAGTACCAGGCGATCTTCATCTGCTTGCTGTACAGCGTGCGAGTGTTGCGTTGAAATCGCTCCTTCTCCGCCTGCTCCATCGTGAACGCTTTGACGATCTTCTGGCTGCCGAACGTCTCGGTGAGCACGTTGTAGACCTGAGCCACCTCCTCCAGGGCGCGACGGCTGGCGCGTTTCAGCAGCGTCGTCAGCCGCTGAATCATAAACGCCGAAATTGGCGCCATCACCAAGGACACGACGAACAGCCGCCAGCAGATGTACATCGCTCCGGCAATGCAGGCGACCGCCTTGAGCGGCTCGCGGACAAAGCGGCCGTAAAATGTGCGCAGTCCGACCGACACGCCGTTGACGTCGTTCGTCATGCGGCTGATCCATTCGGCCGGCGCCTTTTCGGAAAACGTCGCGATGTCCAGATGCACCGCCTTCGCATAGAACTCGTTGCGCATATCGTAGGCGACTTTGTTGGCAATCCTGTCGGTCAGCATGTTGCTGATCACCAGGAACACATCCTTCAACAGGGTGATCACCACCAGGGCGCCAACGATCCAAACCAGTGTCAGGAACGGGTCACGCGGCAACTTCATGATCCAGGGCCGCATCCGCTCGTAGCCGGCCAACGCCGCTCGCTCGGCCTTCTGCCGGGAACGCAGCAGATCCTGCTGGCGCCGATTCGCCAGCCGCTCCGCCTCGTCGCCGCCGGTCAGCGCCGCCAGCGCGGCGAGCTCGCGATCCGCCGACGCGATCTTCTCGGTCGCCTGCGCAATCTGCTCGTCGACCCACTTGTGCAACGACTTGCCGCCGTCCTCGTCAAACAACACCTGCACAATCGGCCCCACGGCGGCCAGATTGCCGCCCCAACTGACCGCAATCAAAAACGAGAACAGCACCGCGCCGGCTATCGTCCAGGGATATTTGAAGCTGAGCCGAATCGCTCGTCCTAGGTTTTTCATCCATGATCCCCGTCATTGACCGCGAAATCCGTCTCGCGGTTGGGCGCTGATGCTCGAAGTTCGAAAGCCGTTTGCAGGCGGACTTTCGTCGCTGGGTCGACTTGAGTTGGCCGGGCACACTCGGCAAAGGTAGCCGTATCGGCTTGCCGGCGTGACGGTTTTAACGAATGCCCCCCAAGCCGTCCACATTGACTTTCCACATCGGAGACTTCTGTGCCTGCCGAGTCCCCGCCACTTGCCCAGACTGCGAGGACAAGGGTAGTTGCACAGGCTGGCAGCGCGCGTAGCATGGGCGCCCTCGCACGTGCAGCACTGCGCAACCCCACCGCGCCGGCCAATGCCCGCTTCGCGCGTAGCATGGGCGCCCTCGCCCGTGCAGCACTGCGCAACCCCTTCGCGCCGGCCAACGCCCGCTGTGTTACGACAGGCACAGGCACGACCATCACAGGCTGGCAGCCTGTGCTACGACGGCAGACCGCGAGACAGGTCACCGCGTCACTGCTCGGGACACGCATTTTGCCCTTGTTGGCTTGGTGGAGATGGTCTATGGTCCCGCACCCTGTAGCTCAAGTTGCGCAGTGATGTGGAGCCAGCTGGCGACGCGAGTTCGCGGCGCAATCCCTCGCTTACGCTTCGGGTTTCCTTGATGTGAGTTCGCGGCGCGATCCCTCGCTCACGCTGCGGGTTTCCTCTCACGCTTCGGTTGGAGATTGGCAAATGAACCAGCGAACCCTGTGGATGATCACGTTGGTCAGCTTCGGCGCGCTGGGAGCCGGTTGCCGGGCTCCCGTGCCCACGGTTCGCAACATGTTCGCGCCGGCGGGCGCCACACGAATCGCGCCGCCCGCCACGGGATCGTATACGACACCCGATCCCTACTACACGGGAGCCGGAGGCCTGGCGCCGCCGCGAGCGTCCACGCAGCCGGTGACAACCAACGCCGCCGGCGCCGCGATTCCCCCGACACCTCCCTATGCGCCGTCGACTGCCAGCGCGGCCGGCACCACACTTCCGGACGGCCGCTATTTCGCCCCGCCCGTGATGGAAGTCGGCGCGGCGCCTCCGCGCGTCGGCATCACTCGCCAATCCACCGCAGGCACGTCGTTCCAACCGGGCAACCTGAGCGGAGGCATGATTGCCACGGATCTGAGTCGCCGCGAGCCATCGACCTTCGTGCCGCCCAATCGCGCCTTGGAAATCGGCGACCTCCCCACCAGCAACGTCGCACACGCTTCGGCCGCCCCGCACTCGATCTTGGTGCCGGGCCAGGTCGGCACGTACCCCAGGTCGACGGTGGCCGGCAACAGTCAGTGGCAACAGCGGCGTTAATGAGGCCGCGGGGCACTCCCCACCGCAAGCTAATTTCCGCACAATAGCGGAATGAGCTCAGCACTGCCCAACACGCCGTTGCAGATACCGCCATTGCGAATCGGCCCGCTCGAAGTGGACCCTCCGATCCTTCAGGCCCCGATGGCGGGCTTCACCAACTACGCCTTTCGGCAAGTCGTGCGCGATTACGGGGGTGCCGGTCTGCAGGCGACCGAGATGGTCAACGCCCGCGGCTTCGTCTGGATGGACCAGCAGCGAGCCGAGCACCCCGATCGGCTGTGGGGTGTCCGCGACGAGCCCCGTCCGCTGGCGGTGCAGATCTGGGACAACAATCCGGAGACGCTGGCCAAAGTCGGCGAGCGGCTCGCGCATGAATACCACGTCAGCGTGGTCGACATCAACTTTGGCTGTCCGGTCAAGCAGGTGACCGAGCGCGCTCACAGCGGCTCGTATCTGCTGCGTCATCCGGAACGAATGGGCGAGATCATCGAGCGCGTCGTGGCGGCCTGCGCCCCGACGCCGGTGACAGCCAAGATTCGGCTCGGCTGCACTCGTGACCAGTGCAACGCCATCGATGTCGCGCAGGTTGTCGAGGGCGCCGGCGCGGCAGCGTTGACCGTTCACGGCCGCACGGCCGAGGACTTCTTCAAGGGCGCCGCCGATTGGCGACAAATCTCAGCCATCAAGCCACACTTGTCGCGAATTCCGTTGATCGGCAACGGCGACCTGGACTCGGCCGAAAAGGTCGTGGCCGCTTTTCGCCAATACGATGTCGACGGCGTGATGATCGCTCGCGCGTCGCTCGGCCGTCCCTGGCTATTCCAACAGGCAGCGGCGGCCATTCGCGGCGAGCCGATCCCGCCTGAGCCAACGCTCGAGCAACAACGAGATTGCGTGTTGGCTCATTATCGTCTGGTCGTGTCGCGTTTCGGCCCTCGCAAGGGCACGCAGCTGATGCGCAAGTTCGCTTGCTGCTACGCACAGGGGATGCCGGGCGCGCGGGCCTTTCGATCGCACGTTGCCAAAGTGTGCACTCCCGATGAGTTCTACGAGGTCGTCCGACTCTATTTCCCCACCTGAACACTGGATGCTGCCACATGCCCACTCGAGACGAATACCTCCAGGCGATCATCGCCGCAGCGGACGATGATTTGACGCCGTACGCAGTGTTCGCCGACTGGTTGTACGAACAGGGCGATCCGCAAGGCGAGTTCATTCAACTCAGCCTGCAGTTGGAGGATGAATCACTGCCGCGCGAACGGCGCGCCGAGCTGCAAACTCGCGCAGAAGCGTTGCATCAGTCGCATCAGCGTGCATGGCTCGAGGCACTGGCGCCCACTTTGCTGGATCAACCGGAGCCCGATCCACGCCGGCCCTGGCTCCACCCGCAAAACTCCTGCAGCTTCGACCGCGGACTGTTGCACTCACTGGAAATTGAGTTGTTTGAGTCCGAGACACTGCGGCAATTGCAACAAACCGAAGCGGCGCGGCTGTTGCGCAAGCTGACGATCAGCGGCATGGACTACGACAACGCGGACATCTTCGAAGAACAACCCGTCTCGCTCGACAGTCTGCGCGAGTTTCACTTTTCGGACTCCGAAAGCGGTGGCTGTCACCTGCCCGGCGATTCGGTGCATCAACTGATCGTGCAGCTGCCGCGGATTGAGCTGATTCGGCTGGATGCTCACAACGTCGCCACGGACCACCTGTTTGCCTCGCCACTGCCGCACTTGAAGTCGCTCGAGGCCAATTGCTTCCACGACTACGATGTTATAGCGCTTGCCGGCAACCCATCGCTGGGGAAGCTCGAGCGCGTCGCCTTTCACCCACACGCCCTGGAGCCCGGGGAGGTGGGCGCGTATCTCAATCTCGACAAGTTGCGCAGTCTTTGCGAGTCGCAACACCTGAAAAGTTTGAAGCACCTCAAATGGATGTGCACCGACTTTGGCGACGAAGGGATTGAGCTGCTGATTCACTCGCGTCTCTGGCCGCAACTGGAGACGCTCGACCTGACCTACGGCTCGATGACCGACGCGGGAGCGGAATTGCTGGCCACGGCCCCGTTGGGCCATTTGAAAAAACTACGAGTGAACGGCAACTATCTGACCGACGCCGGAGTTCGGCAACTGAGCCAAGCCTGCCCGGTGCTCGAAGCGGACCATCAACTGACCGGCGACCCTGGTGCCCCGGCCGCCGAACACCTCTGGTACGGCGACATGGAGTAAATAGAGGGCATTTCAAAAACCTTCCCTGGCGCAATCGAAGGCAGTTTTTTCTGCTGGTTTTGTCAACCCGATTACTGATCGGGAAGCTTTTGAAATGCGTTGTAGCAAGTTGGCAAACTTTGCGGATTTTTCCGGTCGCGTCAACTTCGACGGTCAGGAGGATACGGCTGGGCAACGAAACGCTGACGACCTGCCGCCATTTAGCTCAGCTTCTGTCGCTAAGTGTCGAATTTACCGTTGACACGGAATGTCACTCTTATCGATCACGGAGGACCGGCATGAAGGCGGGCAAGCTGACCATACTCTTATTTGTTGCCACTCTCCTCTCCCAGGCGACGCCGGCGGTTTGCCGAGCCCAAGGCCTGGAGGGCGGCGTGGACGTCACCTTATTCAATGTGTATTCGAACCACGGTGTCGGCGCCACCGGCTCAAGCTGGTTCAGCGACGACAACACCGTTGGCAACGTCCGCTACTGGCTGGGTTACCAGACGAGCGAGCGGAACGGAATTCGCCTCAAGTATTGGGACTTCTTCGGAAGTTTCGACCTCGCGACGGACGTCTTCGATCTGAAACAGTTGGACGGCGAGCTGACTTCGGACTTTTCGATCGGAGACTGGGTGGTCACCGGATCGGCTGGTGTTCGCTGGAACGAAATCAACTACACCGATGAAGCTGGCGCCGCCACCCGGTACCGATTCAACGGAATTGGGCCCTCGATCGGAGTGTCCACTCGCCGCAACATTTTGGGCAACCTCAACTTCGTCGGCAGCGTCGGCGGAGCCGTGGCTTACGGCGACACGTTGAGCACGTCAACCAGCCGCGCATCCGGAGTTGCCGTCAACACGATCGACTCGCAATTGGCGTTGGAATACTTTGTCCCCGTAGCCGACGGCTTTTTGAGCCTGAAGGGCGGCTGGGAAAACCACTGGTACTCCGGACTCTCGGTCAACGTCGACAGCAACATCGACCCGGAGGATCTGGACGTCAACCTCGCCGGCCCCGTGATCTCGGTGTCGTTCGAGCGTTGAGTTGAGTTAGTCGATCCCTCGCTTACGCGTCGGGTTTCCTTTCGAGGTTAGCCGGAATCGAAGTTCCGCTTCTCCATGCAGCCGGAAACGACAGCAGGCCGCCTTCCATGGGCGGCCTGCTTGTGTTTTTGGGGTTGTTGTATTCAGGATTCTAGTTGCGAGCCACTTGCTGCTGTGGCGAGGTGACATAGGGATTCACGATCAGCGTGGGATCGACCACGGCGCCCTGGCCGACATAGGGATTAGTCACCACCTGACTGACTTCGCCTGTGGCGCGATTAAGCGTGGCCACGGCGGCGCTGCTGACATGCGGATTAGCGACCATCATCGGGGCCATCGCCACGCCGAGATTGAAGGTCGGTGTCGCGTAGGGCGTGCGGCCATACGCGCGGTGCACCACTTGCCCGTAGTAGACCGGCGGATGCAGAGAATAGTAGGGAGGTGTGGGAATCCGGCCCGACGCGTATGGGTCCAATCCAAAGGCGCCGCTGTAGCCGCCACCGAGGCCGCCCACGAAGCCGCCGCCAAAGCCGCCAAAGCCGAGGCCTCCACCTAAGCCGCCTCCGAAACCGCCAAGTCCTCGTCCCACGCCGCCGCGAGGCAGGCTGAATGCACGAGCGCCGACGCGGCCACTGGGACGCGGGGTGGCGACGCTGACTTGAGCCTGCAATTCCGCGGCGGACAAGCCGGCAACCAACAGTACGATCGCTGAAAGTCTCATGATGAATTCCTCGGTGGCCCAATGGTTGGGACGTGCTGTGTGGGCTGGAGCGTGACCGGCGGGTGGAATACGGTTATCTTCCAGCCTAATCGGGCGTCCGGCGGTGGCAAGTCCGCGCTGGCGGATTGGCCAAGCGTTCTTCACGCCGTTGGCTCCGACCAACTTGGACAGCGCGCCGAGCGAGGCAAATTCCATGAGTTATCTGCACATGTTCTACGGCGTGAATCTGCACGTCCTCAGAGCGTTATTCGGCTCCGGCGACGCCGATTTTGCCGATGAACTAAGCACCGGATGGGCAGACGAATTGGCGGAGATCGACGAGTGGCTGACCGACGCAGACGATGAATTTCCGGGAGTGCGGACACTGCTGAGCGACATTATGGACGGCCAAATCCGCCACCGGCGCGCCAGCGCCAAGGCGGGGTATGGATACGCGCTGAAGTTGCTTTGTTGGCACGTCGGCGCCCCGATCATGCACAATGTCTGCTGCATCGCGGACCAACCGTTTTCAAGTCAGTTGCTCAAGTCCGGTCCGCCGATTCCAATTCCGCCCGCGGATGACTTTCCGGCAATCGGCTTCCTCGAACACCACGAGATCGCCTCCGAGTTGGCCCGCCTGCAAGCCGCCCTTGACGCGGCAACCGACGGCAACAGCTCGCGCGCCAAGCCTGGCTGGCTCGGCGCCGTGCTACGATGGCTCGGCGTCGCCAAGGCGCCCGTTCCAACCACACTGGTTGAACGATCCGCTGAACACGAATTATCCGAGGACCTCCTTGACGATATGCGCGCCTACGCAGCTACGTTGCAAGACGCCCAAGCGCTGGGGTGCGCGTTGGTATCGTTCTACCACTAACCACTAGCGGGCAATTCACAGCGCCGTCAGGTCACGCGCAGCGCGGCTCGGGTGGAGTCGGGGCGCGCCGGCGTTCGGCTAGAATCCATCAACCCTGTTGCAACTGTGCCAACGAATCGCCCACGTCGATTACCCCCGGACCCTCCGCTCCAATTCCGATTGTCCACGCTGATGCTGGCGACGGCGGTGATCGGAGTCTGCGCCGCGTTTATCCGACTGGTGCTGATCTCCAAGCAGCCGCAGCGGTTCGCCGTTATCGGTGTCGTCATGGGGCTGCTTGGGATGCCGCTGCTGATGGCTCCGCGACTCATCCTCGCCATCTGTGGACGGCCGCTCGGCTACTATTCGCGACGTGGCTTGGCGCTGCTGGGTGGCATCCACACCGTGAGCATGCTCTGCCTGTCCACGCTGATCCTTCCCGACTGGAAAGGAGATCGCGGCTGGCACTGGGCCTACTGTTTGCTGGACGGCTTGGCCGGGGGAAGCGTGCTGCCCATCTTCATTACGGGCGCCACGCTGCTGTACATTTCGGCCGCACCGACTTCGGTCACGCTGCTCGGCGTCTCTCTGGTTCTCACCATCGGCAATGCGTTGATTTCGGCATACTACGTTTTTGCCTGCCTGTTTTTGAACTTTGTCGATCGCGAGTGGTTCTTGACGGCAGCTCCCTTTTCATCGGCCGTGTTCTACGGACTGTTCGCCGTATTGCAATTTCGCGAGCACCGCGAGCGCCGCGCCAGCGAGGCCGAATCGACGAGGCGTTTCCCGCTGGGCCTGCAGGGAACGGCGTGGCTCATGCTATTGCTTGCCTGGATCGGCACGCTGCTGGCCAAGATCCGACTCGCTCAGGCTCAATACGAAGCGTTACCGAACGCGCCTCCGCAGGAATGTTTTATCGTCACCGCAGCCACTCGCGGACATCGTCGCTGGGTCGGCTCATGGTTTGACCCGCAACGCGAGCGGCTGGTCAATCGACAGCTGCTACGATTGTGGCGATTCGAAGCGTTGCTGCGCAGCCGGCTGCCTCGCGTCCATGCGCTGCTGAGACGGGTCTATAATCGCGTTGGTCCGCCCATCGCGCGTGCCATCAACGCCCCCTGGCGTGCCGATCTCGTCTATCTGCTGCTCAAACCGTTGGAGTTGCTGGCCGCAGCGACCGCGTGGTTGGCAGGCGAGGCCCCGCCCGGTGAAAAGTAGAGAGCCTTGAAATTTCATCGATGCGGATCATCCAGCATGATTTTGCACTTCGGCAGCGCGCGTTGAAGATCGGCAATGCCTTCCGCGGTCACCTTGGTGCCGCCAAGTCGGAGATGCGTAAGTTGCTTAAGCGTGACGAGGTGTTTCAGGCCCGCGTCCGTGATGGGCAGGCCCCCCAAGCCAAGGATGCGCAGGGTCCGAAAACTGCCGACCGCTTGCAATCCATCATCGGTGAGGGCTGAGTGCTCCAAGTGCAGCCACTGGAGCTTCATATCGGAAACCGCCGCGATCCCCGCGCTGGTCACTTTGGTACTTCGCAGGTCAAGGTAGACCACGTTTTTGAATTCGGCGAACTGCTGAATCCCCGCGTCGGTCAGCGGGCAACCATGCAGCGTCAAACTGACCACGTCGTCCACCGAGCCCGGCCGAGCGACGTCCTTCTCGGTGGTCGCCGTATCATTAAAGAAAAGCATTCCCATCTCCCGTAGCGTCTCCGCACAATCGTCCGTCAGGTGCTTGTCGGACAAATCCAGCAGCCTTAGGTGGCGCAACTCGCTCAGCTTTCTCAAGCCCGCCGCAGTGATTTCTGAGTCACGTAATTGAAGCCGGACGAGATTCCGCATTCGACCAACAAGGCCAAGCGTTCGGTCATTGACCTTTAACCCGGCAAGATGCAGTTCGCCGATCCCATCGGCGAATTTCGGCAATTCCAGGTCAACACCCCAGTTGAGCAGTGTCTCCAGCGATTCGATCCGAAGTGGCATGAAATTGGCGTCCGCTTCGAAGGCGGTCCGCGACTGGACCATTAGGTCTCGCAGCAGGCCGATGTTCGTGTCCGCGGGGAAGAATCGCAGGCATTGGACACCGCACGCGCGGAGTTGGGCTAAAACAAACGGATGCTTGGCTGCGTCGCCAGGAAGAAACTGCTCGGGCGCGCGGATCAGGCGCTGCGCGAGTTTCTCAAGCGACCGATCGACAGGCAGCACGACGTCATTCCAGCTGCCGGTGCGCAGGCCGACGCAAGCCGCTTGGGGCATACGTATCGAAACGGTGACGTCAGCGGCGACGGGGCGTTCCCCTAGGCTCTCCCGAGCGTATTCACGGGCGCGATCGAGGACTTCCTCCTCTGTCTTGAGCACGGACAGATTCTGATCAAACGTCGGGGCCAGCGGATATTGAACGTACGTTTTCTCTGCCGGGACTGGCTTGCCCAACCGGTGGCGGGTCCATGAACGCGGTGCTAATCCCCAGGAGTCGTCCTTGAGAAAACAAAGGTGCATCGTGCCATGCTCTTTCCACTGGTCATACCGTTCACCATGACCGATCAGTCGGACCGGCTGAAGGTTGTCGACTCGGGCCGGAACCGCCCCCTTAATGACCTCATGAACCTTCAGCGTGACGGCGTAGTGCCTGCCGGGATCGGCTGGGCGATTGCAATCCGCCAATGCCTCGATGGTAGCCAGCACGACGTGATCGGCCGCAGCGACCCGCGACTCAACCGTGGTAAACACCGAGCCGATCGGCTGTCCGCAGGCCACAGACTCTGTCCCTAGAATCCACAGCACGACAAGTAGGAGCATTACTCGCATCTCTCGATCCTCCGGTCGTTGACGACGCGCACACGGGCAACAGCCATTAACTTAACTCG
>JAGQPF010000113.1 GCA_020426845.1 Planctomycetales bacterium
CCTGACTCGCCGTGGGAACTGAGCCTTGACGTGCAAGCGAAAACCGTTGCTGTTGCGATGAAGTGTGAAAGTGCCCACCGGCAAGGGGCTGGCGTGCCCGCCGGCCGCACCCGCGGCGAGGTCGCAACCCCTTCGCGGTGCTTGCCGCAGCCGGCTTCGGGATTCCAGCCCAAACTGACCGCTGGTGGACTGCGCACATATGCTCTCCCCCGGTCGAGTCAGTTTCCAGTGCCAGGCAACGATCGAGGACGTTTCCCTCGCCCTCGGATAAGCGTAACGCCCGACGACGGGCATTGTCGCTGGCGTGCTGCACGCACGCAGTTTCCGGAGCGACTCGGCGCGCCGATTGAGTGCGCCGGTCGCGACGTCATTGTGGATCACACCGACCGCCGGGAGGGCAGGGAGCGGTTTTCCGTCCTCCCTGCTGCACCGGACAGCAGACTCCGTCGGCACACGAGGCTGTAATGCGAGTCCTGGCTAAACTTCTATACATCTTTTTCGCGATGAATCGCCGCATCGTGCGATCGTTCGAGTACCGAATGCCAGCGGGATTTGTGTGCAACCTGCACGCGCTCAACGATCGGGTTGTCGCCGAGACTCTGACGACCGCCGACAATCAGATCGTGCTTGATATCGGCGCGGGAACGCGGACGCCGTTCGTGCAGCAGGTCGACCCGACACTCGGCAACCGCATCATCGCGCTAGATATCCTGGCCGACGATCTTGCGCTGAACCCGGACACTCCGCTGAAGATTGTCGCCGATTGCGGCCGGGGAATCCCGATCAAGACCGCGGCGACCGACATGGTGGTTACGCGCTCCTTTCTCGAACATCTCCCTGACACTGGGGCATTCGTCGCCGAGTGCGCGCGCGTGATCAGGCCCGGAGGCCTCTTTATTGCCGTCTTTCCTTGTCGTTATTCACCGTTCGCGTTGATCAACCGGATGTTGCCGAACCGGATCGCCAACACGCTGCTGCGCTGGTTTCAGCCGGAGAGGGCAGGTGATCTGGGGTTTCCAGCTTATTACGATCGGCTGTATTACGCTCAGATCGAACGAACGCTTGCCAAACACGGTTTTACGCTGGAACTTGTCGCTCTCCGTTACTACCAGTCCACTTACTACGACTTCTTTCTGCCGCTCTACTTGGTGTTCGTTCTCTACGACCTTGCAGTCTTCGCGCTCGGTAGCAAGAACCTCTGCTGCCAGATGTTCGTTGTGGCGAGGCGCGGGACGGGATAGCACGTGCCTGGTTGGGCTGACAATCCTGCGCAAGGGGTATTGTTCGCCAACAAGAACAGCCGAACCCCGGCTGGCTCAGCGATGCTTGTCATTGACCTTGTGGGCGGCATGAAGGCAAGAGCAGGAAGGCGGACACAGGGAGCGGATGGCGGCGGCCGAACTCGGCCGCCCATGTCACGCCATCGCAGGCCAACGGCGCGGTCCGCTCTTACGGGCCGGTCCTCGTCGCGGCTGTCGGCAGATTACGCACGAACCATCCGGCGGTTTCGCGCGCAACCCACTCGAATGCCGCGGCCGAGTCGGGTGCTTCGCCGCTCGCCGGCAGCAGCTTCAAGGCCTTGCGCCCTCCGAGTTCGCGCAGCGCCCGCCGATTGCTGGCTTCGACACGCTGTTCGCCATCGCCGACGAGTACCAGCAACGGCGAGACGAGCGTGCGCAGGTAGAGCACGCCCGCGAGGTCGATCAGCCC
>JAGQPF010000114.1 GCA_020426845.1 Planctomycetales bacterium
ATCGAGTTGCCCGCGATTCAATCGCCCGAGAATTTCGGCCTCAAGGGCGTCGTCTCGCGCCTCTACCTTCTGAATCCATTCCACGACCCTCATCAGCAATTCACCGTTGCCATGGCGCACAACGAGCTTCGCGCCCTCAAGTTGACTCTCGATTGGGGCGATACGAGCAAGGCGCGACCACGCCAGCCAGTCGGGCTGTTCGCAATTCAGCATGTCCAAGATCGCAGGGACAAACTCATCGGGGCCAAGAGCTTTGTAGTCAAACCATAACGCCTTGCGTCTTACGTCGCGGTGCCGGTCCCGCAGATGCCGGCAGACGAGTTTCTGGCGAGCCGGCGTTTCCGCGACGTTACGCAGCGCACCGAGAGCTGCCTTGCGGACGCGGTGGTCATTATGGTCGAGAAGGCTCTCGAGCAAGCTGACCACGTGATCAGGAAGATCCCCGCAGCCATGCTCAAAGCTCTCCAACAGCTCCAAAGCCGCCGTCGCGTTGCCCCTCAACAACCGCTCCACCTCATCGTCGGACAAGTGCAACAGCAGCGGTAGAGCCATCGCCCCGATGGCCTGGCGAACCACTTGCTCGTCCTCGTCTGTCATAGCGACACGGTAGAGTGCGGCGGCCACCGCGGGGATCTGCGCCCGCATGGACCTGACCGTTTTGATCAGCAATGGTCGCAGACGTTCGCCATCCCGAGAACGCGCGTCGTCAAGCAAACAGGCAATCATTCGGTCCGCTACCTCGTCACGATCGGCCCCGTGCATGCTCAGGTAATGGCAGGCCTCCTTGGCCAATCGCAGCGTGCCCTCGGTCAACTGAGCAAGCATCAACTGCAGGGCGGTGTGATCTGAATCGAGCCAACGAATGTGGTACGCCGCATGGACCCGGACCACGTCGTCATGATCCTGAGACAATAAGTGGATAAAGACCTCAAGCGTCTCGGGCAGCTTGAGCCATCCCAGCGCATACACGAGTCGTTCCCGATTGGCGTGGCCTTGCCTGATCAGCGCGATCCATTGCTTTGCCACGGCACGCTTTTGCTCGGGCAAGCGCAAGAATCCCGAGCTTGCCGCCTTGGGCCCCAGATCCCCGTCCTGCGCCCAGCGATAGATTAGCTCCATCAGCCGCTCGACGCCCGGAGGATCCAATTCGTCACCGGTTTGATGATGCTTGCACTCGTAACCAACGCGTTGAAAGACCTCGCAGTATTGCATTCGCAGATCCAGCAGGGGTTCTGCGTTGGCGGCCTCCACAAGCATGGGAACCGCCAATGGCAGGCAGCGACTTCGAAGCCAAGCGGGAAGACCATCCACGAGTTGGCCCGCATCTGCGTGCTTCGCTTGAAGCTGCTCCGCTCGCAGCCACACTTCGTCGTCCGGGTGGAGCTCGGTCCACATTGTCTTGAGGCCTGCGAGGCCTTGGCGACGAGTCTCGTCATCCGGCGATTGCAAAGCGGGGCGAAACGCCTCAATGAATTGGGCTGCATCGCCATTGCCGGTCGGCGACCACAGGCCGACTGCCGCGCTGACGCGCGTCAGACTGTCTGAATCGCTCAGCCCAGCCTCCAGAATTGGGGCACATGCTTCATTCCTCGGCGACATGGCCGCCAAGATGTGCATCGCTCCCCGCCGCTGCAACGGGTCGCCCTCGGCGATTCGTTGACGCAGCATGGAGACCAACTCCGACAGCGGGTGTGGCGACGCCCCTAGCCAGTCCTGCAAACGGCTCAGAAGGCCCAACCGATTGAAGTCGGCATGTCGACTTCGCAGCCAGGGGACGTCGGCCAGCGAGCTAACGTAAAGCGTCGAGTGCAGCAAGCCGTCAAGCAACGACTCAAGCGTTTCGGAGCAAGGCGCGCTGGGCCCAACCATGCAGGCCATGGCCGCCGCAGTGCGTTCTGCCGGCGTTTGCACTGATCGCCAAATCTCCCTCGAGCATTCGGCCGCGACGGGACAGTCGCGCATAGCGCCCAAACTAAAGGTCGCTGCGATACGCACAACCATTGCATCGTCCCGCAGCGCGCTGTTCCGCAGTCGACGCGCAATGTTTTCGATCGCTGCCTCAGCAGCCCACGAGCAAGCAACATCTTCGGCATAGCTGCCACCGGAGTGATGCCCGAAGTCGATCATCAGCGCCAGTAGCGTCGCCCCGATTGCGCGCACCTTCGGGGCGGGGTCGTCCATTAGTTTCAATAACCGGGCGCGGCTCTCCCACGCCGCCCGCATCGTCCGCTGTTTGAGCCGACGCCAATTGTCCGCGTCGTGAATCCCGCGAATCGATGAGGTGCTGTCGAATCGTTGCCAGTACGATCGCCATTGGGCCGGCGACTTTGGCGGCTCCAAGTCTTCAATTCCCCAAAACCAATCCAGCAGTGTCGGAAGAATCCGCTCCCTGCCAGGCGTCTCCGGTGAGCCAGCGATCTCCAGCAGGAACGGGAGAATCACACCGTTGGCTTCGTAGTGCGTCTCTTGATGAAAGCAGCACTCTTGCAGCCACCCTAAAACATGAGAAACGCTGTCCCCTCGAGCAAGTTGCCGCAACATGCCGGGCACTTGCTCACACGTGCCGTAGGCGTGGTTAACTCGGCTCCAGTCGATGTCATTGAGGCCATCTAGCATTGCAGTCTCGTAAGGGGCAGGCCTCCATCGCAGGCGACCCTTGTGAGGCCCGGTGGGTCATCGCTCGCTGCCCCGCGACGCCGTGCAACGTGGCAATGCACGTCGCCTCGAAGTATACTATCAACCATTGAAATGTGGGCACAGACAAGCGGCAGGGGCAGGCCATCGCTCGCGAACTGACGAACGATGCAAGGTATCCGGGGCGGAATTTGCGTATGCGGTCCGTTATTGCCCTTTCGTTGCCTTTACCGCTCACCCGGAGCGGCAAGCGACAATTCCCTCTTTCCACATCGAGTTAGACATCATGATGCGAATCAGTATGCTGGCGTTGGTTCTATTTTTCGGAGGAACCACAAATCTCCGCGCGGATTGGATGGCGACGGCGTCATGCACCTGCGACGACACTGTTCAGACGGGGGAATCCGCCGAAGCCCATCCGACCAAATGGGAAGCGAGGTCGGACGCACTAGGGCAATTGAGTGCAGCTTGCACCGTAGAGTGGTGCACGACGTCTCCTTCCATCACTTACACCGAAGTGCCTACCTATGCTCCCATGGCGCCGCCCATGGCCAGGACGCGTGCCGCCTCCCCCTGCGTCACCTACTCGGTGGAAGTTTGCCTCTGCATGTCGGGCCATTGCCAACGAGAGATTTGGAACTTCACCTCATGCTGCGACCAGGCCAAGCGAGAGTATTGCGAATTGGCGCAGGAGGCAGCTGCCGCCGGCGCCTGTATTCGCTGGGCGCGAGTGCGCAAGGACTGCGGTTGCTGCTGCCCCTCCCCTGCCTCGCGCTGTGCATCCGCGCGTCGCTGCCGAATCACCTTGTTCCGTCGTCGACGCTAACAACCTGAACGGCAGATCATCGATTCCCCAGCCCTTCTCCATGTGGGGAAGGGCTTTCTGCTTCTCTTCACGGTTCGTCGCCTACTTGAAATCGAGCGCGAACGTCGTCAGTCGACAATCTGGGGGCGAGCTTGGCCGCCTCTGCTTGCAGATCCAGCGGCAACTGACGAGCGGCGCCGCCGGCAAGCAGCAGCAGGAAGGATTGTCCGTCCGGGTGCGGCATCGCGGCTCGCGTTCCCAGTCGGTTGTTCCTTCCGCGAAGTCGCAAGCGGAAACTCCCGGCTGGCGCCGGCGCCTGCGACAGGTCCCACAAGGTGAGCTCATCCGGGGTTGATGTCAGCAGCCTGTCATCGCGGCCCCAGGCGAGTTGCCGAGTGCCTCGCGACGCCCCGGCAACACGAAGCGTCGTTGCCTCCGCGTTATCTTGGGCTTTCTCCAATCGTCCCACCAAAATCTCCCCCGCGTTGCTGAGGATGGCTATCCGCTTCTCTGTTTGATCCCAATCGAGGTGAGCGACTCCGCCTTCCACCGTCCACTCGAGCGGGGTGCGTTCTCCCGCGTCGTAGAACAACACGCGATTCCCCGCCTTCTCAGAATCCGGACGAGCGCGTTCCACGAGCACCGCGGCGACGGAATCTCGGCCAAATCGCGCCCATGCCACGCGTTCCCGGAACGCCGGCCCAAGCGTGGCGCCTTCCTCATTCCAAGCCCAGCGAACCACCTGACCGTTGCCGTCGACCAGCCACAATTCGTCGCCTGTCGGTGTGAACTGCAGCTGGTGCACGGGCGCGTCGTGCCGCACTGTGGCTAGATGCTCACCGAGGAGCGAGCGCACGATGAGGTCCCCGTCGGCCGTCGCCAACGCCAGTCGGCTGCGTCGCGCGTCGACGGCGCCTGACGAGACCTGCACGACCCCCGCGGCCTCCGGCTTCGGCTGCAACGAATCCCGTTGAACCACTTGTCCGCTTTGCGCATCCCAAAGCAACAGTTCTCCGTCGCGTGAGACGGACACGGCGCGATTGCCCTCAATCGCCTGCAGCACGACGATCGGCGACGCATGGCCCCATTCCAAGTGAGCGTTCTCGGGGGATCCCCAAGGCTGCATGCCGACGCCATATTGCGACAACGTCATCCACGTGTGCCCGCCCGCCGATTTGAGATCACGCCCGTTGCCCGGCAGTCGGATGCGCCGCTGCTCTTGGAATTCTCTCGCGTCAAAGACCAACATCTCCTTCGCAGGCGGCTTGTCGACTGCATTAAGATCCTCGAAGTCGCCGGGAAGTGCCAAAATCCGGCTCCCGTCCGCAGCGAAGGCCGCAAACCGACAAGGCGTTTCGGTCACCACGCGAGCCGCCGGCGGATCCTCCAGCGGCGCCCACAGCATCACTCCCTCACCGGACGCGATGAGCAGCTTCCCGTCGCTGCCAGTTCGCACCCGCGCGTGCGTCAACGCTCGATCCGTCTGCGCAATCAGCTCGCCCGTGTCGGATTGAAGCAACGTAACCTTGCCGACGCCGTGAGCCACATATCGAACGACTTGAGCGCCGGCCGCGTCAGCGAACCGAAATCCACTGCCATGCTCTTGGATGGAGGAGACGCTGGTGGCCGCGTCCAACGGCAGCGGCAACAAATGCACTGCTTCCGTGGTCCGAACGCCGACGCGGCCGCCATCCTGCGACAGGCGAACTTCGACAATCGGAGCATCGAGCCGCTGTTGCCCAAGCAACGTGTCGCTCTCCAGGTCCCAATGTTGCAGGCGTCCATGGCGATCGCCCAGCAGCAGTTCGGCAGACGCGGGTCGAAACGCGATCGCTGACCCGGCGCCGAGCTTACGAGGAAAGCCCCCCCGGGTGCGTTGCACCCAACAGCCAAATCGCTCGGAGCCGCCTGCCAGCCAGGCGCCATCGTCACTCACCTTGCCGTCGGACCAGTCCGCACCGTCATACGTCATGGCGCCCAGCTTCTCGGCATCGCCGCCGCTCCATGCCGTGATGGTGTCGCCATCGATGAGCGCCGCCGACTTCGAGACCACGTCGAAGCGGCCGTGCCCCAGCAGGCGATAGCCTTCGGCGTTCTCCGACAGCAGCAACGTGCAATCGCGCCGCTCAAGCGGCCAGAGGCACCATTGGTCGCTGATCGACGGGGGCGTCATCAACTGTTGCGGCGCGTCGGCGGCGAGCTGCGAGCGCTCGCGACCACTGCGAAGATCCCACACTCGGCACTCGCCATCGGACGACGCGGAGACGAGCCGATGCTCGTCGATGAATTGGACGCCGACGATCTGGCTGCGATGCCCAAGCAGCGTCCGCAATCCTTGGGACTGCGCATTCCACAGGTGAAGACGATGGTCGGAGTTCGCCACCGCCACCCACCGGCTGTCGGGGCTGACGACAAGTGCAATCGCCGGGCCGCCGGGAATCGCCAGCTCCGCGACCCGCTGTTGCCGCTGCGCATCCCACAAGTCCAGCGTTTCGAAGTTGTCGGTGACGAGCAAGTCGCTGCCAAGCCACCTCGGTATGGCACCGGTGATCGCGGACGAGGGCGGGTCCGCGGTGCCCCCCTGCTCTTCCATTAGGTCCCACCACTTCGGCCCGCGAATCGGGCCGATTGCCAACCGTCCGTCGCGAGACAGCTCGACGCTACGCATCTCGGCGAACCGAACTCCCGTCTCAAACCGGCGGACAAGTTTTCCATCGACGGCGTGGTGCAGGCAAACGGCGCCGGACTGCCCCACGGTGACAACATGCTTCTCGCTTACGTAAGCGGCATAGGCCACCGGCGAACTCTGACCTACGAGTGTCGTCACCGTGTCACCCGACACAAAGTCGTAAATGCGAGCATCATTTCCGTCGCCATCAATCACAATGCGGTCGCCTTGTGGGTGGAAAGACCGTGGCCCGATCTTCTCAAGGCTTGACTCGGGTAGTTTTCGCAGCGCGTCGCCCTCGAGATTATGGACCTGCAGGGCCGGCGGCTCGGCTCGCGTCAGCGCCAGAATTCGGTCCGACCGACTGTTGAATGCGGCCGCCTGAATGTCCGCATGCAGCCGGGCGGCCACGACTCCCTCTTGCCATCGCCACAACACACTCGGTTGAGCCTCATCGCGTGGACCGCGCGGCCATGTCAGCACGAGTCGTCCATCGGGGCTGGCAGCGACCCCTGCCAGTCGGTGCGTGTGGGGCAGCATCCGCAGTTCGTGCAGGCTGTCCATCGTCGTCAGCAGAGTGTCCGACATTTCGGACACGGGGATTCGCTTGGCTGCCTCTTGAAGCAGCGCCATGGCCAAGCCAGGATCGCGTTGCGCCTCCAAGGCGCCCAGCGCATGCAAACGGCGGCCGACGCTCTCGATTCTCCTCGCCTCCGATCGGCGCAGCTTTCCGGCGGTCTTCTGGCCTTGCTGCCGCTGGTCTTGTTCCCGAGCGATTGCGTCTTGTTTTCCTTGAAATAGTGCGTAGCTGGAGCCGACAAGCAGCAGCAACGTCAGCAGCACAGCGGCAGCGAGCCCCCCCGCGACCATGCGGTGCTGTTGCAGCCAGTACAACGCGCGCTGCAGGGGCTGAATCGGCCGCCCGAGGATCGCCTTGCCACGCAGAAAGCGGCGCAGATCGTCGTGCAATTCCTTGCCTGTTTGATAACGATCGTCCGGATTCTTCTCCAACGCCTTGAGCACAATCAACTCGAGCGCCTTGGGAACGTCCGGTCGCACTCGTCGAGGCGGCGTGGGGCGGACAAAGGCGATCTGCCGAAGCAACTCGCGCTGAGTGCGGCCATTGTGCGCCGGCTGGAGCGTCAGCAATTCGTACATTGTGGCGCCGAGTGAATAGATGTCGGCGCGATTGTCGACCATCACGCGTTTGCCAAGCGCCTGCTCGGGGCTCATGTAGCGCAGCGTCCCCAAGATGTCCCCTGTCTGCGTTTGGCCAGGCTGATCATTCAACTGCGCCAATCCGAAGTCCGTCACCCAGACGTGCCCCGTCGTATCCAGCAAGATGTTGCCCGGCTTGATGTCGCGATGCACAACTCCAGCCTCGTGGGCGTGCCCCAATGCGTCCGCCAAATGAGCGCACGCTTCCGCGACGACGCGATAGTACAGGTCGTTTCGATGAGAGCTGTGACTCGCGAGGATGTTGTTGAGCGTGTCGGTGCTGCCCTGCTCGTCCCCCGAGTAGCGAAGCCGTATCGAGGCGCCCGTGGAGCTTGGCGCCTCGCTGGGCTGCAGAGTCGTGTCGTTAAGGCCGCCCAACTTGTTTTGCGTGCTCCCGGCCTGGAGCGCCGATTGGATTCGCCGAGTGCTCCGAATCAACTCGGAGAAATCGCAGCCTTCCACGAACTGCATCACATAGTAGTGAAACCCGCCGTCGACCCCCGAGGTGAATACGGGCACGATGTGAGGGTGCGTCAGGCGCCCGGCCGCTTGCGACTCGGTTTGAAATCGAGCCAAGCGACTGCGATGCAACAAGGACGCTTGAGGCAGCACCTTGACGGCCACCTTCTTCTGGAGCGCCGTATCCAGCGCCTCGAAGACGACGCCCATGCCGCCACGCCCCACTTCGCGCACAATTCGGTAGCCTCCGAGTGTCGCGGGCAATCCCGGAATTGCGGGAGCGTTTGCTTGCCTGGGCTTGACCTTAACCCGTTGGCTGGTCAAGTCATCGTCGGAAACGCTCGCGTTGATCTCGGTTGGGCGAATTATGTCACCCGAGGCGTCGTCGCGATTGGCCTGCGGTCGCGAACTCGCAGTCAGTGGCTCCGGCTCGCCCGCGGGTCGAGGCGGCTCCTCCGCAGAGGACGGTCGACGAGAGATTCCTCGGGAATCTCGAGAGCCGGGTAGTTGAGTCATTTCACTGACCTGGAACGGGGATCCGGGCAAGTCTCATGAGCTTGTTGGACGCTGGAGCGTGAGCATTCCAAGCGATTATACCCGAACCCTATCGGGCCGTTGAGATTCCGCTGACCTGCATTCGGAGGCGCAGCGGCACGGCGGCGGTTCCACTTCGAGCTGGTTGAGACTTTCAAACGCCTTGGCTCCGTGGCGGTGAGAGAATGGGCCAGGGGAGATGGCAGAATGGGGCAGTTTCCCGCCAAAGCTCAACTTCGCGATTAGCGTCGCCGCTGTTTCAACCATTCCCGCAGGCGCACGTAGGCGTGCAGAGTCGCGGCACAAATCAAACCGCAGACAACGAAAAACGCAATGATCGTCGCACGGGCGTCCGACTGCACAAGCGTGCCGGCACCTGCGACCAATAAGAATAGGGGCGCGGCAATGTAGGCGACGCCAATGGGAAAATTGCGATTCTCTTCGATTAGGAAGACCCGCCGTGACCACGGCACGTCGATCGCTCGGACGCCGCAATGGGCGCATCGCGCCTGAGGCACGGCCGCTCGGATCTCGGTCGGAAACCGCATCACATTGAGGTGTCGCCACTGGCGCTCCTGCGTAAAGCCTGCCTGCTGAGACGGCTGACCACATCTCGGACACGCCACGCTAGCTCGTGCGTAAGACAAGTGGATCACGACTTGCCGTGACACTTTGTCCAGCTGAACCGAATCGACGGTCCAGGCGTTCCCCAGCTCCAATAGCGAGCGATAGTGCTCGTTGACTTCGTTCATGGCGCGTACGCCCCTTGGATTCCACAGCGATGTCGTCAACGGGAAGCGGGCAACCACGCGCCCGATTCGGATCGACACTCACGAGCGTTGTACCGTGAGGCGTTTGAACCGCAAAGGAGATTGTATCCAATACCGATGCGCCTTGCCTCGCGTCGAGCCTATTCGGGGCGGCCATCCCGCAGGCGCCACAGCAACGTGCGATTGTCGACACTGCAAGCCAGGATGTTGCCGTCAGGCGAAAAGCGAAGCAGCGAGCTGCAATGGGGAGCGCCCGCCTCCAGCTTGTCCAATTCACCAACGCGCAGCAGCGACTCGCCCGTAGTCATCTCCCACACGCTCAGTGAAGTGAACGGATCCGAATAAGTCGAACGCGGCGAGTCCTCCAACACGCCAATGCGGCACCTACCGTCGTCCGCCATTGCCATCGCCGGAAAGTTCGAGTAGTGGATCGGCGCCGATTCGAAGAAAAATGTCGCGCAAAGGCTGCACTTGGCGAGGTCCCAGACCAGTCCTGCACAGCGATATTGCTTGCCTTCGTCGCCTGCCTGGAAGTCCACCACCAACAGCGCACCCACCCAGTCGCCGGAGCTAGAGCGTTTCAAGCCAATCAACCAGCTCGAAGCGCCGTCCACCGAGTCGGGAAGTGGCAAACGGCGCAGCAGTACGCTTTCGTCGAGCGCTTGTCCCGAGCACGGCGCACTTGCGACGCTCTGGCGAATGGGGAGCTTGTGAACGCATTCGCCTCCAATCTTTCCGGTTGACGAGTTGCTTGGTTGCCAGGACCTTTGCTGAAAGAGCAGATGATCCGCACGGACGTTCACGGACCACAGCAGCCCGGGTTGCACCGGCATGCCACAAGTCTCGTACACCCCGGCGTCAGTCGGCTCAAAGCCAGCCCGCATGCGCATGGCTCCCGTTTGCGGATCGTAACACAGCAGTTCCGCCCGGCCGGCCCGCATCAGCAAGCCTTCGTTGTCGAGGAACTCCATCTCGGCAACGGGATCGGGACAAGCCGCAACCCATAGTGGCCGCGGGCTGGTGCAGGACCAAACGCCAACGCAACTCGAGTCGTTTCTTCGATAACTGATTGCCGCTTGTTGACCGTCAGATGTCAGCGCGGCTTCGCAGACATCTGTTCCGTCGAGCGGCAAGGGGTCGCCAAGTGGCTTCCCCGTGAGCACGTCCCAGAAAATGATCTCCTCTCCCACCGAAACGGCGCGGGAGCCATCCTGATTGAACGCGATCGCCGTGATTTTGGCCGTATGTCTTGCCAATCGGCAGGCGTCGGCAAGCCGAGTTACCTCCTTCCGGTCGCGGGCTATCTCGTAGATTGAAATGATGCCGTCTCTGCTCGCGACGGCCGCAAGCCGGTCATTCGGCGACAAGGCGATGCGTTGGGGCGTGCCCGGCGGCCTCGCCTCGCAAATGACGCGTTGGTTCGTCAGATCAACCCAGCAGACGCGATCCCCGATGCCGGATGGCGCCCCACTCAGCAGGATGCCGTGCTGCGAATCGGCTGCAACGCAGAATTGCTGGTGAAAGTCCAATGCGTTTTCCCAGACATCCATGGCTCCCTTCGCATTGAGGCCAAGACGGAAAAGCGATGTTGTCTTGAGCCCCTTCTTGCCTCTCAATTGGCCGGAGAACAACACCGACTTGCCATTTGGAGTGAAGAGGACTTTGGCGTCGCCGTACTTGCTCCCCGAATACGCGCGTGATTGCCATCGGCCGGATGAGCAGTGCAACAGATGCAACTTGGGCGTTTTGACACTGGATACCGCCGGAGTTTGGCTTCCGAAACTAGCCGGCGTTCCCCAGGCGATGACTGCCAACCACTGTCCATCCTGCGAGGCAGTGATTTGCTGAATGGCTCCGAATTGCCACTTGTCGATGATAGCGCCGCGCAAGTCCCAGATATACAGATCGCCACCAACGGCGCCGCAGATGGAAGACTGCCCCAAGGACGTCAGCATGACGTGCCCGACGACTTGCCATGCTGCAACCCGCCTCCGAGTGGCAATATCGCAGATGGAGATTTGGGACGGGCGCCGCAGAGCCACCAACCCACCCGAGCCGACCAACGTGATCGTACTCGCGGAACGCAAATCATCCCACGAAACGTCGTTGCCTGAGTCAGCGTCCCAGCATCGCGCCTCCAGCCAACTGTGGGCGACGACCCATCGCGAGTCGGATGAGAATTCAACGCCACCGACCCTGCCCTGGTTAACGCCGTCCCAACGATGGACGAGACGCCCGTCGCCGGAATCCCATTGGCAGATGCTGCCGTCGTCTTTAGCAACCGATACTAGCCAGCGACCACAAGGACTGAAGATGAGGTCCTCGATGAAGCCATTCCCGACCGTAGCGTGTCTTAACCGCATCGCTCCCAGACGCACGTGTGCACCCCCCGGGATCTGATCTCCGTGCGGATCAACGGATGGCTGGCTTGACATGGCTCCCTCGTCGCGTCTTCAATCGGCCACGGTGTTTGCTGCAGAATGGACACGCATGCTCCGCTTGAGTTCGCCTTGGCTCAATCGTTGAAGGCTTGCGCGGGACTGCGCCCATCGTAAGGCTCGGCGAGGCCAGTGAAAGGGCTATTTCGGCTCACGACGGCAAAACGAGGGCAGTGAGGCGGGGCTTGTGGTAGAAAGGATGGAGACGAATATTTTGCTCAACTCTCCACGGCTGATAGTGGCAATCGACAACCCCTTCGGGAGCGTCCCCATGCGTTTCAGCATCGCCTTGCTCGTTGTGGTGATATCCGTCAGTGCTCTGCATGGGCAGGACTTTCAGCTGGTGGGGGCCACGACGGGTCAACGGGCCACGGCCAGGGTCGAGAACCGATCGTTGACGGTCGTGCAGGCGGGCCAGACCAGCATTTATCGGCGCGATCCGACTCATGATGCCGTGGGTTACGCGGCCTACACATCACAAGCGCTGCAGCAGATCATTCGCTGGCCGCTGAGCGGCAGCGGCCCGATGCAGATCGGCAAGGCCACGGTGCTCGGCGTGAGTTGGGAAACGAGCGACATGCGGGTTTCGCCCCTCGGCGGAATTGGCGGAATCGGCGGGCCGGCGCCAGGAATCGGCTTGCCCGGCATGGGCGCCGTCTCTCCCGGCGCACAAGCCTTCGACCTGCTCAGTCCGGGACGGCGAGATTTGGCGCTGCTGAGCGCCAGCAGCCTCACGATTCAGGTCGGCGCGACTTCCGAAGTCTATGCCCGCAACGCCGCGTACGACGACGCTGGTTATCTCGGCTACTCGAACCAAACGCGAGTGGTACGTTGGCCCGTGGCCGGCGGCGGCAAGATGATCATCGGCGAGTCGGCTGGTGGAGCACTCCAATGGCGACAGAGCACCATGACGATCTCGCCGCGCGCGGGCATTGGGCCGGGCATCGTTGGTCCGGGCATCGCTCCCGGCGGCGGAGCGGGCGCCATTGACACTCGCCTTCCCTACCAATTGACCACGGCGCTCTGCCAGCCGTTGGGCCTGTTCCTGAGCGTGGACGCGCTCGGGAATTCCGAAATGTCGCGAGTGGGACAGGCGTGGGCGATCCACGCCGCCACGGGTGGCGCCTACCAGTTGTCTGTCACGTTGAGCGGCCGGACTCTGTGGCTTGCCACCAATGCGCAGCAGGCGCCCATCCTGAGCGCCTCGCGACTCGATGCGGCGACGTATTGGACGTTCTCGCCCGCCGGTAGCGGAAGCTATCGATTGGAAAGCATGCAGGCAAGCCATCGAGGCTTTTCGCTCGACACCTCGCGGAACGGAGCCGTTCGCTTTTTACAAACGCAAAACGTGCCGGGCCAACAGTGGTTGCTCGTGCCGGCAGTGGCCGGGGGCTTACCGGCAGTAGCCGGGGGCATACCCGCCAATCCGCCGCTGGCGGGCGTCCTGCCCGGGGTGGGGCGAGTTCCTCGCGTGATCTCAAAAGAGGTGGTCCCCAATCCCGCACTTCCCCCGGCCCGAGTCGAACTGTTGAACGGACACACCAATGAACTGTGGGTATTGGTGACGGACCTTCGCAATCCCGTGGCGCTACGCAGAATTCGGATCCCCGCAGGAAAGTCCGTGACCGTGCCGTTGGACCGCGACGCGGGCGCCACCCTGGTCGAAACGATTCAGGTGCGAGTAGGAGGCGTGATCCAAACGCAAGAGCGAATCACTCCGCAGCCGCCCAAGCGCCTGTACGACATTAGCGTCTACACGCTCGACCTCCAATCGGTCGCGCGGGACATCCAAGGCAACATCGAGGAAACCAACTACTCGCCCAGAAGCCTGGGGATGATTGAGGTGCCTGCCGGTGACGCGATGAAGGACAGCCGCTCGGACATCTATGCGGCGGCGAAGAAACGCAACAATCCCGGCGCCGTGCAGCGGATCGACCCTCGGAAGTGGAAAGGCGTCCCCGTCGGAACGGCGGGCGAGCGCGACGCGTTCGACGGAAATTGACGTTTCGATTCGTGGGCTCGGATTGCATGTTGTGAGCTTGACCACTACGAGACACCGATGAAGAGACTCCAGCGACTTGCGCAGGTTCAAGCGGCCGACGCGGAGATTCGCCGATATGCAACGACTCTCGCCGAGCACCGTGACCGCCAAGTCAGCGTGTCCGACCTGATAGTCCTTGACCATCGCGCCAGCTCTTCCAGGAGTCCGCTCAGGGGCAAGGCCGGAGTTTACTGCCACGTCGGCAAAGGCGGAGTCCTGCTTCGCTTCGGCAAGACATCAGGCACCGGGGCCACCGGCATGCATCGCCGGCCCTTCTCCGCCAAGACTGCCGGCGACATCCTCCAACATGGCTATGTGCTGCTGGGAATCGTGGGCTGGTGCATCGAGTCGGAAGGATTTGATCATCCCGAGAAACCACTGCTCGCCATGGAGGCTCACCTCGTCTGCATCTTCGAAACGCCGATGAACGCGGGAAAAGACGAGCGAACATTCAACTTCAGACGCAACCGCAATTCATTCGGGTCCGACTGTGGGCTCCGATTTCGAGTTGGCTGAGTCCTTCCGGTGGGTGACGGCCAAGCGGTGTTGAAGTACTTGGTGCCGCATGTGCACCGAGTAGCGATCAGCGACCAGCGGATCGTGGCGTGAACGAGACGAGTCCGGCAAATCGTCTCCGCTTGCCGCGCTGATCGGGTCGCCGTCCCAAGGGCTCACGCAAAGACGCAGAGACGCAAAGAACATTGCCAAACAATCCTTCACTCAATTCTTTGCGTCTTGGCGACTTGGCGTGAAGACAATCGCCGAACAGGCGGCGAGCTTCAGTGGCTCTAGGCCGAACTGATGCCCAAGGCCAACCAGCCGCTCTGGCTTACTTGAACCAAGGCATTAGCCAGCTTCGCGAGGCCAAAGCCATAATTTGCTAGCCACACTTGTCAATTGAACGTACGAATGGTGCGCTGCAAATCGGGCACAAGAGAATTGTATATTGCCGAGAAGTGGTCCGGCATATTCCATAGGGTCTCAACTGTTTCCGCGAAAGTGGACTGCACTAGCAATCGAACATCGTCATCACCAAACGTGAAACATTCATTGAGAAACCGAATGCATCGCTCAAACACATCGTGATCACCAGATGATTGGCATTCGATCACAAAGCGAGAAAAGTCGTCCATCAGGACGTACGGCAACAACTCATCGTTGTCTTCAAGATGCGCATAATACCGGTGAGTATATTCCCCAACGACGCCGAGCAATTCACGGAACAGGCATTGGGCATTTATGGGCTTGTGGGTCATCGTCAATAGCCGGTGATTGCATTGAGAAGGTCGTCGAGCATTACCTTGCGCGACACTGCCCAGACTCGCGGCTCCATTGCGTTGCTTGGTTCAAGTAAGCCGCTGCGCACGGCGGGAGTCTACTACGGAGTTTAGCGTCTTGGCTCGGGCGAAAGAGTGTTTTCTTGTTGGTTTGCTTTCCCTCTCAACAAGGAGACCTTGCCTGGTGAACTACAACTTTCCACCGTCCCGGTCCAAGCACTAGGGCACGAAGAGCAAGAAGGGCCTGAAGCCAAAGTCGTCTGCCACCATCTACGGGAATGCCGACCGTGAGGGTTGACCTTGGCTCCTGGCCTTGCTTAAAACTTTGGCCCTCACCTTCCTGATCTTCGTGCTCTTCGTGTCCTTCGTGGTGAAAGTCCTCCAAGGGCACAAACATCAAAGCAGCGAACGGGCTGGCATCACCGGCCCGCCGCGATTGATGCTACATTTGAAAAGCGATCTCGGCGGTTCCACGCTCGTCCCTTTGTTAGCTCATCATATCGTTGATTCGTTGTCGTTCTATGTCGGCAATTTGGTTGTACTCATTCGCCTTGTCGACAAGACCGCAACGTTGCGCCGCTTTCGCTCCCGACTCCATACCGACGAGCGCAAGATCGCGACTCCGCTGGAACCAACGGTCCGCCAGAGTGAACGCTTCGCTGGCATCTGCCAACTCCGGATGCGAAAGCGACAACTCGAACACTTCCTGAATCGCAATCCGGCCGAGGCCCACCCCAATCCAGTCGTCAAAGACGGCCAAAGTTGCATCCAATTGCCGAGCCGTTTTCAGTGACTGTGTGAATTCGCCCGCCTTCCGCTGGAGTTTCACGAGGTCCCTCTGGGCTGAAGCTTTGTCCCATAGCTTCTCGGCATGGCCGAGTATGCTGGCGGCGATTTCGGCTGACTTCTTGAAATCACCGAGTCGAGCGTACTCGTATTTCAATCGACTTCTTTTCGCCTCCGAGTCAGGCTCCTTTGCAGCCCACTCCTCAAGATAATGGAGCGCCTGCTCGCTGTCGTCAAACGAAAGTGCTCTTTCATAGAGTGCGAGGACGTGTTCGTCTTCCTCACAATCGGGATAGTGGCCGCTGATCGTCTGCCACCATTCTTCCAGATCGTCTGACGTCGTCGTGAGCTCAAAGGCCAAAGTCAATTGATCCCAAAGGCATGGATCGCTCGCTTTGAACATGTGTTCTGTCTGCTCCCCGCTCGCAGCAAAAATGAACTCGAGAGGAAAGCCACATGCGGTATCGAAGTTCGCCAGTTTCGCACGAGCGAAGAGTGGTGCGTCGCTTGGCTCACGAAACCTTGCGAGGAGGAACGCAGCCAACGTAAATGCGCCATCACACCCCTGGAAGCTATCATTCTCCGCAGCGATGATTTCATTCGTGAACAGATGCCGGATGAGTTCGATATCGGATTCTCGGCGGTCGTACTGAAGTGCCAGCAGCACTCGCAAGCGGGCAGGAGCATTGCTATCGAACGTTCCCCGTTCATCCGTATGGCAAGCTGTAAATGCCACGCTCCCCCAAGTGCTCGGGTCGGCTCGAAGATTCTCTAGCTGGTCCATGACAGTAGCGTGTGCTGAGCTAACGGCAGCGGGAACGAGGCCGCCGCCAAACAACTATGATTCCAAAGCCCACGTCACCGGCGGCTCCCGTTCAACAAATTGCCCAAGCAAGCCGCCGCGTTGCGGAGTTCTTCTCCCGAGTTTAGCGTCTTGGCTCTGGCGCAAAACGATCCACCACTCAATTCTTTGCGTCTTGGCGACTTGGCGTGAGAACAATTGCCTGTGATGACCAAGCGTGAAAAACTCGCCAAATGACCAGCAGTGAGAAAGAATCCGAAAACCTCAATCTCCTCCGGGACAGCGGACGGACAGCTTGCGCGCCGGCATCTCAAAATCGGCGCCTTAACGTGAAATCGATCCTGTCTCCCCTTGCTGCGTTGAGCGAGTCGCTGCTCCAGGGGCTCACGCAAAGACGCAGAGACGCAAAGAACGCGGCCAAACAATCCTTCACTCAACTCTTTGCGTCTTGGCGACTTGGCGTGAGAACATTTCCTGCCGCCGCTCCCCTGCATACGATGCTTCGTTCGGCCTTCCACTGAGCCTACCGCGTGAGTGAAACGACGATCTGAACGATTGCGGCCACGCCAAGCAGTGCGGCGCAGCTGTATGAGTCCGAACGACCGCGTTGGCCGGACCGCCGCCAATCAACTCTGACTTCAGGAACGACGCGATCGGCGACTCCTCGTCCAACGCTTCACTGTCCGCCGCTTTCCTGCCTGCCAGCTCGCGCTTTGGCTTTGTAGTCAAGCAACGACTCAATGGTCGCGAGAAAAACAGGCTGGTCAATCCAGTCGCGGATTTCAGTGAGCGTAACATCAGAGTCGGTTTGCCAATATCGTCCCGCCGAGACCGCATGCACTTGGTTCTTGTTGGGCAGATCGACCGTGTTCTCCTCCACAAGTTCTACTACACGCGAACCCGCAAACGCTCTTGGGAGACGCTGGCGACGATGAAGAGTTCACGCAAAGACGCAGAGGCGCAAAGAATATGGCCAACCGATCCATCACTCAACTCTTTGCGTCTTAGCGACTTGGCGTGAGAACATTTGCATGCGCCCCGACGCGAAATCGATCCTTGCCAAACCCGCCTCAATGCTGGCGCGTCGCCGAACGACCGGGATCAGCGGGCGGCGGAAGTTGGAATTGATCTCACGAGAAACCGCAACACCGCCGCTCCGTTGCGTCCCATGGATCGTCGTGCATTATGTGTGATGCCCCAGATACCGCTGAGCCTCTTCTTTGACGAGTGGAGAGCCGACTTCGTGGGTGGAAGCGTCACGCAAGCATTCTATCAGTCGATTGCGCAGATCGCCATCGACACCCGAGTTCAGAATGCGATTCACCATCAGTACGGCATTCGTCGATGGAGTACGTCTTATCGAATTTACCAGATCGTCAACATAGTTTGGGTAGTAATCTTCCATCATGTGAACGAGTGTCCCAGGCATTCCGCAATCGCTTTCGGGATGCGCCTCGAAGAACCGGAAGATCGCAGAGTACGCAATTTCAAGCGTAGCGGGCGACGTCTGCTCAACGAGGTCATCCACGCGCAAGACGAAGGCATCATCGTCGGGATCGAGTCGATTCAGTTGGTCGAAGAAGTCTGCAACAGAATGGATCATGACCGCTTCACCGACGAAGATTAGATGCGTTGACTTGCTATTCAGATGCTGATTCGTCGTCAGGCAGCTGATTCTGCGGACCACAGAATCGGTATCTATGAAACCCGTCGGCTTCGAGGTGTGGTTCTCGAGGTTCGTAGTGATCCACTCCGGACGTCACGTCGGAGCGGCAGCACGGGACATCGGTGAACTGCCAGTGTGGGCGCTTGGGTGCTTCGGCATATTGGCATCCTTCCGCGGGAGTGTGGTCCCAGTCGAAGGAGAGACTCATCCACCACCAGCAGTACCTGCGTGGGCACTCGGTGAGCTGCATTTCTTCAGCGCGAGCAATGTCTCCAGATGATGGAGTGACCGAGCGAAAGTAGCGGCCAATGTTGTCTTCCGTCATCTGCCTATTTGCCGGCCATTTCAGCTTTTCGGGTGAGTTTCTCAGCGTCTGTAAACACTTTCTTCAGATTCACGAAAGTACGAGACTTGTACTGAATGATGCCCTCGTGATCAATCAAGTAGATGGCAGGCCAGCTCCACGCATTCCATTGAGTTGATATTGGCCCTGCATTTCCATCATGCCAACTGCGAAAGTTGACGGTCGACGCTCTCTCTGCCTTCCGCAGCAGCGCCAGCTCCTCGTCACCATTCACACCCAGCCACGTGAATGGCCGGCCGGCCATCCTCCTCACGAATGCCGTTTCGTCAGGCAACGATTCTATACAGGCGCCGCACCAGTGGGCCCAGAAACAAATCACTACCACTTTTCCTCGAAAGTCCTGCAGGGAGAAGGTCGTGCCCGTTGAGTCCTTTCCTGTGATGTTGGGCGCCTGGCAACCGACCTCCAGGTGTTGCAGCATGAACAGATCCTGTGTCGCTCGGTCCTTCAGAGAATAGTCAAAGTACTTCTCTTCGGGATACGTGTCGCGGATGGTCTCCAGCAACGTTTCAATTTCCTTGAGCCCGTCACGGCTGAGCAACCGGTCAATGGTGGCTTTGCCCAATGATTCCTCGTGAATCTTTCGTTCTTCGTCGCTGTCCAGGCACCGATCACGCCGTTGAATCTGCATGCGAGCGAGCTGATACGCCGCGTGTGCGCGCGTGGCAGCTCGCTTGGCGTTCATGCCCGCCTTCAGGCAAACATCAGCTGCAGGCTTTAAACCGTCGCTGTGCACAAGCTGCAAGAAGAATTCATCAATCCGCGGCTGATCGAAGTGATGCTCCGTCACATGCTTGATGGCAGCGAGACGCTGTTTGTTCGACACTCTGAACGTCCGGAGGATGTATCGGCAGGCGTCCAATGAAGCGCTATCATTCTCTGCGGTCGCGAACTTAATGAACCGCTCAGGAAACTTTTTCGACGAGTACCGATTCCGAGCGGCCGTGGAAGCGTCATCATTGTCTGCCGCCGCCTTCAATTCATCCCTCATCCGAACGGATGCCGCCTCGTGTTCCGCAATCATCTCGCTCAGTTCGCGATTTCGCGAACCGACTTGCTGCCCATCCGCACCTTTCGGTAGCACAAACACGGCCAACAGAAGTAGGCACATAGCACGACAAAGATTCATTTCTTGGTTCTCAGGCATTACGGCAGCGGTAACGGCGCACGAACGGAAGGTTTTGATTTCAGATGCCGCGTGATTGAGAGTTTAGCGTCTTGGCTCGGGCGCGAAAGTGTTTTCTTGTTGATTGCTTCTTCCACTCTCAACAAGGAGACCTTTCGCGGTGAACCACAGTGCGGTTCAGCAGCTTGCCGATTGGCCCGAGACGCCTCCGGACAAGATTACCGAACGAAAGCTCCGACAGTACTTTCTCTACCTCAAGATCGTCAAGCAGTTCCCCAACGGCTCCATCGTGTCGCTGTTTCGTGCGTACTGGATCAGCTCTGCAAACATTCGAGGCGTGATCTCGATCTGTCTTTCGTTTGCGAATAGTCTTCGTTCGACCAATGGCCGTAATGATAAAAGTAGTCGAAGTTGTGTAGACCCGTTATGGCGACGAATGAGCGAGTGCCGAAGTCGGCACGGATAATGACGCGCAGGTTGACGGCATCGTCGTAGGTCCCGGTGACAGACGCGAGTTATCGTTGCCCATTGACGACCATCGGCTTGCTGCGAAGCACACGTTTGCGCATCAAAACAATCTACCATGTCGCGACGAACGTCACGGATCACGCGGTCGGCGCGCGAGATCTTCCACTTCAATGACCACGACTCGACGACTCGTCGTGCATTCGATTGTTACCCGCATTTTTGCGCCAGCGCTACAGCCATTCGTTTGCTGGTATCCGACGTACAAATTGTAATGTCAGCATCGGCGCATCGACCCTAACATCCAAAACGCGGAACTCGTAGTGGCCATTCTTGATCTCACCATTGCTCGCTCCTTCAAATTCGAAGTTTGAGCAGAATCGCGATGATAGCCGGGGGGATGAAAGAAATAAGTCGCCGTCCATTCGCATGACCAAGCCATGTAGTTGCTGACCGCATTCCGGAATCAGTGTATCCGATTCGCCTTTCATGTACTGCACCCCGGTGCTGTTCAACGCAAGTGTGCGGTGCCCGCAGCTCGGACATTCCACCAAGTCAGCGTTGTCGTTGTCAAGTTTCTCAGAAAGTATGTAGCGCGGCCTCATTGCCGCCGCCTTTATGCGGTCATTTCGCAAAAAGCGATTTCCGCATCGTGTGCAATCCGGTGGTTCGTAGAGAAATGGCGTGGGCAGCGGAAAATCCACAAATTTGCACGCGTTGCATCGGTAAAGCGTTTGGTTGAAGCAGAACAGCGGCGATTCATAACCGCATTCGCAGAGCATGGACGCTTCGCCTGCTGGCCAGTCGATGTCGTTTGAGCTCGGAGTCAATGTTGCTTCAATCGGGTAAAAACGTATTGCCATCTATCCGGCGGCGTGTTGCGCGCATAGCGTACGGGTGGCGGTCGATCGCCGAAGGATAGAGCATTGAACTTTGCCGGCGGAGCCCGCCTCACCGCCGCTATGCGGATTCCAGCACGGATGGTGCGGCCGGACGATTGCTCGATTGTAAGTCGTCGGTCCGTTGCGAGGCAAGTTGCTTGTTACGTGGCTCGCCCGTTAGTGAGCCAGAGGCGGTTTGGCGAGGATTCGCGCAACACGACTCACGCGCCATACTGCCAGCGAGGCGAGCAAGGCTGTCTGGCTGACGGGGCGGCGCCCTTCGTTGCCGGCTTCATCGGACTACTGGCGAGCAAGTTGGTTCGGGCGGCCCCCGACTGGTGGTTCCGTGAGTCAGATGCAACCGCGAGCAGTACGTGTCCGGGGTGTCGTAGACACGCACGAAAAATGCTCGTTTCCAGCTGGGGCGAGGCTCGTCAACCAGCAGTGTCATCTCATGGCCGCAGTGCAGGCATCGCTTGCCGGAGGCGTCCACATCGAACGGCTCGCCGACAGAAGGACTCTCGTCAACAGCATCGCCTTGAGGCAACAGAGCCTGACACCGCTCCAGGTAGTCGGCGCGTTTCGCGGTATGGCACCCGCCGTAATGGCGAGTTTTCGTGAATCCCTTCGGCAGAATGTGCATTGCCCAGCGTCGCACGAACTCATGTCCCTTGAGAGTGAACGGACCCGACTTGTTGCGGCGGTCGCGGCTTCTTGACCAAAAGGGCACGTCATGCTCGCAAACGTGAAGCGGCTGGCGCTGGCCGTTCGATGACGGCGACCCTGAGGCGCGTCGCCTCCGAGAGTCGTAGTCCTGCCGCGAAGCAGGTCGTCAGCACTGCACGGTGCCTGGGGTTCTCGGTGCTTGCCAGCAGCCTCGCCGCCTCGTCGTCGGAAAGTGGCGACAGAAGCGATCGACGTGACAAGTGTAGGCGTCGATGGTGGCGTCCGCAATGTTGCGGACTAGCATGTCTTCGACCATGCGACGGACGCGATCGTTCAGTCGTTTCTGGTGTGGCTTCATCCGCGGGCTCTCCGGGGCAGTTCATGTGACATGCTCGTGACACCCAAAGGCGTCACTTCATGAAACATGCAGTGCGGGATCGCCAGCGCCCATCAAACTCGACGAGATGGTTCTGCGACAATGCGGGAAATTACTTGCTAATGATCCGCGGCGTGATCATGGCCGCGAGTGGAACGCACTTCTCAGGGCAATCTAGCAGCACGAGAACTGTCTTGCCAGAAGCAACAGTAGATGGTCCACGCGTTCGTTTCCGTCGGTTGAGCGAATACGTCAAAGTGAGGCGGACTTTATCGTCTTGAGCGATTTTCGGCGTCAATTCAAACTCGAACGGCAGGACGTGCAACCAAGCGCCGTTCCGCACGATCATCCGCCTGGCAGCATCATCAAGAGCACGGTTCGAAATCTTGATAGGCTTCCCATCCGGGAATGAGACTTTCGGGCGAGCATAGACGTTCTTGTCCTTGTTGTTGTTCGCGATAGCCTCCACGAGGAAAAATGCCTCGCTCTCGTCGAGCATCAGAAAACCATTTGATGGCCGCTCGTCGCACCCGATCTTCTTGAGGAAGTCACATTCAAAGCGGATGACATCCACGTCGAACGTGAGCTGCGGCGTGTCGTCAATCGCGGGATGCTCCGCTCGGACGCTGCGACTGAGCAGTAGTCCTAGAAGGAACACAAACGTCATCCTTGGCACTGCACGTTTCTCCGCCAGTTTCGACCAGTCACAGAACGGCGGCGTTGACCAGGCCGCCGCCAACCAACATTGACTTCAAAAAAGACGCGATCGGCGGCTCTACGTCCAACGCATGGTTATTGCTCGTAGTTGGGCAGTATTGCGATCAAGTCGTTGAGCGCCCCAGCCACTTCCCCGAGTCCGAGAATGGATTGCTGTGCGCGTGATGCGATCGAAACAAGTTGATCTCGGAGTTCTGGGAAACCTCGGTAATGGTTGGCATCGGCCCGCAACACCACCGTCAACAAGTCGCCCGGGTAAAACGTGGCATCGAGCAATGGGTCCACATCTAGCAATCGGACAGCTACAGGCGCCAAATGCCGGACGCCAAACCGTTGTCCCATCAGCATTCGGACGTCTCCGGCACTGAGCACGGAGGTCATCAATCGGATTCTTCCGCAGGCGATGGCACGTGTCGATTAGTGATATATAACCGTCTGGTTCGGGCCAAACGTCGTTCTCAAGTTGTTCGAGTGCAGATGTCATTTATGCAATAACGACCCGCATCACGGGGCGGCGGGAGTTGACGTTGATTTCAGGACGCGCTCGCCACCGCCGCTCCGGTTCACCGCTTGGGTAAGCGTGATTGTTGTGGGGTGCGAGTCCCCTGTACGAGTTTGAGAGTCTCAAGGAGATCAGTATACCAAGTGACCGCCCCGAACGACAAAGTACTAGACGAAGGCAACTGCGTAAGAGTGATCGACCGTGGGGAGGAAGCCTGCGAATGTGCGTGTAAGTGCCGGCCTGATTTCGCCGTCGGTCACATTCTCGTCAAAGCTGCGAGGCTACGAACAGAAACGTCATCTCAGGCCGGTCCGGGCAGGCGAGTGAGCACAACATCACGAAGCCGTTCTCAAACGCCCGCTCACGTAAATGACGAGCTTGCGCAGCGAAGCATCACGTTCTTATCTCTTATCCGGGGAGACCTGCCAGGAGGCTTGCGAGGCGCCGTTTGCTCCAGCGAGTAAGGCTTGCCTGAAAGGCTGGAACGTCGCGGAGCAATCCGCGGCGAGCGAGACAGGAGTCAGCCGAGGTCGTAGTACCGACCCTCGAAGTCCAATCGAGACGGGAAGGACCGAACAGTGAGGAACAAGGAAGAGCCATCGGCCAACTCGCAGCGTGGGAACCGGTCCGCTCAGCCCGATCTTAAGCAACATCCTGCTTGAATATCTGGACAAAGAGCTGGAGTGCCGCGGCCTGCTTTTCATGAGTTATGCCGATGACTTCGCGGTGTTTGCGAAGTTGCAACGTGCTGCCGAACGAATCATGACGTCGGTGTCCCGCTACCTGACCGACGAACTTCGCATGGTGGTGAACCAGGAGAAGAGCCGCTCACAATCAAAAGTCTATCCCAGCCTAATAGATCACGGGTGAAATCGACAGAGAATGAGAATTGCACTGTGGGCAAACGTCACCCCGTTCAAATCCTAGCCGCAGCGATCGATTTTCACATTGTGGGCAGGCGATGTCAGTGATCGGATATTCAATGAGGGGGCCGAGTTCGGGAAGTTCACAGGAAGTTGGGCTGGCAACAGCCACCAGACGAGCACCAGTATCGACAGGTGGATCAACGTTTTGAAGTTTAGCGTGGCACCACCGCCGTGGTCCTGGTTCTGGTACCAACCGTTCGGCGGTGCCGATTAACAGCATCGGGATTCGTTCTCCAATTGCCGGGCCCCAAGGATTGTCAGTGGGCAAGCTGTATCGACTCAAGCAGTGTGTGCAGATTGCGATTGAGGCACCCGCTTGGTGACTGTGTCCACCATCAAAGCGAAAAAAACAATGCTTGCACTCAGCGTGTTGTCCCATTTATTCTCTCGCATAACAACGCCCCGCATCACGGGGCGGCGGGAGTTGACTTCAAAATCCGCTTGCCACCCCCGCTCCCGTGCATACGATGGCTGTCTGGCTTTGTAGATTCAGAATTCAGAGCAAGCCTTCGGATTCATAGTCTGCTTCCACAAGCCGAAAAGCGATGCCAACAACGTCTTCCGCTGTGTTATAGTAACGCTCATTCAATTCAGTGAATGCATCCTCTGCAAGCTGACTCGTAGTTTCCCAACGAACCTCCCGATCGGTTGAGTACCCGCCTGCTGTTTCGAGCAACTGAAGTGCGTCGGACAGGATTGAGCGTACGTCATCGGAGCCAATCGATGTCAGTGCAGATTGCGTTTCCAGGACATCGTCACCAGTCGAATTGTCAAAGAACGCCGCAAACCCACCGTTGTAAACCTCTGCTCGCATTGCCCAGATGTATATGTAGTTCCGCTCGGACGCCATTAGATCAGAGAATTCAATGTCACGCCATCGCTGATCTAGTAGTTTGCGGGCGGGCGGGGTTTCGGGTGGAACGTAATCCTTCATTCGTTCGGCTGCCTGCCGACGTTCCTCCCGGACGGCCACGGCCTCGGCCAGTGCTGAAACCACGTCAGCATGCTGCCAAGAGCTGGGGTTCCATAGATACGATGATCGCGGAACGTTGTTGACGGAGATGTTGTGTGAGATGCCAAGTTGATTCAACTCGTCGAGTAGTTTAACAAGGCGAGCGAGTACTTCGGCACGGTCTGGTCGATCCAAGTGGATCGACAGCGGCTTTCGTTCTCGCATGAGCTGAAGGGCTGTTCCCATCACAACGGTATTGTCAAAGCGTTTGAAGGCACGGAACGCCTTCGCGGCCATGTCGCCAGCGTCGATCGTCAGTTCAAGACTGTAAACGCTCATGACAGATAACGACCCGCATCAGTGTGCCGGGAGTTGACGTTGTTTCCAATTTCCGCTGACCACCAGCACTCCCCTGCATGCGATGGTTCTGGCGGTTTCACACAGCCTCTACCCCCAAGGAGCCATCGAGCGAACCAATTACATGTGCCTGTCGCTGTGACTGCAAGGCCAGAACGGCAACCGTAACCGGGCCAGATAGATTTGACTTCAAAACTCGCGTCGTCGGCCGCTCCGGGTGAGCAGGGCTAGTTTTCTGTTTAGGCAGGATACCGTTTGTGTTCCCTGTTGGCCAACTGTTTCCTGTGGTGGTGTTTCAATATTGGATCGGTGACAATTGAGGTCGCCCCCTCGCAGATCCGGACGTGCGCCGTTAACGCATCGGGCTCCCAGTAGCTGCACTCCGTCTTCGGTGTCGAAACGCTGACCTTCGATCATCACACCGGCTTTCAGAAAGCGACGGATCAATGCCAGCAGCTTCGGGTCGCTGATGCGAATGTGCAGCAGGTCTTCGAGGTGGTCGTGACACACGTCATCAATGAACTTTTGATTATCGGCATCGGAGATCCCGTTCACTTTCTTCGTCGCGATGTGCTGGCCGAGCACGCCGAGTTACCACCGAACGTCCGTCTCTGAGTACGGGCGGTGCCCGGTCTGGATCACGTATTGGCCTGGCCGCCTTCCCTGCATCGGCATTACCGGGCTTCATTTCGTCCGGCTGGTCGCCGAATTTCGACGGTACTATTCGGCCATCCGACTCACTGACGGAGCCTGTGGCTAACAGCTACTCCGGCGGGATCTCCCCCCGCTTGTCATCAAACCATTTCCAGTCCGCACGTTCACCGCATGGCTCTGTCCCATTGACCTGGCAACCGGAGTTCACCAACTGCGCCAAGGCGGGCATCAGCCTCCTTCGTCGGTCTCTTCATGATTGCGCAGTTCGCGAATCCAATCTTCAGCATCCGTGCCATGATCCACACCCGTGGCGTCACGCAGCATTTCGGTGATCCGTGATTCCGCGAGCGACCTCGAACGCTCGACTATTCGATCCAAGGTCGAACCAATTGTTTGCTTCGTTCCCGATGGATAGTAGCGGTGGGTGTATTCAAGAAATCCAACGGCAGCTTTCACATCCGGTGGTTGTCGATTGAGCGCATCGGTAGCCTTCGCAACCATTTCGGAAAAGATCTCGGTCTGTTCATCGGCGAACGAGATTTGAATTGATTTCCACGCATCGCGGGCAAAGTGCCACGCCACCCCAGCGCACAATACGGCGATCGCAGCGGAAATTAAAACGGCGCGTGTGCGGTTCATTCATTCGGCCATCTTGGACAGCATTTGCGACAGAACGGTTGCCATCACCGGGTCGCGACGGCGATTCCGAACTCCGAGAACAATGCCCGTCGCGACTCCGGTGCGGCGTTGTTATGCCCTGATTAGCTGCCCCCGGCCCTGCCGCCGGCTGCATAGGGCCAAGTATCGAACCCTTCAAACTCGCCGTACGTGTCAGGTTCCCAGCCCAACAGCCGCCAAGTGCCGCGCCCGGAAAAGCTGGTCATGTCCCAGTCATTATCGCCAGCGTCAGCTCGCAAATACCGCAGGTACAGATGGTTGAATCTGCCATTAGTCGTCGAGACTCTCTCGCTGGCAATGTAGGGAAACAGCCATCCCTGGACGGCCACGTACTCACCGGTTTCGCCGGGGTGATTCGATGCCCCGAAGGTCCCGCCTAGCCGCAGGTCCAATGGGCAGGTCGCTGAATCGTTTGACCAGAAGTCTACGGAGAATCCAAGTGACAGGCCGCTCCTGAGTGACGCATCGCTTGATCGTGCCAACTCAACACTCACAAGGTCCGACAGTTGACGGAGGAGATGGTCGATAACGCACGTCCACTCAGCGGAAGTCAAGCCGCCGCGTTCAGCACACCCCCAAAGGAGGTCCTCTGGCGCCATCAATGAACCTCCGTGACAGAACAACGGCCGTAACAGGCGGCCGCCGTAGACTTGATTTCACGAACCGCGTTACCGGCCGCTCCCGTACACGGCATGGTCAGTTGGCTCGTCACGTTTTACGCCCCATCGGTATTTGCTGGCCGCCCACATCGTGAGTTGCTAAACCTACTTCTCAGTTCGAGCGCGGCGTTTCGCCGCAATGTTGCACCTACGGTCGAGTTCATCAAGGTCATCACGTGCCTTTTGTGATTCTCGGTCGAGTTCTTGGGCGAGCGAGTGATCACATCGTTCGGATCGAAAGCCGGGCCATTCTGGACATTCGACCCGCAATTGGTCCCACGGTTCGCGCAGTTCCTTGCGAGGCACGCCACGAATAACTGACGCGCGGTAGCCTATGACGTATCGGAACGCCCAATTGTCAGATTCGAAGCAGGTTCGGAATACATCGCGGAGACGTTCGTCGGACCAATGGAATCCGCCGGACAGGATTTCGTACGAGCGTGTTGCATTGGCCGACCAGCGAGCGTCGCGGAGTATTTTGATTGCGGCGTGGGGAAACAGCATTTGTGTCACGGAACGTCTTGCCAAGAGACGCGGCCGTAACTGGGCGGCCGTGAAGTGAGTTGTTTCACGAAGTCCTGCGGTCGGCCGCTTCGGTTGGCGGACTTGCTTGCCGCGACAGCAGGATTGCCACGAAGGGCACGAAGGGACGGAAGCACAATCGTCTGATGTCTTGCAGCAGAACGGCAGGCATAAACGAATTGCGGCGAACGACTAACCACTTCAAAAACCACGACTCCGCCCCCCGTGCATGCGATGGTTCGGCGACTCTCACTTGTTGCTTGGGAAGTACGTCATTTGACATCAGTACCGTCGCCGTGGCCTTGTCGCCGTACGCCAGGGACAAAGGGGGCGAGGTGTAGAGCTTGAGTTCAGGCCCGACTGTGCCGAGCCCTCCCCTTCATCCCATTGTTCTGTCACGTTGTTTCGTCGATGTAGAGTTCCAGCGACGTAATTGTATTCTCGTCCATGAATTCGGCGCACGCAACGAGCGGCCGCGTTTTCGATGGAGCGAAATACATTGAGTCGTCGTACTCGTCAATCACGTGAAAGGTTCGCCCAATCAATTCAGCGGCTTCTTGACGGGTCATTCCAATCCGCAATCCGCACTGCAGGATCTCGGCATTGGGATTCAGCAACCGAACTTCATCAATCGGCGTATCATCCACATCGGACTCGCCGGTATACAAGACGACAATCCCACGGGCTTGAAATCCCAGAAACACTCCAGATTTGCCAGTATCCGACAGGTCAGAACTTGGCGACCGCTCGTCGGCATCGCCCAAACGCTCACGGAGTTGCCCAAGCGTCGTCACACCGGGACAAATGCCTGCGAGTTCGTCAAACTCAGATTCGGTATCCATAGGAGCAGTGGCAGAACGATTGAGGCAACCGGGTTGGCGGTCCAACGCGATTGGCCTTGGCACGCCGAGAACTGCAACGAAGGAAACGACGCTGAAAAACGGAGGGGCGAGCCAACTTTGGTTGACCGATTTGTTATGTCGCGTATTTGGGGTCAGGCATCGTCGTATCCGCCCTACGTGCGAACCATCAAGGCCATGGCAGCCGGACAGAGCAGCAGCAACCAACCACCGATTGCCACGAAATCGCCGGGAGTTGTTTCAGTGATCATTGGCCGAGCGAACCCTAACGAAATTCCTTTTAGATTGCCCATCGCGTCGGGAAACCAAATGCACACCATTGGCAGCATGAGGCCCAGGAGCAACGAGAGTACAGATTGCAAACTTCCCGTCGCCAACACGATGAAAAGCAGGTAGCCAATTGCAACGATGCCCGAAAGAAGGCGCGATCGCAACAGCCGTCTCGCGAATTGCAGTTTATTTGCCGCCAGCATTTCATCAGCCATCGCATTTCCGAGTCTTTGGATTGCGGGGCTGCCGGATCGATATTGAGCGATGAGCTCGAGTTGGCCGGTTTCAAGCCAAACACCACCGCACGAATCGCATTTACTGATGAACACGCCAGAATCGTGCGCGTAATTGAATGCAGCCAACGATTCATTGCATCTGGGACAGGCGATGCCGTCAACACATGCGATGGGCTTTGCCGGAGCCTGCGATGGTCGGGTGTTGCGAACGACCGGCCCCAACTCGGAATGGTCAAGCCACAGCCCGTTGCACGTTACGCATCGATCAACAGTTTGCCCGTGAAGCGATTCGGATTCCAGCGATTTGTGGCAGGTTGGACAGTCCATCCCGTGAGTGCCTTCTTTCTGCTTAGCGACATAACGTCCCGCATCACGTGGCGGCGGGAGTTGACATTGATCTCAGGATCCGCTGGCCACCGCCGCTCCCGTGCATGCGATGGCTCTGCCAAATCTCCGGAGTTGGCCATCACCCACGCAGGAATTGCATGGGAACGACCTCACCATATCCAAATTCAATCGTAGTTTTGTAGTCCTGGCAATGCCATCTGTGTCGGCACTGGCAAGTAGTTTCGGAACTGCCTTTGTGACGTTTGCCCTCACATTGCGCTTGACACGCTTGTAGTCAGCCTTGTCGCGCATGAGTACGTAGTATCCGGCGCCATCCCAGTAGACGCCATCAACGTGGACACCGGGAGCCTCGGCAATGACCAGTCTCTTGACTTCGTCAGCGCATTCTTTACCGAGTTGTCGGAACGCGAGCTCTTCAAGCGTGCGGACAAAGATGAATGTGCGACCTGACACGTAGCAGTTATCGAGTCCATGACGTTGCAGGATCGCGTTGAGAGCGTCGCGAACGGTTCGCGTCTGTGCCCATTTGTCATCCCAGTTTCCGTGATGCGGATCAATTCCGGTCTGCCGGAAGTCGGCGTTGTATCGCAGGTATAGCGTCAGTACGGGGCAAGAAACGGTGTCGTCGCCATCCAGCGTTCTGGCACAAGAAGAGTGCTCCCTGGTAGTGAACGCAAAGAAGGCGAGATTAAGCCCGGCGTCAACCAATCTGCGAGCCACCTCCTGATAAAGGTGAGACCCGAAAGCGATGTCGCTTTCTTTCGTGAGGTCGCGGATCATGTCATCCACGGACATTCCGTTCCTCTCGTAGTGCGATCCTTGTCGCAGAAGGGTGCGATCCGGCTGGTGCGCCAAGTCGCGGGAGTTTCTTCGTTGGTTCCGCGCATTTGAGCGAGGAGTTGGCCATGAGGAGGAATTGAGGTAGTCAAAAAGAGGCGCCCTTCCTGACAATGTGG
>JAGQPF010000115.1 GCA_020426845.1 Planctomycetales bacterium
ACCGCGTCAGAACGTGCCACGCCGATCGTTGTCCAACCGCCGACGCCGATCGACAGCACCAGGGCCGCGTGCGGAGTTGCCGGCTATGCGCCTTTGGGGGCGCGTGGACCGCTCGTGTCGCGTATCGGGCTTTCGGGCCACTATGGCCTGGAGGAGGAAGGCTTTGCGGCTGGCGTGGATGCCGGCATCAATCTCTTCTTCTGGGAGCCGGGATACACCACACTGTCTCGATTCTGTCAGCGGCTGTCGCCCACGGTGAAGGCCCAGCTGCACTTCGTCGCCGGCAGTTTCAAAGCCACGCGCCGGGGCATTCGCGACGATGCTCACCGCGCATTGAAGTGGCTCGGCGTCGAGCGGCTGTCGTTGTACTTGATGTTCTGGACGCGCGGTTGGAATCGCTTCAGCGAGGAAGTCATAGAGACGCTCGAGCAGCTTGAGCAAGCAGGAGACATCGGGGCGTTCAGCCTCTCGACTCATAATCGCGAGCTGGCCTGTGAGGCCATGCGCGGCAAGGACATGTGCGGCGCGAGGCAGCGGGTTTGGAGCCCGATCATGGTCCGCTATAGCGCCGCTCATCGGGGCGCCGAGCAGCATGTGCTGCCCACGGCGCTGGAGACAGGCGCCACGGTGATGACGTTCAACAACACTTGCTATGGGCGGCTGCTCGAATCGGCAGGGGATAGTCCCGGCGCCAGCGCCGCCGATTGCTATCGCTTCGCGCTCGCTCATCCTGCGGTGGCCGTCTGCTGGTCCGCTCCCGCCAACCGCGAGCAACTGAACGAGAACCTGGCTGCCTGGCGATCGCCGGAATTGTCGCCCGAGATTCGCCTTGCGTTGGAGACGCACGGGGCGCGGGTTTACGAGCGTGATCGCACCTTCACCGGTTTGATTCGGCAGCGCTAACAGCAGGGCGTGGCAAGACGCGGCAGGCACGGCACGGCACGGCGATTTCGCCCGGCCCGAATCGGTTGCTTTGTGCGTGGCTTGTCCGATAGACTATCGGTTGATGAGAGGCGCGCTTCACCGAGGTAGCTTCAACTGCGGCGCTACGCCGTGGGTGGTTTTGACTTTCACCAGCAAAGTCGTCTCGGCGTTACCCTCGACAGGTACGAGACGCCGTGACGTTGCCGTCTGGAGGTAAGTAGCTTGTGAAGCCGCCTCTTTCTATGCGCAAACCGTGCGTGATTTCCGCGCAAAACGACCACCGCACATTAAGCATCACGGCGGAGGCAGCTTGAACTGCGGCGCTACGCCGCGGATGGTGTTGACTCTACCAAGGAGAGACGTCCTCACACGCGTTGACAGGTACTCCACGTGCGAGGACGATGCCGTCTGGAGGCAAGTGGCTCGCTGGATGCACGCTGTGCGGTGGTCTTGCGCTGAAAGCTCAATCTCTGCGGAAGATTTCTCACCTTCCACGCAAGCTGCAAGCGCGGACATCGCCGTCAGTCCCATCAGGTCCCGAACCTGGAATTGTCGAATCACCGTTTCGCCAGCGACAGTGGCTCGACCTAGTTGTCTTGCTTCGCCTTTGCATCCTTCGCTTGAACGCTCTTCGCCTTCGCACGTTTCGCTTGCGTCCCCTTGGGGTTTTGCTTTGACTTACGCGGCTGCTGGCGAAAGAGGTCAGTGAATGGCGGGTGTTCGAAGCGCGGGTCACGTTCGACGACGCGCGGATCGCCGGTGCGGCGCAGCTCCGCCAGCAGTTGGTCGTGCAGCTGCTTCACCAAGTCGCGGTGCTCGGGTTGGTCAGCGACGTTCTTGATTTGATGAGGGTCGCTCGCCAACAGGTACAATTCTCGCTCGGGGCGCCGGGCGAATCCCCACTCGTATTGCTGGCGATGCGCAGCGTCATC
>JAGQPF010000116.1 GCA_020426845.1 Planctomycetales bacterium
ACTAGGATGAGGAAGGCATTCAGCCTTCAATGAGTCTGCTAACAACATGCCCCGGGGCGGCGCTGCGCTGTGCTCCGGGCCAAGATGAGGAAGGCCTTCAGCCTTCAATGAGTCTGCGAACACCTGGCCCCGGGGCGGCGCTGCGCTGTGCCCCGGGCTTTGAGGAAGGCCTTCAGCCTTCAATGAGTCTGCGAACACCTGGCCCGGGGCGGCGCTGCGCTGTGCCCTTGGCTACGATGAGGAAGGCCTTCAGCCTTCAATGAGTCTGCGAACACCTGGCTCCGGGGCGCTGCGCTGTGCCCCGGGCGATGAAGAAGACCTTCTATGCGCGCAACAGCCCCGACAGGCCGACAACTACGAGTTTTCAACACCTGCGGGCAGTTCCCGTTTGATCCGTTCGGTTTTGAACAGCCGAAAGCCCGCTTTTTCATAATTGCCGAGCGCCACGGGGTGGTCCAGCGTGCACGTGTGCAGCCAAAACCTTTGAGGCCCGCGGGCCCACACGAGTTCCACGATTTGGCGCAAAAACCAACGGCCTAGCCCTTGCCCGATGAACTGAGGCAGCAGCCCGAACTGCAGCATTTCAACCTCGTTCTCGACTCGGCAGTCCAATTCAGCGAACCCGGCGGGCTCGTTGTCCACGTGCAAAACGTGCACCTCGTCCCGCGGGTGGTGAATGAACTCGGCCAATGCGTCATCGGAAAGGCGCGTGCACCGATACCAGTCGTAATCACGCCCCACCGACTCGTAGAGAAACCGGTAGTACGGAACGGGCGGCGCCGGCACGTGCTCCACTCGCAGCCCGCCGCGAGGCGGCGCAATGAGTTGCGCAGGCAAGGCAAGCATTTCCAAATGGTAGATCGTTACGTCCGTAAGCATGACGCGTGTCTCGTCGTATTCGCGCGGTGTGAAGAGGCGGTGATGACGGCGCGGACCATCCTCGCCTGAAAATGGCATCCGGGCGGGTTAGTTTTCGATGTTGTTTCATGCCTTTCCTCTGCCCTTAGCCTTTTAACTGTCCTTCAGTGGTCCTTCAACTGCGCGAGGATGGTTGGATCCTTGATCTTGGTGTCCTCGGCCAGCATCATGGCTTTGCTGAGAATGAGTGACAAGGTTCGGTCATCTTCGAACGGCAACCGGATGTCGGGCGCCTTGCCTCCGGCCACGATGCACAAGTACTGCTGATTCGGCTCCATCAGGATGTTGCCCGAGCCAAGGTGGATCTTGTAGGTGCGACGGTCGCCACGGACGATCAGGAACCGTTTGTCCAATCGGCAGCGGTCGGCGATTTTGAGGCGGGGCAGCAGCTTGGCGAGCACGGCTCGGCGCGTACTTGCGGACGGGTTCAGCGATCCGAAGCTGCTGCGCTCCCAGTAGTCGCCCCAATCTCCGGCTCCCCGCAGCTCGGGGTCCGCGCCCACGCTGGCCACACCGACAAACAGATCCGCGTCGCGCATGATCTCCGAAAACACCATGGGCGGCAGGTCGGCCATTGCCACTGGCTCGCCGTTGCCAAGCTGTGCGAAGCAGAGCGGCCCCGTCATCAGATAGCTGGCCGCCCATGAATTGCCGGTGCTGCTCCCGGTCGGCGCCACAATGAAGTCGACGCGAAGATTGTGAGCCGGCAAGCGGAGATGGGGCAGATCCTCCGGATCCCACGCTCCCTGCGCCGGACAACGCCACGCTCTCGCCTCGCAGAGGGCGCGAAACTGTGGCTGACGCAAAATATGCTTGGCCATTCGCCCGCTCTGTGAGCCCGCCTTGAGCTCCGCCGGCGTCAGCCGATAGACTTCGCGATGTGCCTGTTTAAACGGCTGGACGATCTCCAGTTCATCGAGTCGCACCTGCCAGGCTTCCACTTCTTCCGCTGTGGACTGAATCGGATGCCATAGTTCGACCCGCGTCTGTTCGTTCGCCCAGCGAATCGGCTTCCCCTTGACGTCGGTGAATTGAGTTGCGGAGTCGGCCCACACGGCGGTCGCGGTCCGCTTGCCGTCCCGCAGCAACCAGACGAGCCGAGTGGCCAGCACGAACAGCAGGTCGTGGTCCACAAACCGTTGCTTCCATTCGCCGAGCGGCCAGTCGCGTTGGTCGAGATACATCGACTCGAACCTTGCGCGCTGCGTGGCGAGCAAGGTGCTCACGTCCTTGGCCAGTTTGCGAAGCTGCTTGAGCTTGGCGTCATGCGGTGGCGACAACTTGGGCGCTGTCTTTCGCAATGTTCCGTCCCGCTTGTGAAACAACAGGCTAACCGTCGCCGCGGACTCGACCACCAATTCGCCGGTCAGCTCTCCCAATTCGACGCTCGTCCGCCCTCGACACAGTCCGAAACTGGGCACGGCGGTATCGGACAGCTCTGCCACCGAGACGCCTTGGTGCTTGGCGGCGGCCTCCAAGGCGCCATCAATCTGTTTGCGAATGGAAGGCTTCTTTAGCTTGGCTCGAAGTCGCTCGAGCTGCGCCACGGCATGGGGAGAGGGCAGCATGGCGAGGACATTCACACAGGCATTGCCAACCTTGGGCAATCGCGGTCCGAAGTTGCGCACTTTGTGGTAGGCGCCATCCGCGATCACGCCCAGCGTTTCGATGATCTGTTCCTTGAGCTGGGGATCGTTAGTGTCGTTGAACGCGGCACAAATCCAAGCCAGGCCTTTCCAGAGATCGGCGTGGCGGTCGCAGATGAGTGTGTTGCGATCGGGGGAAAACGCGGCCCACGCTGGGTCTGTCGGCGCCTCTACGGTGCTCGTGCGCGGCTGATGCAACAACGGAGCCCAGTCGGCCAAGCACTGCCGAAAGTTGTCCTCGCCAATCGGCGCCAGCAGTTCCGCGGCGCGCGCGATGAACTTCTTCGTCGGCTTGGATGCCTGAGCGGTGGTGGCGTGCGTCAACAAGTCGATCCAGGCCTGCCGCTCGGCGGCATGGACCGCGCCGAGGTCCGCCAGAGCGCGATCCGACCACGCCTCGCCGGGCTCGATCAGCGAAATGTCGGTGTCGAGCAACAGCTGTTCGAGCCGGCGCATTTGCTTGCGAACTTCCGCGGGTTCGTGGTCCGCGTTGGGGGGACGGTGCGCATCGCCAGGCGTGCGGATTGAGTCGATCAGCTTCTGGGCGGCCGCGCTGACGTTCTGTGAGCGGCCGTGTTCGTCGACGAATCGTTCCGCCAGTCCAATCAATCCGCCGAGCGGAATGTTCCAACGGCTGGCGCCTTCCAGCACGGCCCCGTTTGCCAAGTCCAGCAGTCGACACACATGGTGCTCGGCAACCGGCAACTTGCGACGCAACAGTTGCTGCAACAGGCATTCCAACGCATCCACGCGAGTCTGATTGCGAAAGTGAGCGCGCGCAGCGGCAGCCGTGGTCCACTCGAAGGTGATTTCGCCGTGTTGTCGACGCACGGCGCCCGTGTCGTCCGTGGCGGCGTAGCCGAGCGCCCAGAGCATGTGATCGGCCGCTGCCATCAAGTAATCGACCTGGTCCTCGAGCGACCCCGCGAGGATCTGCTTGCCGGTTGAGGTGAGGGCGGGTTTGATCCGCCCCTCGGGGTCAATCGCTCGCTTGGCCTCGGCGCAATACCGCGAAAGGGCGCGGTGGTGTTCGGCGCGAGGGGCGCCCTCGTCGATCGGAAATTCAGCTTGTTTTCGAGCCATGTGGGTGCCCAATGAGTGGTGGCCGTCATTGTACCGGTCCGGATGCCCACTGCGAGCATCCGGCGCGGGCCATCCACTCGGTCCGCGGCCGGCGTCTCCCCGCTGGCCCATTGCCTGATGATGCGTTGCTCCATTGCCCCGTTGCCCCGTTGAGCGTGAACGCGTAAGAGATGCTGGCGCATTCGCATTGACCCGAAGATTCGATGAGTGATACACTCCCAGCGCACTCGACGGGGCGGGACCGCCTCGTCTTTTCCCAATCGTCTCGCGTGGCTGGCCACCATGCTCGCCTCGCGTTCCACTCCCCGCCGCCACGCGAAACTACTAACCTGTTGAAAGACCTGTTCGCCATCGGAGCCGCCTGCACTTGCGGCGATCAGTTGTGCCGATTGCCGGACTAGGTGTCTCTCAACGGCGTCCTGACACGCGCCACCAAGGAGTGCATGGATGTCCACGATCGGCGTTGTTGATTTGCCCGCTTTGACCTCCGACAGTCCTCGCGGAATGAGAACTCTTCCCGCCCGACGTTTCGCGGGGGCCTCCTTGTTGGAGTGGGTCTCCCAACGCGTTACGGAGGTCGAGGCGATTGACCAGACGGTCGTGTTGCTCGCCGACCCGCATCGGGACCTTGCCTGCTTGGTGCCGGGCAACGTGACGGTCCATGTCTCCGGTGCGGCCGACCCGCTCGCGCGGATGGCTGAAGTAGCTCGGGCTCGCGGCGCCAACGCGATCGTGCGGGTGTCCGTCGACACCCCCTTCGTTGATCCGGTGTTGGTGGACCAGCTGGTTTGCTCGGCCGCCGACTCGGGGTGCGACTACGCCACCTATTGTTCGGGCGGAGGACGCTCGGCCATCCAAGCTCAGCTGGGGTTGGTGGCCGAGTGGATTGACGGCGCTGCCTTGGCGAGAGCCAATTGCGAAACGACGCAGGCCGTCGCTCGTTCGTCTCCCTCGCGGCCGATTTGGTCACGGCCGGACCTCTACCGACTACGATTCATTCCGCTCCCCAAGCCGCTCGACCGCGACGACCTGCGCCTGGTCGTCACCAGCGAGGAGGATTGGGAGCACGCGCACCAAATTGTTGAGGCGCTTGGTCCGGACGACCTCGACTGGCAGCGAATCGCCGTGTTGCTCGAGGAGCAGCCCGATATTCGACAACGCATGGCAGCGTTGAACAATGTCCAGTAGCAGTGCAGACTGCAGCGTGTGACGAATCGCTGCACCGCATGCCTAACCGGGGTTCGCCCGCGCACGGCTCGGTGAACTGAATGGCTGATTGGTCGCCGTCCCTCGCTAACGCTGCGGGTTTCCTTGCCTTGTGATCGCCTGTTTCACTCTGACGCAGTTCGCTCTGAAAGGATGCTGAGCGTACGATGTCTGAACCGACAAACTTCGCGCCCGCCACGTCCGGATCGCCCAACGCGTCCGGATCGCCCGGCTCTATCGCTTCGGAGTCCCCGCCGGCGGCGCTTTTGATCGAACTGTGCGGCGTGCTCTACGACGACTCGTGTTGGCGCCGCTGGATGTTGCAGCTGTTGACGCGCATGGGCGTGTCGACGCAGTATGCCGCTTTCTATCAAACGTGGGAGCAAGAGCATTTTGGCCGCGTCTGCGCGGGCGAAATGGACTACTGGCAGGGCATGCGCGCGTTTCTTCGCAGCGTGGGCATGCCTCCCGGGCTGCTCAACGAGGCGTGTGCCGCCGGACAGTCGCGGCGGAAACAGTGGGAGCGGTCGATTCGCCCGCTGCCCACCGTGGTGGACACGCTGCGACTTCTGCAACAAAGCGATGTGCCGGTGGCGGTGATCGCCCACGCCTCGTTCAGCCGACAGACCGCGCAGCGAAAGCTCCGCGAATTGGGCCTGATTCGGCACGTCACCGGAGGCGTCCACGCCACCGCGGATCTCGGCAAGGCGGGCCGCTTCGGATCACGATTTCGAGTCGCGACCGAGTGCCTAAGCCTGCCGCCGGAACGCATTGTCTATGTCGGCTGCGGCCGGCTGGCGATTGAACAGGCGCTGGACGACGGCCTCCGCTGCTTTGGGTTCAACACGGATCTGACCACCTTGCCTTGCGAACTGTTGGACAACTTTGCATCCCTGGGCGAGCTCTGCGCCCTGCCGGCGCGGCGTCTTGCGGGTTGAGCTGCCGGCGCGGTTTGCCCACGCGAATTATGTGAGGCAGTTGACGTGCGGTGCGCGAAGTGCCGTCAGCGAAGCGTTGCGGTCGTCAAGGCTAGAGCGGCTGTCACCGCGTCCATTGTTCGGACAGCCACGCCCGCATCAGGTCGGCCGCTGCGTCGGAGCTGCCCGCAGGGCGGTCCACGATCGTCAAGTCATGTGCGATGGCGAGGTCCCGGACCATGGCGTCGTACGCCTCCGTCGTCATGCCCGCGGGCGGCTGCGTCGGTTCGGATTCGAACACCTCTGGGTGCACAACGACAACGTCCCAGGTCGGCGAGCCAAAGTTTAGGGCATTGTTGATGATCCACTCATAGGAAGTTCTGACCTCAGCCGCGCTCACCGCAGGCACATTGCGCGGCAGAGCGATCAAGACAAGGTCGGGTTTGAGCTGTCGCGCGGCCTTTGCTTGCTCGCGAATTTCCGGCAAGCTCGCGCCTTGCGTCTCCCACTCGCTGACGTCGACTTGGACTTGAAGAGCCGGCCGTTGGGAGGCGGCGTGTTCATCGATTGCCTGTTTCAGCAGGCCTGTCATCGCGCCCATTCCCCAAATCTTCACCGGGCTGGCGGCGTCGGATAGTCGTTCGCGAACGCGCTGAGCGCCGGGAAGCGGCGTGACATCCAAGCGAATGCGTTGGCCCGTGATCGACGAAGCCAGAGCGACAGCAATCTGGCGGTGGCCAGCGAGATTTGGGTGAATGGCGTCGCTCATCAACGCCGACCAGCGGTCTTCCGAGCCGGCTCGGATGGCGTCGAAGGCTTGATAGCAATCACAAAGGCCAGTCGAAAGCTCTTGCGACACCTCGCGGACCACTTGGCAATACTGACGCAGCTTCTCGGTCGGTCGACCGCTGGTGGTAAGCACGTTGTTCGGCGTGGCTAGCACCACCTCGGCGCCCACCGCACGGCAGCGCGCGACGATTTCCCGCAGGTTCTCCCGATAGGTTTCGAGTGGCACGCGCGCCATGTCGTTCAGCCCGAACATCACCGTGACCACATCGGGCTGCTTGGCGAGCACGTCTTGCTCGATCCTCGCCAACGCGTTGACCGTAGTGTGCCCGCTGATGCCCGCGTTAATCGCCTCGCATTCGGCGCCGCAATAGCGATCGAGGGCCAGCTTCAGCAAGTCTGTGTACGCGCGACGGCTGCCTGTGTGGTAGTACACGCCCGTCACGCTGTCTCCGAAGCAGACGACTCGCACCGGCTTGCCGGCGCGGAGCCGCTCTTGCACCGTCGGCTTGGCAGTGGAACCGGCCGTGGAGTCGGTTGGTGTCGAGCGAGATTGCAGCTGCTTTAGCACCGGGAGGATCCGTTCGGCTAGCTTCGCGTGGCCGGCGGGGTTGGGGTGACAGCCATCGGTGGTCCAGTCGTGCAGGGTGACGCCGTCGGTCTGCGCGTCCGTCCAATGTCGAAAGTGATCCACCAACGGAACCGCCCAAAAGTCGGCTGCCTCGCGACAAGCCACCACGTAGGGCTCCAGTTTGACGTTGGGGTTTTCGTTCAGCCCGTTCGGTCTTGCTTGCAACGACCAGCGCGGCGGAGTCATCAAAACGGGGCGAATGCCATGGCGGATCAGCTTTGCCGTGATCTCGTCGAGATTGCGCCTATATGCTGCGACCGAAATGCGGCTGTCTTGTTTGCCGGCGTCCACGTAGCTGTCATTCGTGCCGTACATGATGGTCACGACATCAGGTTTTAATGCGATCACCTGGTCGAGTCGTTTCAGCGCCTGATCGGTGCGTTCGCCACCGATGCCAACGTTGGCGACGGTCGCTTGTTGTCCGCCGTCAACGAGCCCGGCTTGTAAGAGCGAGGCAAAGGTTTGCTCCGTCGCGACGCCGGAACGCACGCCCTTGGTGATCGAATCTCCCAATGCGACGATCCGTAGCGATTGGGTCGCGGAACGCGACTCGATGTTTTGCAGCGCTTGCGCGAACATGCTGCCGACGGCCAGAGTGCCGGGGCCGTCGTAGTGGACTCGGTTGGCAATGCTTGCCGATGACGTGTCCACATAGCTGCATAGCGGGTCGGCGTTGGCCACTTTCTGCTGCTGGCGAATCACTTCCGGCAGATGGGGGTTGCTGCCGCCGCTATATCGCGCGTTCACCGCGAGCAAGACGGCCATCTGCGGCGCGTCGAGATCGCGGCGCAACGCGGCAATCATCTGTTGCATCGCCGAGCCGTAGCGTTCGGCGAGTTCGGGCTTGGCATCACTTTCGCCCTGCACCCAGGCGAACGCCCTGATTCGCAGCGCAACGTCCTCCTGTTTGGCGGCAGCGATGGCAGCGCGCACTTCCGCCAGCAGCCGGCGATAGCAATCGCCCGGCGTGGACGAAGGCTGTTGCCCGAATTGGGCCGCTTCATCGTCCGGCGCGGCGACACCGGGCCGCCAGTCCTGATCGAGACTGGTGCCGCTGAAGGCGACCTTGATAACCGCCAGCGAGTCCCCGCCAGCGGCGAGCTCGCGAGCCATCCCGATTTCCGGCCCGAACCCGCCGTTGGCCTGGGCAAAGTTGCCGTACTGGCGTGGCGCCGAGCTCTTCTCGCGCGTGGCGCCGAGTGGCTGAGCTTGCAGGTGCGTCCAGCCATTGCTGGTGGAATCATGCGTGTCGGGCGGCGGGTCGCCGCAGCGCCACCAGAATCGCACTTGCTTGTCCCACGGGCTCGGCGGCAGCGTGTCGGGGTTCGCGTCGAAGCCGACCGCGTTCGACTGCCCCGCCACGATCACCACGTCGCGCGTCTCGAGAGCTGCTGCAGATTGTGAGACAACCGCGAGCCACAGCAGCCAAGCGATCGTGTGGAATTGCGTTAATCCACGGTGGAAAATGTGCAGGGGGCGCATGTAGCTACCCTTGTGAGGCTCGGTGGACTGATCGGGTTTGTGTCGGGGCGACGGATCGATTGTAATGAGAAGCAGCGTCAGCGGGTAATTTCCTTTCGGTGTTATGTTGCTTTGGTATGCTCGAGTAATTGCCGTTCCATGCGAACTGAACTTCTTCGCCTGTTAGCGATCATGGTCGCGATTGCCTGTGTGGCCGGGACTCGTCCGGCAGCGGGCCAGTCGCCGAACGCGATCGGCAAGTTGGAGCGAGCGATCGCCACCTATTGCCATCATTGCCATGATGCCGAGACCCACGCGGGCGGCGTGGTGCTGGCGGGCCGCAGTTTGGCGGCCGAAAAGTTGATGGAGCAGCAGGACGTCTGGGAGCGAGCGCTGCGCAAGCTGCGGACCTATCAAATGCCGCCTCCGGGCGAGCCACGGCCCGCTGCGGACGAGTTGGACGGAATGACTTCCGCCTTGGAGCGGCTGCTCGACGGCATCGCCGACGGCAGCGACGTGGGCCGGCCTCCCAGTCTGCGTCGGCTGACGCGCCGCGAGTATCGCAATGCGATCCGCGATCTGCTCGACCTGGAGCTCGACGTCTCCAAACTCTTGCCGGCTGACGAGGCCAGCCACGGGTTCGACAATATTACTGTCAGCGACCTGTCACCGACATTGCTGAGTCGTTACGTGACCGCGGCGCAGACGGCGAGCCGATTGGCATTGGGGCACGTTCCGCAGCAGCCCGGCGGCGAGACCTATCGCATTCCGGGCGACGAGACTCAGGAGCAGCGGGTTGACGGGTTGCCTTATGGGACGCGCGGGGGCGCCTTGTTGTCACACTACTTCCCGCAAGACGGCGAGTACGAATTCACCATCCGTTTGACTCGCGATCGCAACGAGCATGTGGAGGGTCTGCACGGCCCGCACCAGCTCGAGGTGCTGGTCGATCGGAAACGAATGGCGCAGTTCAACGTCGGGCCGCCACGAGACGGACGGCATGACTTGGTCGACGCGCATCTTCACCGACGCGTCCATGTCGAGGCCGGCCGCCACGAGGTTGGTGTGACCTTTCTCGGCGGAGCGCCGGCGTTGCTGACGACCAAACGTCAGCCTTACAACGCTCGCTACAACTACCACCGGCATCCGCGCACGGCGCCGGCGATCTTCGAGGTCGCGATCACGGGGCCGTTCGGAGACGCGTCGCCGAGAAGCACTTCGGCGCGGCGTCGCGTGCTCGGTGAGCTCGGTGAGGCTCCCCCGGCCACGCCCGCCACGCGCGCTGAATCGGAGCTTCGCGCAGAGGCACAATTGCGTAAGCTGGCCAGGCTGGCGTTCCGGCGGCCACCTTCCTCGGCAGAGCTGTCGCGAATCATGGAGTTCTACCGGCAGGGCGCCGAGGATGGAGATGAGGACGCACACGAGGGCGGCATGGAGCTGGCGCTGACGTCGATTCTCTCGAGCCCCCGTTTTCTGTTTCGGGTGCACCGCGAGCCGGAAGCCGCGGATTCTGCGGCCTCGGCGGCATCGGCGACAGCAACGATTGCCTATCCGCTCGACGATTTCGAGCTGGCCACGCGGCTATCGTTCTTCTTGTGGAGCAGCATTCCCGACGAGCCGTTGCTCGCGTTGGCAGAGCAGGGGCGTCTCACCGAGCCGGCGACCTTGCGAGCACAAACGCTGCGAATGCTGCGCGACCCCCGGTCGAAAGCGTTGGTCGACGACTTCGCCTCGCAATGGCTGTACCTGAGCAATCTCGATACCTTCACGCCGAACCTGCGCAGTTTCCCGGACTTCGACAACAATCTTCGCCGCGCTTTCCGACGCGAGACGGAGCTCTTCTTGGCAAGCGTGTTTCGGGAGAATGCCAGCGTTCTAACATTGCTGCGATCCGACTACACCTTTCTGAACGAGCGGCTCGCCAAGCATTACGGCATCCCCAACATCTACGGCTCTCGATTTCGACGAGTGCAATTGGACGCGGAAGCGTCGCATCGCGGCGGACTGTTGCGGCACGGCAGTGTGCTGGCGATCACCTCGTATGCGACTCGCACGTCACCCGTGATTCGTGGCAACTGGGTGTTGAAGAACCTCATCGGAGCGCCCCCGCCTCCTCCGCCTGCGAACGTGCCGGACCTGCCCAACAGTCCAATTGACAAGTCGCTCTCGGTGCGAGAGCGTTTGGCGATCCACCGCTCGGACCCGGCTTGCGCCAGTTGTCACCAATTGATGGACCCGATCGGATTCGCGTTGGAGAACTTTGACGCGGTCGGCCGCTGGCGAGATCGCGAGGAAGGACAGCCGTTGGACACTCGTGGGGCGTGGCCCGATGGAGCGTCCTTCGACGGGATTGAGGGCCTCGAGCAGTCCTTGTTGGACCACCCGGAATGGTTCGTTTCGACGCTGGCGGAGAAGCTGCTCACCTACGCGACGGGGCGGGGCGCCACGACGGCGGACCGACCGGCGATTCGACAAGTTGTGCGGCAGGCAGGCGAGGATGGATACCGGTTTTCCGCGTTGATATTGGGCATCGTGGAGAGCCGTCCCTTTCGATATCGGAGAGCGGATTGAAATGTGGATTACCAAGAAGACATTGCCGAGGCGGACGTTCCTGCGCGGCGCCGGCGCGCTCTTGTCGTTGCCGCTGCTCGATGCCATGGTGCCCGCCGCCACGGCGCTGGAGCAGACGGCCGCCGATCCCCAGCGACTCCGCCGGCTGGGCTATGTTTATATGCCAATGGGGTGCGATAGCACTCGCTGGACACCGCCCGGCGACTCACTGGAGCAACTCTCGCCCACCCTGGAGCCGCTGGCCAAGTGGAGGGAATATGTCACCGTGGTTGGGAACACCGAGCTGCGCAACGCTTATCCCGGCACACACGCGACCTCCAATTCATCGTTCTTAAGCGCAGCGCGGGCGAAACTCACCGAGAGCACGGACTATTACTTGGGCGTGACCGCGGACCAAGTGGCGGCGAAAGCGATTGGCCGAGACACGCAACTCCCCTCGCTCGAACTGGCGATGGACCTCCTGTCGCCCGTGGGGCAATGCGACAATGGCTACGCGTGCGTCTATCAAAACAACTTGAGCTGGTCGTCGCCGACGACACCGCTGCCTGCGGAGGCTCATCCGCGGCTGGTGTTCGAGTCGCTGTTTGGCGATGGCGGCACGCCGGCCGAGCGACAACAGGCGATGCGCCGCCGCGCCAGTTTGCTCGACTCGATTGGAGATGACTTGCGCCGGCTGAAACGCGAGCTGGGGCCGCAGGATCAACGGAAAATCTCCGAATACCTGGAAAGCGTCCGCGAAGTGGAACGCCGCATCCAACGCTCCGAGACGCAGGCCCGGCAAGGCGACCTGCCCGATCTGGATCGCCCCACGGGAGTCCCCGCCGCCTATGCCGATCACGCCAGGCTGATGTTCGACTTGCAAGTGCTGGCGCTGCAGGGCGACGTGACCCGAGTCATCACGTTCCAGCTCGCTCGTGAAACGAGCAACCGCACGTACCCCGAGATCGGCGTCGCCGAGCCGCACCACCCGCTGACGCATCACGGCAATGATCCCGAGAAGATCGCCAAAGTGGCCAAGATCAATCGGATGCATGTTTCGCTGTTCGCCTACCTGCTCGAGCGGCTGGCGAGCGTGCCGGAGGGGAACGGCACGTTGCTGGATCACTCGTTGTATCTCTACGGCAGCGGCATGGGGAACCCCAACGTGCACGACCATATTGATCTGCCGATCCTCGTCGCCGGCGGCGCGGCAGGCGGACACCGCGGCGGACGCCATCTGCGTTTCGAGAAGCCGACACCCCTGGCCAATCTGCACCTCACGCTGCTGAACAAGGTGGGCGTCGAAGTTGCCGAGTTCGGCGACAGTCAAGGCGTCGTCGAAAACTTGTTCTGATTGCACTGGAGCTGACAACTCGTGGTTACAACGCATTTCAAAAACTTCCCGATCGGCAATCGGGTTGATAAAACCAGCAGAAAAACTGCCTTCGATTGCGCCAGGGAAGATTTTTGAAATGTCCTCTAGTTTGATTGCCGAATCGACTCCGATGGCAAAGGCGCTTGTGCAGCGGGTTGCTTGGTTGATGCTGATCGTTTTGATCGATGCGTCGGCCATGCGGCTGGCTGGCGCCGAGACGCCTTTGGCCGACGCGGCCGAGCGTGGCGACTGGCGTGCCGTGGAAACGCTGGTCGCCGCTCGAACCGGCGAGCGCCGCTCGCTTGACGAAGCGCAGGTCGACGGCATGACGGCCCTGCATTGGGCCGCGCATCACGACCACCTTGCGACGGCGCTCTCATTGCTGGAGGCGGGCGCCGCGGCCGATGTTCGGACACGTTATGGAGTTGCCCCGCTGGCGATCGCAGCCACCAACGGGAATGCTCGCTTGGTGGAACGCTTGCTTTCCGCCGGCGCCGATGTCGAGTCGGCGCAGGCTCACGGCGAGACCGCGCTGATGATCGCTGCGCGAGTGGGAGTCGCTGCAACGGCGGCGGCGTTGTTGAAGCGAGGCGCGAAGGTCGAGGCAAAGTTGCCCGGCGGCGAGACACCGCTGATGTTGGCGGCCCATGAAGGGCACGCGGACGTCGTGCAACTGCTGTTGGATCACGGCGCCGATCGACAGACAACCTTGAAGTCCGGCTTCAACGCGTTTCTGTTTGCCGCTCGGCAGGGCCAGCGGGAGGTGCTGCAGGTCCTGCTGAAGTCCGGCGCAGATGTCAACGTGACAATCGACGTTCCGGGGGGCGGCAAGACCTCGCGTCGGGGCACGGGCGCCGTGATGCTGGCCGTCGAGAACGGACACTATGAGGCGGCGCTCGACCTGATCCGCGCGGGAGCGGACCCGAACGACCAACGCAGCGGATTCACTCCGTTGCACGCGCTGACGTGGGTTCGCAAGCCCAATCGCGGCGACGGTCCCGATGGCGATCCTCCTCCCTCCGACATCGGCATGATGACCAGCTTGGAGTTCGCAAGGGAGTTGGTGCGGCTCGGCGCCAACGTCAACGCGCGTCTCGAACGCGGCGCCTCGGGACGCGGCAAACTGAATCTGACGGGCGCCACGCCCTTCCTTATGGCGTGCAAAACAGCCGACTTGCCTTATTTGAAACTGTTGCGCGAGCTGGGCGCTGACTGGAAGATAGCCAACGCGGATCGGTGCGGCGCTCTGATGGCAGCCGCCGGTATCGGCACGCTCGCTCCCACGGAAGAAGCGGGCACCGAGGAGGAGGCGTTGGCCGTCGCCGAGTGGCTGCTGGAATTGGGCGCCAACGTGAATGACGTCGACGACAACGGCGAGACTGCCATGCACGGAGCGGCGTACAAGAGCCTTCCCAACATGGTCAGATGGCTGGCCAAGCACGGCGCCAACCCGGAGGTCTGGGGAAAGCGGAACAAGTACGGCTGGACACCCGTGACCATCGCGACGGGACACCGGGTCGGAAATTTCAAGCCTTCGGTGCCGACCTTGGAGGCGCTACGAGAGGCTGTCGGCGCCGAGCCGGCAGAGGCACAACCAGCGCCGTAGGCGGTGGTGCATGTCACGCATTGCGCAGTGTTGGCCGCAGCCGGTGCAGCTTGGTGTGTTGCTCATACGCGTGCGCGGCGGTCAGCAACGCTGACTCGCCAAATAGTCGGCCGGTCAATGTGAACATCTCGGGCTGCGGTGTGACGCCGCCGTTGGCGGCCTCGGCATCGCCGGCGCCCGCGGCCTTTCGCAAGACGACGGTGGGATGACCGGTGAAGTTGGTAATGACCAGATCCTGTCCGTCCACATACAGATCGATGTTGGCCGCGTCAAACATCTCGTTCATGCGTTCGATCAATCGTCCGCGAAATCGCTGTGCGCGAAGATACTCAACCGCCGGTGTGAACTGCCCTTCGCGGAAGGCGGCCGGCCAGCGGTAGAGTCCCTCCTCCACGCCGGTGCGAGTCAAGTCGTCAAACACCGAGGCCGCCTCGACATTCAGAATCGGATGCAGGGCATGCGCAGGCGGGTCCTGAGGCAGTTGGATCGGAGTCAGCGTCGCGCCAATCTCGCGGAAGATCCGCAACTCATCGCGGTCCTCCAGAGCGCGACCGTCTTCTACGTAACCGATCCGCAGCGTCGGCGCGGCGCGCTGGCCGGGCCAGGCGAACGGCCTGGTGACGGCCGAGTGGTCGCGACCGTCAGCGCCGTGGATGGCGGCCAGCACCAGCGCACAGTCCTCGACGCCGCGAGCGATCGGGCCGATCTTGTCCATGCTCCAGGCCAACGGCATGCAGCCCCAACGGCTGACGCGGCCAAAGGTGGGACGCAAGCCCGTCACCGAGCAGCGACGGCAGGGCGAAACGATGCTGCCGAGCGTCTCACTGCCCAGCGCAAAGCCGACCAGTCCGGCCGCGGTCGCCGCTGCCGACCCGGCGGACGAGCCGCTGGAGCCCTGACCCGTGTTCCAGGGATTGCGGGTCAAACCTCCGAACCAGCGATCGCCCCAGGCAAGCGCCCCCAACGACAGTTTGGCCACCAGCACGGCGCCTGCCGCATCGAGCCGCTCCGCCACCGTGGCCCGGTCCGACAGCATTTGATCGCGGAACGGCGCAGCCCCCCATGTGGTCGGGAATCCCGGGTAGGCGATCAAATCCTTCGCGCCCCAGGGAATGCCGTGCAGGGGACCGCGGTCTTTGCCATCGGACAATTCTTGGTCCGCTCGTTCGGCCTGTTCCAAGGCCAGCGATTCGGTCAGCGTGACTACGCACTTGAGCATCGGGTCGAATTGCCGCAGCCTCCGCAGGTAGATCTTCGTCAGTTCGACCGAGGTCACCTTGCGAGCGCGAATCAGTTGCCCGAGCTCGGATACGGGAAGAAACGCCAGTTCGTCGTCGGTTTCCGGCCGTTCGGGACACGCGCTGGTGTTGGTGACTCGACGGTCCGCATCAGCGCCGGCTCCCGGATGATTGGGAGCGGCAGGAAAGAACGCCAGCACCGGTGGTTCGGAGGCATCCAAACGTTCGGCCCGCAGCAACGCAAATTTCTGTTGCAGACTTTGAGCCGCGCCGGTCAACTCGTCCCGCTGCTCGGGGGACAACGAGAGCCCGGCGACCCACTCGGCTTGAGCGATCATTTCCGGAGTAATCTTCCCGGAACGCGAAACTTCGTCGGCCAGCGCGCGGTTAAACACATTGCCCAGCGAGGCAAAAATCCCGAGGCCGGAAAGGGCCTGTAACACGTGACGTCGATTCCATCGGGCCATGTTCGCCGGCTCCCAACTCATTGAATGTTTCCAACGGCATACGGATTGTTGCAATCCACCGATTGGATAAGGACAACGCCGATCGCCCAACAAGGTAGTTCAGCGACCTGCCGAATGCACTCCACCGGGCTCGCATCCATGCCGATGGATTCTAATCGCCGGCATGGCGGCCGTACGCGCCCAAGCCAGCGGGCGGCCGGGTTCAGCGGGTGCTCTCGCCGAAATTGGCGTCGCGTGATACCCTGGGGATTCTTCCGGTGAACTCCGCATTCCCTCGATGTTTGAAAGAATCCTGCAGGATTTCGCGATCGGCGCTGCTCGTTGAGCCACTGGGTCGCCCCGCCCTACGTCCCACCTTTGAGCCGCATCCGTCCATGGCCAAGTTTAACAGTTACCCATTTTGGACGGCGCGATTCTGGCATGGGATGAGGCTGCGCGACTGGTTGCGGCTGCTTGGCAGCCAAAAGTACCGCATTCACCCACTGCGCTGGCCCTTGGCGGCGACGGTGACCTCGACCACCGTGCTCAATTCGCTCGGCGCCAGCGCCCAAGCCATGTGGTATTCCAAACGGATTCGGGAGACGCAATTGGAGCGCCCGCCCGTGTTTATCATTGGGCACTGGCGTTCCGGCACGACGATGTTGCATGAGTTGATGGTGTGCGACGAGCGCTTCAACTTTCCGACCACGTATCAGTGCATCGCGCCCCACCACTTCCTGCTCAGCCATTGGTGGGCGACTCGGCTGCTATGGTTCCTGGTGCCCAAGCAACGGCCGATGGACAACATGAAGGCCGGCATGCATTTGCCGCAGGAGGACGAGTTTGCCCTGATGAACCTGGGCTGCCCTTCGCCCTACCGCCGGATGGCGTTTCCCAATGAGTCGCCGGTGGACCTGGAGTACCTGGACATGGAGGACATCGGTTCCCGTCCCCTGGCCGATTGGGCGCACTCGCTGCTCTGGTTCGCCAAGACGCTGTCATACTTTCGCAAGGGGCAGCTGGTATTTAAATCCCCCACGCACACCGGCCGGGTGAAAGTGTTGGCCAAGCTGTTTCCCGGCGCCAAATTTATCCACATTGCGCGACACCCGTATTCGCTGTTCCCCTCCACGATGCGACTCTGGCGGGCGCTGGACACCGTGCAGGGACTGCAGCTGCCTAAGGCAGAGCAGGATGAGGCGGATCGGCAGCGGCGCGAGGACTACGTGCTGCAGTGTTTGGAGCGGATGTACGCCTCCTTCGACGAGCAGTGCTCGAGATTGGCGGAAGACCAATTTTTTGAGGTGCGCTACGAAGACTTGGTGCAACATCCGGAGAGCACGCTCGCTTCCATTTATGAGACGTTGGGTTTGGAGGATTTCGAAGTGGCGCGGCCGGCGGTTTCCTCGTACCTCAGTCAGCGGAAGGACTACCGCGCCAATCCCCATCCGGAGTTGGACGAGCGCATCAAGACCTCCATTCAAGATCGCTGGGCGAACTATGCGGCGCGTTACGGTTACGAGCTTTGATCCCGCGATGAAGGCTTGTTGAGATGTCTAGCGGCCCGCCATTTGATCCCTACCACCGCTGGCTCGGGATTCGCGCGACCAATCAGCCCGTGAATCACTACCGGCTGTTGGGCCTCGACGTGTTTGAGGAAGACCTGGAGGTGATTGCCAGCGCCGCCGATCGTCAGATGGCGCACGTTCGCAGTTTCCAAAATGGGCCACAGGGCGAGGCGTCCCAGGCGTTGCTGGCCAAGATCGCCGTGGCCAGGCTCTGTTTGATCGACTCGGAGCGCAAGGCGAACTACGACGACCAGCTTGCCCGCGAGCTGCTTCAATCCGGAGAAGGCCCGTCGTCGGACGGCGCGGCGTTCGGCGAGTACTTGCTGCTTGACCAACTGGCCGTGGCTTCGGCGAGCTGTGTGTTTCATGCGCGGCATCGCACGATGCAGCGCGATGTCGCGTTGCAGACACTGAACTCGCGGGCCGCCGCGTCGGCTCATGAGGTGAATCGATTTCGTCGCAAGGCAGCGATCCTCGCGCGGCTGGAGCATCCACACCTGATCTCCATCTATGACGCCGGGATCCGCGACGGCGTGCACTGTTTGGTGATGGAGCTGGTGCGTGGCGAGAGCCTGCACGCTTTGCTCGCGGGGCCTCGGGACTCGCAAGAGACCGTGCGCATGATCGTCGAGTGGACGAAGCAGGCCGCGGCCGGATTGGGGCACGCGCACTCGCGTGGCGTGATCCATCGCCGTGTTTCACCCTCCAATCTGCTGTTGGACTCGCGGCAAGGCGTGAAAGTCGCCGGCTTCGGATTGGCGCTGGTCGACGAATTGCCGGGACCGGTGGAGGCGCAATGGCTGGCGTTGCAGCGCGCCCCCGAGACGTCCGGCACGCGAGTGGGCAACATCGACTATGTGGCTCCCGAGCAGTTGGACGACAGCCAGGGCGTGGATGTCAGAGCCGACATTTATGGTCTCGGCTGCACGCTGAGCGCTCTGTTGCGGCGCCGACCGCCGTTCACGGGAGCGGCACCCGACAAGATCCATCAACATCAGTTTGCCGCTCCGCCGCGACTGACAAACATTCCGGGAGTCGACGCCGATCTGGAGCGGATCGTGCATGGGATGATGGCCAAAAGCCCCGCTGAACGTCAGCAGTCAATGTATGAAGTGATACAATCGCTACAGGGATGGTTGCTCAAGCCGGCCGTGCCGCCTCCTGCGCAGAAGCCGGTTCCGGTCGTGATCGACGTTCGCCCACGAGGTCGCTAAAAGGGCGTGCCCTTCGTGCCGGCCACTTGTGATTCATTTGCCGACGAAGGGAGTTTGCCGTGCCGACAACCGTGACCATTCGCGATGAGTCCGTGGGCGCCCGCGACGTCTCACAATTCATGCTGCAGCTCCCTGCCGAGCAGATCACGGTGGAGGAGTTGATCCGCAGCCGCGTCTATCAGGAAGTGAAGGACGAGGTCGCCAAGGCGCGCTCGGCCACCACCGTTCGACCCTTGATTGCGCGCTATCGCGATGACGGGGAGCTTCGAGAGGCGCCCGATCCAGGGCCGATGACTTTGGATTGGCGTGCGCAGTTCGAGGTCGCTCGAGACGGCTTTTGCCAGGGCGCCTTTCTGATCCTCGTCGACGATCGGCAGATGGAGCATCTCGACCAGCCCATCACGATCGAAGCCGACACCGAGATCGTCTTTCTTCGCCTCACACCGCTCGTCGGCGGTTGAGTTTCCCGGTCCTTTCATCCGTCGCACAGGCTGCTAGCCCGTAGTGCAGGCTGCCAGCCTGCAACTTGCAACTTGCAACTTGCAACTTGCAATCGTCAACGGGGAATCTGCAACCTGCGGCGCCACGAAACTACGACAAATGGAGGTCGCCTGTGCCCATTGCCGCCGTCGCCTTCGACATGGACGGTTTGATGTTCAATTCCGAGTCGCTCTATGAGCAAGTCGGCGACGAACTGTTGCGGCGGCGCGGGCATCGCGTCTCGCGCGAACTGCTGAATCGGATGATGGGCCGTCCAGCGGCGGTGGCGCTGCAGGCGATGATCGATTTTCACCGCTTGGACGCGACCATTGAGCAGCTGCAGGCCGAGACGGAGGCGATTTTTCCGGCCATCGTCGCCGAGCAACTGCAGACCATGGACGGCCTCTTGCCACTGTTGGATGCCCTGGAGTCCGCGAGCGTGCCAAAAGCGGTTTGCACTAGCAGCCGCCGCATTTACGCTGATCAAAAGCTGCGGATGTTCAGTTTGATCGATCGCTTCGACTTTGTGTTGACGGGCGAGGATGTGGAGCAGGGCAAGCCGCACCCGGAGATCTATCGAACGGCCGCCAGCCGCTGGCAGCTGCCCGCGTCGCAAATGATGGTGCTCGAGGACAGCGAGATCGGTTGCCGCGCAGCCGTGGCCTCCGGCGCCTTCGCGGTGGCCGTGCCCGGCCCACACAGCGCTCACCACGAGTTCCCCGGCGCGCAGTTTGTCGCCAATACACTACGTGATCCTCGCATCTACGAGGCATTCAGCGAACGATGACCAACATTGCTTCCACCACCGCACTCACCACAATCCGACATGCATTCGCATGGTTGGCGCTGCTCGTTGCCTTCGTGTCGACTGTCGCCGGCACCGTGGTGGCCGCGGAGTCGGATGCGGCTCGCCCGAATATCGTGCTGATCATCTCGGACGATCAGGCCTACACGGACTTCGGGTTCATGGGGCATCCCCTCGTGCGCACGCCCGAGCTCGACCGTCTCGCGAGTGAGGCGGTGCTGTTCCGCAACGGCTATGTGCCGTCCAGCGTCTGCCGGCCCTCGTTGGTGTCCATTCTCACGGGACTGTATCCGCATCAACACCACATCTACTTCAATCATCCGCCGCCGGGATTTCGGGAGCTGACTCAGCTACGGAGCAAGGCGGAGTTCGATCGCTTGCGGCAATTGGCAGCCGGCCGCATCCGTTCACTGCCTTCCTTGCCACGCTTGCTCGGCGAACTTGGCTATCGAAGTCTGCAAACGGGCAAGTATTGGGAGGGCCATTGGCGGCAAGCGGGATTCACCGAGGGGATGACCATTGCCGAGCCCAGCGCCGGTGGCGGCCGGCTCGGCGACAAGCAGCTGCCTTCGGGCGAGTGGGTTGCCCATGGCAACGGCGATCACGGTCTGGCGATTGGTCGCGAGACGATGGCGCCGATCGAGCGATTCCTTGCCGCCGAGGATGACCGGCCCTTCTTTCTTTGGTACGCCCCTTTCTTGCCCCACTCGCCCCACGACGCGCCGCAGCGATACGAACGCCTGTACGAGCACAACGAGACGCCGATTCATCAACGCAAGTATTTCGCCTCCATCAGCCAGTTCGACGACACGGTCGGGAAACTGATGGCACTGCTCGACCGCAGCGGCAAACGTGACAACACCGTGGTCGTGTTCGTGGTCGACAATGGCTGGGTCGCCGCTGAGAAGGCGAAAGCCGATGGCAGTTTTGACCACACCCGTCGCAGCAAACGTGCGCCGTTTGACGACGGTTTGCGCACGCCGATCTTTTTCTGGCAACCTCGGCGCTTTGCGGCGCAGCGACGAGACAATCTAGTGAGCAGCGTTGACCTGGCGCCAACATTGCTTCGCCTGGCGGGGTATCCGGTCGAGCGGCTTTCGGCGCCACTGCCGGGCGTCGATCTCGTGCCGCAACTGCGTGGCGAGCAGTCGGTGAACGATCCGTCGTGTGCAAATCGGTCGGTGTTTGGCGAGATCTATCCCGGAGACGCGACGGCGCTGGGGAATCCTGCCGGCGACATCGCCTATCGTTGGGTGCGCAACGGGCCCTGGAAACTGATTGCAGTCCATGCCCAGGGCGGCAGCGCCCCCTGGAATGGATACTTGGCCGGCGATGCCGTCTATCGCGTTGACCGCGATCCGAACGAACGCCGGAATCTGATCCGCGATGAGCCCGATCGAGCGGCCCGCTTGCGAAGGGAGCTCGATGACTGGTGGCTTCCGGTCGCTCGCTAATGTTGTTCATGACCTCGGGGGGTGTCGAGGCTGCCCCAGGTGGAGCGAACCGGTTACTCACGCCGTTTTTTTACGGTACGAAGTCTTGGCGTGAGTTCGGTGGCGTGTTTCGGATCTGCGGAAACAGCGCGTAAATCCGTGGTGCTGCCCGCCTGACAGCCAACGTAAGTTGTTGCTATATTGGGCCTTTTCTCGCACGACCGGACAGCCGAAATGGCCGACTTTACCCACTTTGATGCAAACGGCGCCAGCCGGATGGTGGATGTAGGCGACAAGCCCGTCACCCATCGCATCGCCAGGGCCGAAGCGACAGTGCGGATGCTCGAAGCCACACGGTCCCGAATTGCCGAACGTTCCCTGCAAAAGGGGGACGTGGTGGAGGTGGCGAGATTGGCGGGGATCCAGGGCGCCAAACGCACTGCGGACTTGATTCCGCTCTGCCACCCCTTGGGCCTGGACGCGGTGCGAATTGAGATCAGCTTTCCGGACGACCCGACGTTGTTGCGAATCGAGGCGACGGCGGAAGTCCGGGGCAAAACCGGCGTCGAGATGGAGGCGCTAGTCGCGGCCTCCACGGCGGCGCTGACCGTATATGACATGTGCAAGGCGATCGATCGAGGCATGACCGTCGAACAAGTGCGGTTGCTCGAGAAAACCGGTGGAAAGAGCGGGCATTACGTCCGCGAGGACTGACCCCGGCACGGATTCGCCCCATCCTTGATGGAATCGAAATCGAAGAACAAAACGCGGACGAACTGGCAGCCGGACTCCATATCCGCTGGACACGCCGTCCGCTCTTTACAGCGTGTGGAGTTTCCTATGGGTGAGTCGACGCCGTCGGGGCTTGAAGAGCACGCAGCCACAACAAGGAATGCCAGCGTGAGCACCGCTCAGCCACTGACGACCGCCATGGCCGATCTGTATTCTCCCGTCGTGACCGAGATGGGTCGCGTCGAGCAGCTGCTGACAGAGCAGATGCGGAGCGAGTATCCGGCGGTCGACGAGCTCGTGCGTTACGGCTGCATGCTCGGCGGCAAACGGATGCGGCCCGCGTTGTTGCTGTTGGTCGGCCAAGCCTCCGGCGAGGTGGTCGACGCTCACATTACGCTGGGCGCCGTGGTGGAGATGATTCACACGGCCACACTCGTTCACGACGACGTGCTGGACGAGGCCAAGATGCGGCGTCACTTGGCCACCGTCAATTCGCGGTGGGACAATGAGGCCAGTGTGCTGCTGGGCGACTACCTGTTCACCCACTCGTTCTACTTGGCCAGCACCCTGGAGACGACGCTCGGCTGCCGATGGATTGGCCACGCCACCAACGTGGTCTGCGAAGGCGAGTTGCGGCAAAAGGCGGCTCGCGGCAATCTTCATCTGAGTGAAGACGAGTACCTGTCGATCATTGGCGCGAAGACGGCCGCATTAACGGCTTGCAGCTCCAAACTAGGGGCCTACTTCGCCGGCGCCGATGAGGCGACGACGGCGGAGATGGACGCGTTCGGCTACGAGCTGGGGGTCGCTTTCCAGATCGCGGACGATCTGCTGGACGTCGTCGGCTCGGAGGCGGATACCGGCAAGTCGCTCGGCACGGACCTCGACCAAAAGATCATGACCCTGCCGCTCATTCACACGCTTCGCTGTGCCGAGCCGGGTGAACGGGAGGAGTTGGAGACGCTGCTCGCCGGCGAGGCCAGGTCTGCCCAGCTTGCGCCGTACCTGAAACGACATCAGGCGCTGGCGTATGCCCGACGGCGGGCCGAGGAGTTCGCACTTTCTGCGCGGGCTCGCCTGGACTGCCTGCCCCCAAGCCCTGCGCTCGACGCGCTGATTCGGATGACGGAGGTCGTGGTGCGTCGCAGCTGCTGAGCAGTGGTGTACGCAACCGGTGCACGATGAAGCACGGCAGCTTGCGGCTCTTTAGCGACAGTGAGTATCGTCAGCTGTCCCGCAATGACTGGCTTGCCGGCTTGGAGCTCCATGAGCAGGTCGAGTCGACCAATCTGCTCGGGCTCGGCTGCGATCCGCACGTGCCCACTCCCCACTTGATTGTTGCCGAGCGACAAACCGGGGGCCGGGGGCGCGGAGCGAATCGCTGGTGGGGCAGCGATGGCTGTCTGATGTTTTCGCTGGTGCTCGATTTCCCGTCGTTGGGAATTGCCGAACACCGCCGCGCCGTAATGTCACTGGTCACGGGATTGGCCATGTGGCGGGCCGTTGCCCCGTTGGTGGACCCCGCCCAATTGAAGCTGAAATGGCCCAACGACCTCTATTACCAGGGCCGCAAATTGTGCGGCATTCTGCTTCAGGCCTCCGCTGCCGGTCCAGCGGCCCAGCGGGTCGTCGTGGGCGTCGGTGTCAACGTCCACAATCGCTTCGATGAGGCGCCGGCCGAGGTGCGAGAGCGGGCGACGTCGCTAAGCGAGTCGGGCGCCAGCCCCGGACGCTTGTTCGATGTGTTGGACGTTGCGCTGGAAACTCTGAGATCGGAGTACGAATGGCTGGCCCAAGGACGCTCTGACCTGGCGCGGCGGTGGAGCTACCGCTGCCTGCTCAGGAACAAGCAGGTCACGCTGCAGGTGGGGGGCAACTGCGTGAGCGGGCGTTGTCTCGGAGTGAACGATGACGGCTCACTGTCCGTCGACGATGGCGCCGGCGAGCGGCGGTTCGTTTCCGGCGAAGTCCAGACAGTTCGTTAAACCGATTGCGACGGCCCCGGACCCGGCCCTGTTTGAAAACCGCTACCTCCGCTACCTCCGCTACTTCTTGACCTCGTGGCCTGCATCTTTCCAGCCGCAGAATCCGCAGTCCATCGAAATCACGTTGCTGTAGCCCATCTTCTGCAGATTGTCGGCGGCCAGCGCCGACCGATAGCCGCCGCCGCAGTAGAGTACGAGCTTGGTGTCCGCGTCGGGAAATCGTGACTCAATGTCACGTTCAATCACTCCTTTGCCGAGATGGACAGCGCCCGGAATGTGAGCGGCGGCGAACTCGCTCTCTTCCCGCACGTCCACCAGCGTGAAAGTGTCGCCGCTCTCACGCATCGCCCGCATCTCGTCGATCGTGCACTCGATAATTCGGGTCCGGGCGTCGTTGACGATTTCAAGAAACCGCGGCGTATGTTGCATGAGCTTGGCTCCATGGGAGTTTGGGAGCAGGGGAAACTTTTGCCTGGTGTCGGCAACAGAATTTTAGCAAAATCCGACTTGTTGTCTTCCGGCGGCTACCACGAAGGGCACAGAGAGCTCGAAGTGACTGGATTTGGAACTGTCCAACACGATACACGCGATGCTGAGTGTGATGGGTCCTGGACTTGGCCCTGATGCACACTTGGTTGTTCCCGATCTAGTCACATTCTTCAATCTTCGCGCTCTTCGTGGTGAAAAATCGACTTGATGTCTTCCGGTGGTTACCACGACGGGCACAGAGAGCACGAAGTGACTGGATTTGGAACTGTCCAACACGATTCACGCGATGCCGAGTGCGATGGGGCCTGGACTTGGCCCTGATGCACACTTGGTTGTTCCCGATCTAGTCACATTCTTGAATCTTCGCGCTCTTCGTGGTGACACGGCAAGTACCAGTCGTTGAGGTCGCGATGGTAAACTTAGCGAGCATGTCGTCCGGCATTCTTGCTCCTGGCGATGGCGCCAAGTTTCTCCTTTGAGTTTTCCGCCATTTGAGTCTTTCGCGACCATGAAGCATCTCCCCGCCCTGTTGTTCTGGCCCGTTATAGGCTCGATTCTGCTTGCCTCGCTTGTGGAGGCGGCAACTCCGGAGCGTCCGAATATCATCTACGTGTTGGCCGATGATCT
>JAGQPF010000015.1 GCA_020426845.1 Planctomycetales bacterium
CGTGGCCACCACGGAAACCGACAACAACGGCTGCGGCTTGCGGCCGAGCTCCCGGAACGCCTCCTTGGTCGCCTGCACATCCTCCTGCCAAATGGATGGCGATTGGCTTGGCATGCCAAAGCTCACTGCCCAACTCGAAGCGGACTCGGTCGACGCCGACACGCCCGGCTCATCGCCTGCGAGCTGGCTGCAGTCGACGGGAGTCAAGTTGGGCAGCGGATAGCACTCCCTTTGGCGGCTGCGAACCGTTTTATACGTCAACACGTCAAAGCCGAGCTGCGCATAGTATCGACACCAGGCGCCGTTGAGCAGCGGACCGGCGGCAATGCCCAACGGCGAGGCAACCGGCAAGCCGGCGAACGTCCAATTCCCCGGCATTTCCCGGCGTTCGGGAACCTTGCCCGAACCATCCTTCCACTCCACGAGCGAGGGCGGGCGCCAATAATTCCAGTCGTAGGTCCGCCGGATGTCGTAGGAGGGAAGTGCCGGGACGTTCATCTCAATTCCTATCGGCCGCCCCACTTCTCCAGTGACGGATCGGGCTGCCACATGTAGAGGAACGTTGGCAGCCGACTGCGTTCGAGACCGGGGATGCTCAACGGCAGCAGGTCACTGCGGGGCGTATTGGGCGTGATCGAGTACGGAGTGCGCGCCGGGTCTCGCCAGCGGTGGAGGATGACAGCCCGTGCGTTCGGGGCGCCTCCCAGGCCGCGAGCCACTTGCAGCGCATCGTCAACATAGCCGATGCCGTCAATCAATCCCAACTGCAACGCTTGATTTGCAGTGAACACGCGGCCGTCGAACACAGCGTCCACTTTGACCTCTTCGTCCTCGTCGCCGTAGCTTTCATCGCCACTTCGATCCGCGGCTTCGGCCTCGGCGTCCGCGTCGCCTGCCGGCTCCTCGGCGTCCGTCGCCGCTGGCTCCTCGCCGGCCGGCGTCGGCAAGCGTTCCAGCTGTGCGTTCAAAGTGTTCACGTCCAGCGCACGCGCCTCGATAATGTGCCGCTGGAACCGCTGATGGAATTCGTAAGCCACGGTCGTCAGAATCTGTTTGCCCTCGTCCTCCAGAGTGTGCACCGGCGAGCCCAGATCGACGTGCTGGCCGATGCGAATGCTCTTGGTCACGACGTTGATCTGTTGGAGCGTGTCTTGCATGTCATAGATATTCAGCACCACCCCCAGTCCGCCGGTCACTGTGGTTGGATGCGCAACGATCTGGTCGCAGGCGGTGGCCAAGTAGTAGGCGCCGCCAGCTCCGACATCCATCAGGCAGGCGATCACAGGCAAGCCCGTGCGGTTCTTGAACGCCTCCAGGTCCCGGCGCATCATGTCGCTTGCGGTCACTCCGCCACCCGGGCTGTTGATTCGCACCACCACGGCGCAATAGCAGCCCGAACGAGCAATTGTGTCCAGCTTCTCGCGGAACATCTCGACCGGATTCTCACCCACCGAGCTGATGCCGGTTTGGTTGGCGTTCAGCAACACGCCGTCCACATCGATCAACGCCACCTTGCAATCGCACGCGCCCGGCAGCACGGTATGCTCACGCAGCGGTGTCACGTCCTTGGTGATCGCCACGTCGGATGTCATCCGCATCGCCGTCTGGAGGCAGGTGTTGCGACACCCCGTCAGGCCGACAACCATCGTCAACAACAACAGTGGCAATGTCTTGGGCATGTTGGAAGTCTCTGCCATGGGAAGCCGGACTCGAGTCGCCCGCGCATACGGGCGGGCGATTGACATGTGCACGCGTCCTTCGCATCGACGCGCAGCACCGGCAAAACTCAGAGAATCCGCACGAAACGACCAGCCTGAATGACCGGAGTCGCGGGTCGATTCGATTGCATCACCTCGGCAATCGAGGCAATCTATGCCGATCAAGCAACGCGGCGAGGACAAGCAAAGCAAGCGGCGTCGTGGTGCAGGCTGCCAGCCTGCAACCTGGGTTCAAGACCACGACAATCACAGGGGCTCGGCCAGCCTGCAACCTGTGTTCAAGACGACGACAATCACTGGCTGGCAGCCTGTGCCACCCGTTCGTCAGCGTCCGGACCAGCGGTCCAGATGCGTCTTGATCAACCGCACGAGGTCGGCGGGATTCTGCACCGGCGCGAGATGTTTGGCCTTGGGCACCATGTCGGTGACGCAGTCGGCGAGCCGATCGCGGAGGAAACCGGAGGTCGCGTCAAACGGCGAGAACTCGTCGTACAGGGCGACGACAGGCGTCGTGACGGCGGCAATGCGGTCGGCGGTCAGCCCGGCCTCTTCGAACATCTCTGTGCCGGCGGTTGAGTCGGCCATCTGACCGACCTGCGAAAGCCACCGGGCGCCGGCTGGTCCCAGCTCGCGTTTGACGACTGCGAGTTGCTCCGCGTCAAAGTCGCGAACCACGCGGAACAGTCTCGCGAAGTCCACTTGATCTCCGACCTCGACATTCGCCTTGCGGAGCGTGTCGCGCAGCTCTTGCCAGACATCGGCCTGCCCCATGTCGGGCTCCAGCTCGCGCAGCCCGGGAAAGTAGGTGTCGGAGAGGATCACGCCGCCGACTCGCTGTGGCGCGAGGCTCGCCGCGTGCATGCCGATCACGCCGCCATAGCTATGCCCCACGAGATATGCGGAGTCGATGCCGAGCGCGTCCATCAGCTGGAACAGATCATCCGACATGTCAGCGGACGTGTAGTGGGTCGACGGCACACTGCTGGCGCCGTGCCCGCGCAGGTCGTACATCGTCACGCGATAGTCGCTCAGCGCCTCGGTGATGCCCGTCATCATCCAGACCGAGAGATTGCTGGTGAAGGCGTGGATCAAAATCACATCGGGGCCGGCGCCCGTCTGTTGGTAGTGCGTGTCGACGTCGCGAAGTTGGATGCGGGGCACGGTTTATCTCACAGGTTTTCGGCAAGGAAATCAGCCAATTCGCCAACCTCCAGATCCTCGGCGCCACGCTCGGCAGCGGCCGCCAGGAATTGCGGGAACGGCAGCGGCTTGCCGTACATTTCCTGCAAGGTCTCGCCCAACACGACGGCGTCGATCGAGACGAACGCAAGATCATCGAAGAATCTCGTGTCCCTGTTGATCTCGCCGGAGTACTCGCGGCCCTGAAAATTCGCGAGCAGACCCTGCAGGTCGGACAAGATCTCTGCGGAAGACGGCATTGGCGGTGGTCCTTTCTGATGCCTATGAGGCCGATGGAAAACGAACATCCCAAAACAACATTCCAGAACAACATTCCAGAACGAATTCCGGATTCGATCCCTCGCTTACTCTGCGGGTATCACTTCACTGGGCCGGCGACAGAGGGAGGTGGCGACGACGAAGTTCGATCCCTCGCTTACGCTTCGGGTTTCCTTTTTGAGATTCGCCTATGACTCGATCACTTCGCTGGGCCGGCGGCAGAGGGAGGTGGCGACGACGAAGTCCCCGTCGCGGCGCGTCCAAGCTACCAGCAGGTCATCCGCGAACTCGGGAAATTGTGCGGCCAACTGCGGCCCTAACGAAACCAATAGGCAACCGTCCGCCTCGACGGCGCCGACATGCAGCGACCGCGGGCCTTCAATCAGCCCCTCGCCCAGCGCCTTGGAGACCGCCTCCTTGGCGCACCAGAAGCGCGTGGCTAGTTCGCCGCGCGTCTCGGCGTTGGAATGCTTGTCGAGCAGTGCTCGTTCCGCCGGCGAAAAAGCAATCCGCTCGAACCCCGACTCTCGGGCGGCGACAGGCTCGACATCAATGCCAACCCGGGGATGGTCGGCAGCCATGGCGCAGATCAACCCATCGCAATGCGAGATGGAGATGGTGGGATAGTCTTCGGGGCGGTCCGCTGCGCGCGGAGCGGCGACCGGCCGCCCCTGCTCGTCGACGTCGATCTCGACATCCGCCATGAACAGCCGTTCATCTCGGGTCATGCGTCGGAAGTAGCGGACCGCGTCCTTGGCGGCAATGCGGCCAAAGAGGAACTGCGGCTTCTTGTCCAGCGGGCGGTCGAGGTGCTGGAACCGCTCGAACTCATCGGGGCTCATCATCACCCGCGCGCCGGCGCCGAGCAGCGCTGGACCTTTGAGATCCTCCAGCGGCTCCATGCGCACACAAGTGACCTGCACTTCCAAGCCTCTCGGCACTGCTTCGGGCCACTCCGTGCTGATGAAGTAAATGTCCTTGGGGCCGTGGAAGTTGACGTCGCGGAACGGGAAATAGAATCGCCACAGCTTGACGCGATTGATCCGGGCCCAGATCTTGCCGGTCTCGGCATCGTAGATTTCCGTCAGATGCGCAAAGTGCCGCGGCGTGGTCTCGACGATGCGAGTCTGCGATTTGTAGCGACGCCCCACTGGGGGCCGCGGCCCGAAGAAGTCGAGGCTCTTCAGCTCAAACGGCAGCAGAATGCGGCCGGACTGGTCGGGCTCCTCCAGATGCCAGGCCACCGGCGGGTGCATCGCCACGTCCAACATCACCGGATCGCCGATGAACGCTGGCGAGTCGGTCGAGCCGAACAATCCCTCGCGCGGGGCGGCGTGAATCGTGCCTTCCACTCCATCCTTGCCGATGACATCGAGCGAGTCGACGGCTTGGAACAGCTCCCCGTGGAAGAGATTGTTGTACATCGTCTCCAGCGAGACTTCGCAGGGACGCGCGTTCTCGATTTCCAGCTCGCGGTACACGGCGTCGGGTTCGAGCGGCGTCTCGGCCAGGACGACGGTGCCGATTGCCGCCATCAGCTTCTTCTCGTCGGGAACGCGTCGCGACCCGAGGTTGCGGATTTGGATCAAGACGCGCGTCTCCCCGAGTTCGATGTCCTCGGGCGTCGCATCAAGCCGAGTGGCGGAGATCTCGATGGCAACCGGATCCTCAACATAGAACGCCAGCCACCGCATTAGCTGCACGTTCTTGACCTGCCGCACGACAAGGTGGGGAAGCAACGCCTGTCCGACCTCGGCCATCGTCTCGACGGTGAACGTCAGCGGCATGATCGGCAGGCCGTGCTGGTGAGGATCGACGCGGCTGATGCTGCGTCCGCCAACGGTGTGGTGTCCGGCGTAGATATCCTCCTCGAGCAGCAGCCCGCGGCGCATCACCAGCGACTCTCCCTCTTGATGCTCGAGCCACTCGCCAAGCAACGGGCGGCGGCGCGGATCATCAACAGGCGGCGGTTCGACAGCATCGGACTCGTCGTGTGTCTCGTCGGTTTGCGCCGCGTGAGCCCAACCCGCCACATTGGCGCTCATATTGGCGCTCATATTGGCGCTTATGTTGGCGCTTATGTTGGCGCTATCGGACAGCGAGCCGATCACCGGCTGCGGCGGCGCGACGTGCGACGACCAGGCCTCACAAGGGTCGCCTACGATGGAGGCCCGACCCGTCAAATAATGCGTCAGCACCTGCTCCTGCGTGGCGAGGAACTGCCCCATCACTCCTTGGAAGCTCTGCATCACATGTCCCAAGCTGCCGCCGAGCTCGACGGCCTTCTCCGCAACGGCCTCGGACCCGACATGCGCTGACACACTCATGTCACTACTGGCGCTGCTTTCCGAGTCAAACGTGGCTGCCTCGCGAAAGTACTCGAGCCGCAGCGGCACATGGTGGGCGTAGAGCTGCGCAGCGAGGTGCTGGAGCTGGGTGAGACCATTGCGGCGTTGGAGATTGGCCGGGACTGCCAGGAACGATTCGCCGCGAAGAATGTCCTCGACGAACGAGCACAGATTGCCGCGCGGCCCCGCCTCCACAAAAATCCGCACGCCATCGGAGTGCATGCGGCGAATCATCCCCACAAATTCGACGCGGCAGCGCCAATGCGAAAGGCAAAGCTCTCGCATCTGCTCCTCATCATGCGGGAACAGCTCGGCGGTGGTGCACGAGTACACGGGGGTGCTGGGCGCAAGAAAATGTGTGGCGCCAAACATCGATCGCAGCGGCCCCATCAGCGGCTCAAACAACGCCGTGTGGTAGGGCCGAGCCAGCTCCAGACGCTCGTAGACCAGCCCCTGTCGCTGCACGGCCTGCTCGACTGCCACCATCGGACCGGCGCCGCCGATCACCACCGTTTGATGAGGGCAGTTGTCCATCGCCAACTCGGGACAGCCAGCACCGCTCAGAGCAAGCTCGTCGAGCAGTTGCTGCACGCGTTGCCGCGAGGCGCCGATCGCCAGCAGCGTCGCGTCCACGGCCGGACTGCGATCGAGCTCCGACATCGAGCGAATCAGATCGCCCATCCCCTGCTCTTGCCGCATCGAGCCTGCCATCATCAGCGCGGCGAGCTCGCCGGCGCTATGTCCCGCCATCGCGGCGCAAGGCACCTCGAGCCGGCGCAGCACCTCCGTCAGCGCCCAGTCGGCGACGAGCACGGTGAGCATCGCGTTGTCCAGTCGCTTCAGCTCGCGTTCGAGAAACTCACGTCGCTCGGGGTCACTCGGCGGCTGCACGAACTCCAACGGCGGCAGAGCGCCGTTGCCCTCGCGGCTGATGACCTCGCCGGCCGCCTCCATGCACTCGCGGACTTCGGGCAGCACGAGCAGATCCTCGAGCATGCCGAGGTACTGCGCGCCTTCGCCAGGATAGATCAGGGCAACACGGCCAGCCGGCCCCAACGGCTCATCGGTGTAGTAGATGCCGCCGACATCCCGAATCTGCCGGCACTGAGGATCCTCCAGCCGCTGCAGCGCACGCTCCGTGCGGCGCGACAGCTCGTCCGCGTCGGCGGCGATCATCGCGAGTCGCGAGCCGCCGGGGTGGACGCAGTCAACTAGCGATCCGGCAAGCAACGCAAGGTCGCCGCCGGGGTTCTCTTGCAGCCAGTCGCTTAGCCAAATCAGGCGGCCGATGAGCTCTTCGCGATCCTTCCCGTGCAGAACAATCAGCTGCGTCGGCCAGAGACAAGAACTTGTCACGGTCATCCGGAGTTCACAAATTGAAGGGACGTTGAAATAACTCCCGAGCCGGCATCCGAACAGGCCGAGTCGCGCAGGCCAACGAAGCTCCGCTCAGCAAGCGAAACACGCGCCGGGCTGCGCACGAATGGTTGGTCAGGCGGTCGCGGGATGCGGCGCGTGCAGGTTGCTGGCGCCGCCCGCAATAATGACCTCGCTGTTTTCCTTGGCGCCGTGCCACAGCTCGTCGAGCAGCATCTCGGTGCCGATTTCGGGCGTGATCAAAGTCACGCCCCTCGCGGCCATGTGCTTGGCCAAGTCCGCCACCATGCCGATGCCGCCCCACGGGCCCCAATCGACAGCAAGCACGCGCGCGGGCCAACGACGATTCAAGTCGATGGCCAGCTTGGCCAGCACCTCATTGGCGGCCGCATAGTCGCTTTGTCCGCGGTTGCCGTAGCGGCCGGCAATGGACGAGAAAAACACGCAGAACTTCAACGAGTCCGGATCCAACGACTCGGCCATCGCCAGTGCCGAATTGACCTTGGTGTCCATCACTCGCTGATACGAATCGGGCGTCTTGTCCTTCAGCAGCTTGTCTTCGATCACGCCAGCGCCGTGAATCACGCCGTCGATGCGGCCCTTGCGAGCAACGACGTCGGCGACCAGCTGCTGGAGCGCTGCGGTGTCCCGAACGTCCAGGCTGTGATACTCCACCTCCGCTCCCGCCGCGCGAATGTCCGCCAAGTTGCCGCGAATTTCGCGATCTTGCAGCAGCCGCTGATAGCGTGCCTCGACCGTCGCAGGAGCCACCGCCTCGCCGGCCTGCCTTAGCTGCTCCATCAATGCCGCCTTCAGCTCCGCGGGCGACTCGAGACCCAGCGTTGCGCCGGACTCGTCCTCCGGCAGCGGCGAGCGGCCGACGAGCACGAGTTGGACGCGGCTGCGTTTGGCCAGCTCGGCGCAAATCGCCGCAGTGATGCCGCGCGCGCCGCCGGTGACCAGCACCACTGCGTCGTCGGGCAGCTCCAGCGAGTCGCGATCACGATCGAGCTCGCCGCCGACCGGCATCCAAGTGCGTCGCACGCCGCCACTCCAGCCGACTTCCATCGGTCCCTCGCGGTCGCCCAGCTCGGTCAGAATTCGCTCGGCTCGCTCCGTGCCGTCGCTGGCGGCGTCGAAGTCGACGGCGCGAATCAGCACCTCGGGCCACTCGGCCTTGACGCACTTCAACAAGCCGCAAATGCCGCCGTGGCAGGCGGCAGACATGGAGGAAAGCGGCTGCTCGCCGTAACCCAGCTGTCCGTCCATTCCGGTGCAAACCAGCAGAAAGGCGCCGCCCTGCCCCGAGGCGCGGACAAGGTCGTCGCCGAGCTCGCGGGCTAGCAGATAGGTGCTGCGAACGTCGCGCAGTCGCGAAGCGGCGTCAGCGGACGAAGCCAACGGCGCCGCGTGGATCAGCCCGGCAATCGAGCTCTTCTGCTCCCGCGCCTCCCGAATCACTTGAGCCACCGCGTCAGGACACGCCAAGTCGGCTGTGCAAACGTCGCCATCCCAGCTCACCAGGGCGCCGGCGCGATCGCGAAGCAGCACGACTCGCTGACCGAAGTCTGTCATCCGATCCGTCAGCTCGCTCGACAGGCCGGCCCCATCGTCAGTGATCAACACAGCGCCTCGCGGAATCATCGGCGATCCGCCCGACGTAGGGGCTTCGATCAGCTCCACCAGGCCGCGCTGCACGCGCCCGTCGCCATCGTCAAAGCTCGACGCCGAACTCGTAGAGGCGGCGCCGGTCGGCGCGCTGGCGGAGGCGGGCTCATCGCCGAACAGTGTGTCCTCCAAGTATTCGAGTATCCCTCGCAGGGTGCGAATCGTGGTCAGCTTCTCCAGCTCGAGCCGCCCCTCGTACTCGCCATCCTCCGAAGGCGCCTCCCCCAGCGACTCGGCCAGGCCGCCAAGGATCTCGACGCGTTTGATCGAATCGATGCCCAAGTCCGCCTCGAGGTCGAGGTCCAGATCAAGCATGTCCTCCGGGTAGCCCGTGCGTTCGCTAACCAAGGCCAGCAGGTCGTCGGAAATCTCGTCCAGCGACTTTTGCACTCCGCCGACGCCAGCGCTCGTCTGATCGGCAGCGAGCTCGTCGGGCACAGACGCCGGCGCCTCAGCGGCGGGGACAGCGGGAGTTGCCAGGGCCGTGACCGCTCGGGAAGCGATCGGCTCGGCTTTCGCGGCCGGCTGAGTTGGCGCGGCAGGCGAGGCAACCGGCGCCGGCTTGGCGACGCCGTTGTCGCGAGCGGGCACCGAGGTGTGCTGGCCGGGAGTCGCGTGGCCATTTCCCGAAGCTGGAGCAGCAAATCGTTCCGCCGCGCCGTTGCCGGACTGGACGGTTGGCGCCGGCAGTGCCGGCAGTGCCGGCAACGGTCCTTCCGAGGTCAGCGGCGCCCCGTTCAGGTAGGCTGACATCACCGTCCGTTGCGTGTCGAGAAAACGAGCCATCACGTCCTGAAAGCTCAATAGGACCTGAGCCGCATCGGGCGGGCTCGCAGCGCGAGACGCTGAGGGTGCTTCCTGTTTTTTCATGCCGGTTGGTGAACTCGCGGAGGGTGGGTTGGTGGTCGGCGGCGCCGCAACAGGCGGGCGCGCACCGGCGGACCTCGCCGCTGGCGAGCTGCCGCGCGTGGTGGGTGCCGAAGCGACAGACGCCTCGGGCGGAGTCGCCTTCACCGACGCGCGGGCGGCGGTGGAGACGCTGGGGGCAACGGGGGCGGTGGCAGATTGCGCAGAAACACTGGCAGCTGCCCTCGCATGGTTTGGCTTGGCCGGAGCTAAGTTTCGGGCGGCCCGTTCCTCATCGGACAAGGGCCGATTGGCGGCGCCAAGCAGCCGCGGCTCGGGCGCATCCAGCGGCCGATTGCGAGTGCCGTTCACCACCCACGCATTCTTGGGATAGTTGGGCTCGCCCGTCTCGCGCTCGAGCTTGGCGACATCGAACGTTCGCAGATGCCGACGATCAAACAGCGGGTCCAGGTCCAACGACACCCCGGCCGTCAACAACTGCGCGAGTGCGTGCGACAGCTGAACCAAGCCGCGACGCGACTTCGAGTCCGTCGCCACCGCGAGGTGCGGCTGGTCATGCAAAATGCGGTCGACCAAGCCCGTCAGCACTTGCCCGGGGCCAACCTCGACAAAGGTGCGAACGCCAGCGGCGTACATCGATTCGATCTGCTCGACGAAACGCACGGATGAACGAAGGTGGACGCTCAACTGATCCTGCAACTCCGCCAAGTCGTCGGGGTAGGCAGCCGCGGTGACATTCGAGTACACCGGCGCCTGCGGCGTCTGCC
>JAGQPF010000117.1 GCA_020426845.1 Planctomycetales bacterium
AAGCCGTCGCCCCTGCAGTGTGAGTTGTTCAGGATCTGTCATGGCAGGAATGCAAATTCGTTGGAGTTGATGAGCGCCCGGCAGACGAGGGGCAGGTCATTCGTTTTCGCCAGTGCCAGACACGCGTCTCGCTCGGTGGCGGACGGGGCGCGACCCAGTAACAAATTGAAACAGCGATCGATCGCTCTTGTCGTGTCGCCGCCGGATTCATTTATTGCTCGTGCGGCGATGCGCTGCGTCTGGTCGATCACGAACTCGCTGTTCAACAGGTTGAGTGCCTGGAGCGGCGTCGTCGAAACCGGTCGGCGAGGGCGGACCTGGCCGCAGTCGGGGAAGTCGAAGGCCGTAAAGAGCTGGTCGTCGACTCTCCGCATTCGCTCCTGGTAAATCATCCGCCGCCAGGTTTCGCGGCCGTGGTTGTCAACGACTTCCCATTGGGCGTACGTCTTCTTTTCGTTGTGAATCCGGTAGCTGCGACCGCCGATTGAGCGGTCGAGGTTTCCCGACGCCAGCAGGATCGAATCGCGAATGACTTCGGCCTCGATTCGTTTTGGTGGATACCGCCACAAGAGTCGAGCGTCCGTGTCGGCGGCGATGCCGGCGTCGTTCGGTTCGCTCGACTGGCGAAATGCGTCGGACAGGACCAGCAGCCGGATGATCGATTTCATCGACCACGCAGGTCCGTCAGTGACGGTCGGCGAGACAAACTCGGCGGCCAGCCAGTCGAGCAGCTCCGGGTGCGATGGAGCGGCTCCGGCATGACCGAAATCGCTGGTTGTCGAGACCAGTCCTGCGCCAAAAACGTGATGCCAGATGCGATTGACCATGACCCGAGCAGTGAGCGGATTGTCGGCACTGGCGAGCCATCCGGCGAAGGCCGCCCGACGCTTTGGTCCCGGTGTTTCGGAGGTCAGTCCGAGTTCGCCTCCGAGCGAGGCGGGGCCCGCGGGCGTGACTTCATCGCGTGGGTTTTCCGGGCTGCCTCGCAGCAGGACGTGAGTCACCGCCGGCTCGATGAATCGCCCCACGAAGCTCGGTCGCGGCCCCTCTTCGGCCAGCAGCGCAATCAGCCTTTGAATCTCGTTCAGCGACTTCTTCCGCTCGGGGTGCTGTTCGAGCAGCTTCTTGTTGACCGGTCGGGCCTCCATCGCAGGCGACCCTTGTGAGGCCCTGAGGACCGCCCAGGTGCCCACCCACGGTTGCCACTCTCCGTCTTCCTGAAGCACCTCGACGTCAAACTCGTAGCGAGGCAGGTTCGGTTTTCTGTCGAGATAGTCGGTTTCGTAGAAGTATTCGCGGTTGTTGCTGAGTCGCAGTCGGTTGATCGTTTCCGGCTGTGCGAAGTCGAACTGCACCCACGGTCGCTCTTCGTCCTTGCCCGTCTCGGCTCGCCAGATCATGGTGCCGTATTGACCGTCGTTCAGCCGCTGGATCGGGTTGCGGGTTTCAAACCCTTGCTCCGGAAATCCCGAGACCTGCGTGCCAAGGCTGGCGAGCGCCAGGTTTCGATTGAGCCCCGCCGTACCGAGCACTTCAAGTTCATCGAGGAACACTTTCGCCATCTTGAACCGAACGCGGATCGCCTTGGTTGTCACTGGCTTGAAGTGGAGTTCCCGGTAAGCGCCCCAGTTTTCTTCCCAGCCTCCCTGCGGACGAAGCTTCTGCCGCTCAGCAGCAATCTGCTTCCACAACGCTGCGCCACGCTGCCGCATCGGATGCTCGGGCGAGTACTCCGGATGCCGACTGCCGAACTCGACGTCCTGGAAGACCGCGGTCATCGAGTAGTAATCGCGCGCCGTGATCGGATCGAACTTGTGATTGTGACAACGGGCACAACCAACGGTGATGCCCAGCACGGACGCGCCCACCGTCTGCATGATCTCGTCCAGGCGATCGGACCGTGCCTGACGGATGGCCGCGGGTTCTCGGCCGACCGTCGCCGCCGGCACATGGGGACCGGCAACCAGGAAGCCCGTCGCTTCGCCGACGCCGTTGAAGTCGCCGGCGACCTGTTCTCGCAAGAACTGGTCGTACGGTGTGTCCTGGTTGAACGAGCGGATGACATAGTCGCGATAGATCCAGGCGTTCTTGCGATAGAGGTTCGATTCAGAGCCATTGGTCTCCGCCCAGCGAATCACGTCCAGCCAGTGCTGAGCCCAGCGTTCGCCGAAGTGCGGCGAGTCGAGCAACTCGTCGACGGCTTTTTCATAGGCTTCACGCGGGTTCTTCTCGAAAGCCGAGAGGAACTCATCCACTTCCTCGGGAGTCGGCGGCAGGCCGGTGAGCACGATCGAAACCCGCCGCAGCAGAGCACGCGGATCGGCGGGCCGTGAGTACGACAAACCGTGCTCGTTCAGCGTCGCCAGCAGAAATGCGTCGACGGGATTCGATGACTTCTCGTTCGCCGGCTGATTGGGAACGACCGGACGCTCGACCGGCTTGAAGGACCACAGATCCGTCTCTTCGTCGAGTGTCGCTTCCATCTGGCCAGGCCAGTTGGCTCCTTCCTTGATCCAACGCACGAACAGGTCGATCTCTCGATCCGGGATCCGTTCTTCATCGGGAGGCATCTTCACGTCGGGATCGAGATGTTTGATGACCTCAATCAGATAACTCTTTTCGGGATGTCCCGGAACGACGGCGGGCAGTCCCGAGTCACCGCCTCGCAGCATTCTGGCTCGACGATCCAGTCGCAGTCCGGCCTCCTGCTCGTCCTCACTGTGGCATCCCCAGCAGCGTTCTTCCAAGATCGGCGAGATGTCACGTTTGAAGTCCACTTCGGCGGCGCGTAGTGAGGCAGCCGCATGGACTGTGAGGAGAACGATCAGTGCAAGATGTGGGTATTTCATGGCAACGGGCACCATTGCAGATTTGAATGCTCGGCTTTGGGTTTTATAAATTGTCGGAGCTACAGGGCTTCCTTCCAGCCCGCGTTGAGCTGTTCCGTCAGCTTCTGCACAAGCTCGGCATTTTCCGCCGCGATGTTCTGCGTTTCCTGCGGATCGGTTTGATGGTCGAACAGTTCGACGAAGAGGGGAGCAGCCTGCGGGTTGCGATGATCGCGCCACACGACGAGCCGGTAGCGGTCGGTCCGCATCGTGTAACCCATGAGATGCTGCTCGAACAGCTCGCGGTCCCAGCGTTTGCCCTGTTGATCGATGATGCGTTGCTCGACGTCCTGAATGAGAGGCCCGAACCACGTTTCCCGCATTCCCGGCGAAAGCGGATTCGCAGCCCACTCGCGCAGCGCTGGATTCGGGTATTGGCTGAACACGGCCGACTTCCATGCTCGTTGGGGAGCGTCCAGCAAGGGAACAAAGCTGTGCCCCTCCAGGTGCTTGGGAGCTGGCACGCCTGACAGTTCACAAAGTGTGGGAAAGATGTCGACCAGTTCGACCAGAGCGTCCGTCTTTGCCCCGCGACCTTTCATCTTGGGGGTCGAGATCATCAGCGGGACACGAGTGGCAATTTCGTAATTGGTCGCTTTGCCCCACACTCCCATGTCGCCGAGATGCCAGCCGTGGTCCCCCCAGACGATGACGATTGTGTTGTTGCGAAGCCCCTCTTTGTCGAGTGCTTCCAGCAGCAAGCCAATCTGAGCATCGACGTAACTCGTTGAGGCGAGATAGGCGTGCTTGAGCGTGCGGGCGAGTCCCGGCTCGATCGGGCCGTACTTGGGAATGTTGGATCGCGTGCGCAGTTCAAACGAAGCATGCAGTCCCATTGCAGCGCCGTTGGCTGGCGCCGTCTGTTCCGTTGCCGCTAGGATCTTATGTGGATCGTACAGGTCCCAGTACTTGGCCGGGGCACACCAGTTCAAATGCGGCAGTTTGTAGCCCATACCCAGAAAGAAAGGTTTGTTGCCGCTCGCCATCTGCTTCATGGTTTTGATTGCGAGCAGTGTGTTGTAGCCATCGATATAAGCATGATCCGGCACGTCGGCTTTTTCAAACGCCGGACCGCTGGCGAGCCCACGTTTTGCCGCTTCGCCGTACTTCGCAAACATCTCCTTGAAGTTGTCATTGCGCAGCTTGATGTTTTCCCGCAGAACATACGGACCTTGCGGCGGCTTGATGTCCGGGCCAAGCCACTTTGCCGGTTCGCGACTCCACGATCGCTTATCGTCCGTGTCGCCGGGATGAAAGATCTTGCCGACGTACGCCGCCTCGTAGCCATGAGCAATGAGATGCTCGGGCAGCGTCAGAATGTCCGGCTGCAGCTCCCGCAGCGAGACATAGTTGTGAAACAGACCCGTCGATTCGGGACGCATTCCCGTCATCAGACTGGCTCGTGACGGACGACAGATCGCCTGCTGGCAATACGCTCGATTGAACAGCAACCCACCTGCGGCCAGCTTGTCCAGGTTCGGCGTGACGGCGATTGACGAGCCGTAACACCCAAGCTCGGGACGCAGATCGTCGACGGCGATAAACAGGATGTTCGGTCGATCCGCCGCGAACGCGCAGCAAGTCGAGCCGAGGGCCAGCACCGTGGCGATCACGCACTTTGCAAACTTCATGACAGTCAATCTTTCTTCTACTATCGGTTTCACCTGTCGAGTGTCGAGTGGACGCTCAGCACTAGAGACTAGACCAGTCGCCGTTGGTCTGCCGCCAGCTTCTGTGGTCAGGCGCCAACCGCTCGCCGTTTGCATTCGCGACGTTCCATCCAGCGCTCGATCACGCAGGCCCAGCGGACAAATTCGCCAGCCGTGGACGAGATGTTCCGCAAGTATCCAGGTTTACCAGATTCATCCCCCGAACGCTGAGGCCATGGGAAATCGCTCGTGGAGCCGTCCCCGAGACGATAGACTAGGCGGCGGCAGGCCATGCGACCGGCTGGAGAAGTCTTGGGCGGCGGCGCCGCCGTCTCCCCTTCGCGCCGGCCAAGGCCCGCTTCGCGCGTAGCATGGGCGCCCTCGCCCGTGCGGCACTGCGCAACCCCTCATTGTCCAATGGAAGAATGGCTCATGGACATTCCCGACGCAGTCGAGTTTTCCTGTCAGAAGTGCGAACGCACTGCCACGCCGTCCGTCATGGAACGTCAACAAGGGCTGTGCGCGAAGTGCGGTTGCGAGCGTTGGCGAGTGAAGGTCACCTATCACGTGGTCGAAGACGAAGACGAGGGGAAGTCGGGTCTGGGCACGACGGCGGCCTTGAACGTCCTGGGACTCGGCCTCGCCATGACGACGGGAACCGGGTTCGTCACCTCCGGCTCCCGCGGCCGCGGCGCGTCGCGCGTGGAGACCGCAGTCTATTCGGATGTGCCGGGCGACGAAATTCTGGCCGTGTATGGCGTTCCGGGAAAGGATCAACAGCGGCTCGCCGCGCTGGTTCAGCGACTCCAGCAGCAGGAGGCCGACGCCCATCGTGCGCGACTGGCGAGTCGCGGCGCCCGGCCCTGCGGTCACTGCGGCGCG
>JAGQPF010000118.1 GCA_020426845.1 Planctomycetales bacterium
CAAGGGCGGATTCCTTTCTTTCGTCAATCGACACTTCTGAAGCGCCTATTGACAGCGGCAAGGGCAATGACCAGCTCGAGGAGGCTGCCCTGCGTTTCGACGCAGCCCTGGCGATTTTCCGTGAGACAAATCACAAACCTGGTATTGCTCGCTCGTTGGGTGGGAGAGCATACGTCGCGTACAAGCAGGGCGACTGGGAGTTCTCCCTGACGATTCTCCATGACTTGTTGCGGTCGTCATGGGACCAGGGACGAATCTTGATTAGTAGCATCGAAGATGTCGCGGATATCGCGTCCCGATCGGGCCAGTCGCTCCTCGCTGCTCGTCTGTATGGCGCGGTCGATGCCGATCGGCGCTCATTTGGCCAAATTGTGCCCCCAGCATATCAGCGCGAGATCGAGGAAGAGCGTGCGTTCATTCGGAGTTCGCTCGGGGAAAAGGCGTTTCTGAGTGCGTTCGAGGCCGGAGCGGAACTGTCGATCGAGCGGGCGATGATGGATGCGCTGGCGTTCGCGGAGCGGGCCCTCGTGCCGCCGCCGGTCCATTTGACCTCCCGGGAACAGGAGATCCTCGCGCTTCTTGGTGAAGATCTGACCGCGCAGGAACTGGCCGACCAGCTGTTTCTCGACCGGCGAACGGTCGAAACGCATTTGGCCAACCTCTACGCAAAACTGGGAGCGCACTCGCGTTCAGAAGCGGTGGAGGCCGCGGTCGATCGCGGGCTCCTCAGTAGCGATTAGCCATCGGTCTCCGTAACGTCATTGCCGATTTCCGTAAAACTGGCTGATTTCTCCGTATTTTCGGCGTTTCGCAACGTCCCCAAAACTCGATACGGTATTCGCGGGTCCCAAAAAACGACTGTTCGATGAACGAGAAAGGATTCGCGCAATGGCCAGTACCGTCAATTCCGCCGATGACCGGGTGATGTCCCCGTTGAATCTGGTCGTGAAGCTTGCACCGGGCAAGAAATCCGGCGTCGCGGAAAACACGGCCGCCGTCGCTAACGCAATCAAGACAGGGTCCGACACGATTGGAACCCTTCACGAGGCGCGCTTTGTTCAGCTCGATGACGATACCGTCATGTTGCTGACCACGTACGATGGTGATTTTGACGCCTACATCTTCGACTTCACGAAGCACCTGAGTCAGGTCTTCAACATGCTCCTTCCCAATGCCATCGATCCTCCGCCGCTGCCAGTAGAGAAGAACCCGCAAGCATTTGCCGACTGGGTGCGTGAGCGCGACCTGCCCACACTGAGTGCGTATTACAACGCGAATCCTGACCTCACTGTCCAGGATGTCAAAGCGTTGCGATCCAGGGGCTAGCCGCCCCATTTGCGCACGAATGCGACCTGACGACCCAGCGTGCGAAAGGCAAACGGAGGATCCCATGACGACGCTCGATCTTGACGACATTCAGGGGATCGTTCTGCGGCGATATCCCATGCCGGTCGCACGAAACCTTCTTCTTTCGGTGGGTGACCCAAGAGCTGCACGGGCAGCTCTTGGCCGCCTGGTCAGTG
>JAGQPF010000119.1 GCA_020426845.1 Planctomycetales bacterium
AGCGGCAAGGCGCTGGTCTGGGACGGCAGTTGCTCCTCTCTGCTCGAACTGGCCGAGTCGCAGGGCATCTCCCTGGACTCGGGATGTCTTGCCGGAAGCTGCGGAACCTGCCGGCTCGCCGTGAAATCCGGCACGGTGGCCTATCCGCCAGGAAGCCAGGTTGATGTCGAGGAGGGCAGCTGTCTGGCCTGCGTCGCCGTGCCTCAAGGAGATCTCATTGTGGACGCGTGACGCGATCCTGTCATTCCGTACAACCGCTGCCAGCGTCAAGACCTGCGCAGCAAGCAAGCTCCGGGGCGTCAAAATGCGGCCGGATCAACGACTGTCCTTGACCTACTCTTTTTTTACGTGGAGGTGCTACTAACTCAATAAGAGGAGTCCGTTCTGTCATGCTGCTTGGTCCGCAAGTTTTGCCGCGAAAGTGGAAACGCAGTGGTGGCATCGGCGCGGCGCTGGCGGCGTTGTTGACTCTGGTCGCCACCGTGGGCGGGGCCGTGCCGAGCGGGGAGGCGCCCGAAGTCAGCCCCGAAGGCGGGGTGGTCCATGCCCCGGACAAGATCGTGGGTTCGGACTCCTGTGCTCGCTGTCATGCCGCCGAGTTGGCTGTGTGGCGGCAGTCGCGGCACTCGCTGACCTATTTGGATCTGCACCGTCAGCCTCGAGCGAAGGAGATCGCCGAGCGGATGGGGATCACGTCCATTAAACGCGGTGGAATCTGCGTCGACTGCCACTACACGCGGCAGTCGCGCGACGGCGGCTCACATCGAGTTGTGGAGGGCGTTTCCTGTGAGATGTGTCATGGAGCGGCCAAAGATTGGCTGCCCCTGCACAACGACTATGGCGGCCCGACGGCCACCAAGCAGTCCGAGTCCGCGGAGCATGCCATGCTGCGAATCGAGAAGTCGATTGGAGCCGGGATGTGGAACCCACGCAATCCTTACATGATCGCCCGAAGCTGTATGAACTGCCACACGGTGCCCAACGAGCGGCTCGTCAACGTGGGAGGACACGTCGCGGGCAGTCGAGACTTTGAATTGGTGAGGTGGTCACAGGGAATGCAAAGACACAACTTCCTGCGGTCTCCCGGAGTGAATTCGCCGTCGTCCCCCGAGCGATTGCGAGTGATGTATATCGTTGGCGTGATGGCCGATTTGGAGTACAGCTTGCGAGCTGTGGCCAAGGCGGAGGAGCGGAAGCCGTTTGCTTTGGCCACCGCGGAGCGAGCCGCCGAAATGCGGCAGCGGCTGGTCGAAGTGCACGAACGGACCGGCGATCCGCTGGTGCTGAAGGCGCTTGAAGCGGCCTATTCTGCGGGGCTTCGGCTGAACAACTCCACGGCGTTGACCGCAGCGGCGGACTCGCTGAGCGAAATTGCCTACGAAATGGGAGAACGAGACGGCGCGGATTTGGCGGACGTCGATCCGCTCGTGCCGACGCCCGAAACTTACCTGCAGCGGTCACGCCGTCAGTAAATTGCTTCATTGCGACAAGGATGTCGAGATGGATGAACAACCGGTGGTGGTCGAGAGGCCGCAGCGGTGGGAGGCGCCGTTTGGCGACCAAATGACGCGCATGGATGTGGATGCGCTGCTGACCATCCCGCCATTTCGCGACATGGATGAATCTCGGTTTCCCGCGAGTTGCTCGTTGCGGGACGTGCTGCTCAACGACGCCCGCATCGTCGAATGCAACAACGGCGACATTCTGATTCGCGAGGGCGACTACGGGAACAGCGCCTTTCTGATACTGGACGGCGCAGTGCGTGTTGTGCTGGAATCCCTGCCGCCCGCCACGTTGGGCAGGCAGTCCGCGCGTCGCCCCGGCTGGGTGCGCGCCATCGCGCAGATCTGGAATCGCTCCGCAGCCCCGGAGTCTCGGCATCAGGTGCGGCAACAGCGCGGAGCTGCCGCCTCGGGGGCGGGTGTTTTCTTGCAAGACGTGCCGGGGGTGCTGGACGCCCATAAGACGCTGCGTTTGCAGCGAGGAGAGATGTTCGGGGAGTTGGCGGCGCTGTCGCGCACACCGCGGACTGCCACGGTGTTCTCCGATGGCCGTTGCGTGGCTCTGGAGATTCGCTGGCAGGGCTTGCGCGACATTATGCGACGCGCTCCGGAGTTCAAGCATCATGTCGACAAGCTCTATCGAGCCAACAGTCTCGCCACACATCTTCGCGAGACGCCGATGCTGTCAAGGGTGTCCGCCGAGGCGCTTCCGCAGTTGGTGGCGGCAGCCGAGTTCGAAACCTACGGATCGTTCGACTGGTATGTCGAGCACTCTCGCACACCGACGCCCGCCCGGCTGGCCTCCGAGCCGCTGATTGCGGCGGAGGGCCACTACCCCAACGGCCTGCTGCTGATCCGATCCGGATTCGCGCGGCTGAGCGTTCGGCAGGGCAGTGGGCACCGTACGCTGGCCTACCTGGGCAAGGGCCAGCACTTCGGCCTGGCGGAGCTGACACAAAACTGGCAGAACCCCGCGGGTCCCGTGGCGATCTTGCAGTCGTTGCGCGCGGTTGGCTATGTCGATGTGATTCGGATTCCGACAGCCCACGTCGAATCGTTCGTGTTGCCCACGCTGGAGTCGGCCGAGATCGAGCAACTCGTTGCCGAGACTCGGCGATCAAGGCACTTCGCGCTGGCCGGCGAGCACCCGGTCAGCTCAAACTCGGCTCACGCCGCCACCACGGCGCCTTCGGCGGCGACGACGTTGCCCGTTTCGTTCGGGGCCCTGGGCTCTTCCAAATCTGCCGGCAGCGAGCGCGAGCTGGAAACCAGTCTGCTCGAGTTTCTGGTCGAGACGCGGATCATGAACGGGACGCAGACGCTGGTGGTGGACCTGGATCGATGCACTCGGTGCGACGATTGTGTCCGCGCTTGCGAGGCAGGTCACGACGGCAACCCGCGGTTCATTCGCACGGGGCCGCGGCATGGCAGCTTTATGTTTGCCAATGCCTGCATGCACTGCGTCGACCCGGTGTGCATGATTGGCTGTCCGACTGGCGCCATTGCTCGCGATTCCGTCACAGGCAATGTGCTGATTAACGACGCCACCTGCATCGGCTGCCAGACCTGCGCCAACAGCTGTCCATACGACAACATTCAGATGGTGGAGATTCGAGACCCGAAGGGCAGCTTGTTGCTCGACGAGCAAACCCAGCAACCGATTCTGAAGGCCACCAAATGCGATCTGTGCGTCGATCAGCTGGGTGGTCCGGCCTGTCAACGCGCTTGTCCTCACGACGCGTTGGTGCGAATTGACATGCAGAACCTCGACTCCCTCCAAGCCTGGGTGAGCCGATGACCGTTCGCAGCTTTACCGGTCGCCGCCGCTGCAATCTCATGCTGGTCGCAGTGGTGGCCATCACTGGCTGGATTACCCTCCAGGCAAACGTCGCTTCGTTACGGCCACCGAGTCGGCTGACTGGTTGGTGTCTGTTCGCGGTCGTACTCTTCCTCACCGGATTCAACGTTCGTAAGAAGCTGCCATTCCTGCCGGCGCTGGGGTCAGCGGCGTTGTGGATGCAGACGCACATCTACCTGGCGCTGCTGTCGCTGCCGCTGTTTCTCGTCCATCTTGGGATGCGGATTCCCGATGGGCCTCTTGAGACCTCACTGGCCTTGTTGTTTTCGATCGTTTGGAGCAGCGGGCTCTACGGCTTGTATATCACGCGAGTCATCCCCCGCCAGTTGGCGAATCTGCAGCGCGAGGTGATCTACGAGCGAATCCCGGCGATTCGTCGTCGCGTGAGCGAACGCTCTCGACAGCTTGCGATGAGCGCAGAGCTGGCCTCGCCGACAATCGCCGCATTCTATGTGGATCGGTTGCTGGGGTTTTTCGAGCGTCCGCGCGGCTGGTTCTATCGCGTTTGGCCCAGCAGCCGGCGCCAGCGACAGTTGATTACGTACATTCGGGACCTGCAACGGTACTGCTCTCCCGATGAGCAGCGAGTCGCCTGGCAATTGGCGGACTTGGTGCGGGAGAAGGAGGATCTCGACTACCACCACGCTCAGCAGTGGAAGTTGAAGTCATGGCTCTTCCTGCACGTCGGGCTGACTTACAGCCTGATACTTGTTGCGCTGGCTCACGCCGTGCTCGCCGAGGCGTTTCGTGGTTTCTGATCGAGGTTAAGAAAGGAACGCGTCCACTTTACGTTCTAGAATGGACGCGTACGAACAGATGAGCGACTCGAATTCAGACAGGCACGACTACGAGCGGCCCGGGCGAGCGTGGGTTTGCGGTCACGCGGCGGAGGGCGAAGCCTGTCCGCTGGGCCCCAGTGGACTGGGAGTGTGTGGCGGCGGCTCCGACTGTCGCCCCGTCAGGCGGGAGGACCGCTGGACCTGCAATCGGCCCAAGCATCGAGGCGGGCCATGCGAGGGGGGACCCTCGCCCGATGGCGAGTGCTCGAAAACCTATTCCAAGTGCTCGCCAGCCCGTTCACTAAGAAGCAAACGTGGGCTGTTCACGTTGGGCTGCACTGCGTTCACGCTCGGCGCCTTGGTGTTGGCGCTCAGCTCTCCGGACAGGAATGAGTGGGTTGCGCCCGGCGGATTGACCGGCAGCCACGGACAGGTTCTGACGAATCTGCGTCACCAACGCTGCGCTGCGTGCCATGCGGCGGGCGAGGAGGGGCCGCTGCAGTGGCTCGCCTCCGCGTGCGGGGCCCGTCGCGCTGTTGGGCCGACGCAGTCGGAGCGATGTCTGAAATGCCACGAGGAGATCGGCAGGCAATTTGCAGGTGACGCGCACGGGGTGGGCACACACCAGTGGATCGCACTACAAGACCGTCAACCGCACGGGCAATTCAACGCGTCCGACGATGCCCGCGTGTCGGTTCGCCTGGCTTCAACGGGCTCCGCGGTAACCTCCACGGAACGGCATGACCCGGGGCAGTCTCACCACGTGGCTGGGCAGGCAAAGTTGGCTTGCGCAAGCTGTCACCGCGAACACCATGGACGGGAGGCGCAATTACATCAGCTTTCAGCCGCGCAGTGCCAATCGTGCCATCGTTCTTCGTTCCATAGCTTTGCCCAAGGGCATCCGGAGTTTCGCGACTGGCCCGTGGCGCGACCGTCTCCCATTCGCTTCGACCACGCGACTCACCTGTTGAAGCATTTTCGCGAGCAGCGCGCCAAGTCGCCAGTCGACTCGGCACATGCTGGCGTTGAAGGGACATCCGAATCGGAAAACTCCGTTGTCGAGCGCACCTGCGCCGGCTGCCACACAACTGTCAACGGCGCTGGCTCGCTGTCTGTGGCACGCGACCTCGGGTACGAGTCCTGTCGAGACTGCCACGAGCGGCCGCTACAGCAGTCGTTGGCGGGCGGAGTAGTGTTGCTCTCATTGCCGATGCTGGACACGGAAGCCTTGGC
>JAGQPF010000767.1 GCA_020426845.1 Planctomycetales bacterium
AGGCGAGCGCGCCGGACGCGGACCATGCGTTTACCTACAACGCCGTGGGCGAGCGGGTGCGCGTCAACGACGGGCAGGAGACCTACTGGGCCTACGACGGGCGGAAGCTGTTGCGTGAGGGGCAGACTGACGGGAGTTCGCTGCGGACCTACCGACATAACCTCTCGGCGGTGCCTGGGTCTGTGCTGGAGGTTCAGGAAGGGCTCGTCACGTTTGCGAATGGCTACAACCAGCGGGGTGACGTGGCTGTGAAGGTCAGGGACTATGGAGTTGAGATCGGCGACGACAAACCGGTTACGACGGTCACTGGCGAACGGGTTTTTGATCCGAACGGGGTTGGGTCCACGCAGCGGATTCTCATGGCGGGGTTGCTTGACTTGCAGTTGGGCAAGGACTCCATGGACTTGACGCCACAGAGCGTATGGCACCCGACGACTGCCATCGCGGGTCTACCGTTTGTGTCTCCCGGGGCCGGGCTTGGGCCGTTAGCCATTCCAGGACCGGACGATCCGATCTGGCTGGCTGGCGATCCAGTCGTGCCATGGCTTGGTCCAAATCCGTTCGACCCCTCTGATCCCCGACACGATGTCTATGAGGGATATCTTCGTTTGCAGGAGGCCCAGCAATTGTATGAAGAAGCGAGGCAGCCATGCGTGATCACGGACCTAACCGCCAAGGCTGTGCCAGGCGTGCAGATCTGCTTCTCCTATGTGTCAGGGGGTGAACTCTTCAACTCCTACAACCCGAATGGAATGAAGGGGAAATCACATGCCTATGTCGTTGTCGATGGCAAGACTACAGGGGTCTACGAGAACGCGAAGGGTGGCACTGTCGGAGAGTTGCTTATGGGGACGAAGGTGTATAGCAATGCTGAGTTTCAGTCCTACCCCCCGGACGCGTGTCGCAGCAAGCTCTATGAGTGCCTCCGGGCCTGTGTTGACGCCTATGGACGCAGCGTCAGGTCGAGAATCGACAAGAAGAAGCGCGTGGTGTCGAAGAAGGACCTCTGGGAGGCCGATAGGTGCAGGTCGGCTTGCCTCGCCGACAACAAGTGCCCAGATCCTCTTCCGAAGTATGCTGTATGTGTTTCTGCCCGAGTGAGCAACTGTTGTGACGTCGCAAAATACAAGGCTGCATTGTCGGCATACATTACGAAGCCGCTTACTGGCAGCTACAACGTCCTTACAGATAACTCCATTCACTGGGTAGAGAATGCTCACAACGCTGGACTTCGAGGCTGTGGAGATCCTGAGCTAGCGGCAAACCTGAACTGGAACACTATCATTGAGCAGCTTGAGTTTAAGCCGAGCCTGTATTCAGCGCACCTCAATCGGCGGAGGCTGATCGAAGTGGGACTTGCCGAGAAGAGGAAGTGAGCTGAAGCCTGTGAGGCTGAGAGGTGAGTTCGCAAAGCTTCCCAGTGGTACTTCCGAACTGACTAGGGCCTGTCCGCAAACTCGACTAGGCGGGCAATCTTGGCTGTCCGACCCAGAGGGGATGCTCCTGTCGGAGGCCAGCCATGGGCTTACGACGCTACGAGCTCACCGACGAAGAGTGGGAGCTGATCGCACACCACCTCCGGGACAGCCTCACACTCAGCGAGGCCCAGCAGGTCCGCGTCGCCGAGTTGCAGCATGACAACAAGCGCCTCTACCGGGCCTACCTGCTCAAGGAGGAGCTGGGCGACATCCTCCACCGTCGCCAGCCCAACGTCGTCCGCGAGCTGCTCTCCAAGTGGTGCTCCTGGGCGTCTCGCTCGCGCCTGGACGCTTTCGTCCGCACGGCGAAGACGATCCGCGACCACATGGACGGAATCGTGGTCTACGTCCGCCACCGGATCACCAACGGACTCGTCGAGGGCCTCAACAACAAGGCCCGGCTGCTCACCCGCAGGGCCTACGGATTCCACTCGGCCAAAGCGGTCATCGCGCTGATCGAGCTCTGTTGCTCCGGTCTCGAACTTCACCCCGGCCATCACGAGCTCGCATAGAGCGACGGCGGCCCCGACCCCACGGTCGCGTGGCCCACTCATGTACCGAGCGCCGTGGAGAAGGGGTGGACTGCTCACGCCGCGTGGAGAACTCCTCTCCGGCCCCTCCGGAACGGGGGCACGGAGTTCACCACCCGGCTACCAGCCCACCCCTTCACCACGGCTGGGCTCATGGCACCCCAGCCCCAACC
>JAGQPF010000120.1 GCA_020426845.1 Planctomycetales bacterium
AGCATGGGCGCCCTCGCCCGTGCGCGGCGAGCAGCCCCTCTGCACCGCCGATGCCCCGCAAGGAGAGCCTCGGCCGGCGCAATGGGTTGCGCAGTTCTGCACGGGCGAGGGCGCCCATGCTACGGACGCTCTACGCGGCTGCTCACCAAGGGCGCGCGAGGGCGCCCATGCTACGAGCGGCTACCCGTCCAACGGCCAGTGCTGCGAGGCAACCTAGGCAAACCCAGCAAGAGCGAGAACGAGGGCAACCAGGCAAACGATCAGAACTGTCAGCTGATCTGGCTCGGCTGGAAGCGATTCGGTATGAAATGCCCTGCCTCGGGGAGCGGCTGATCGCTCACTGGCCAAGCGTTTCACTGCCTCCCAGCACCGGTTCGCCCTTGTCTACTCGCGAGATCTTTCGTCTACCCGGCAAACGGATGTTGCGGATCGGCGCCTCGGTGATGGTCTGCAACTACCTGGTCGCGATCATTTCCGGCGGGATCAATTTCTATCTGGCCGCTCGGCTGGGTGAGGACGGCTACGGCTATTACAGCTATGCGATGTTGATCAGCACGTTCGTATTCATGGTCGCCTCATTCGGCGCCGAGCGGACGTTGGTGCGAGACCTGATTCAGAGCGAACACCGTTCGTCGGTGATGACCGCGTCGATCGTGCTGCGGATGTTGATCGGCGCCGTCGCGACCGTGGCGGCCCTGATCTGGCTAATGGCTGGCGGTGGGGTCGGTGGCGTGTGGACGGGGAGCATGGGCATCCTGTTGGGGCTTGCGATCGCCTGGTCGCCCAACGCCTGGTTTGACGCCAACCGCGAGATGCATGTCGTTAGCTTGCTGCAGCTGGCCGAGAAGGTACTGGCGGGCGTCGCGATTGTGGCGTTGGTCGGTTCGGGGCCGCAGTACGCGCTGGCGGCGATCGCCAGCGTTGCGGTGCTGCGAGTTGTCAACTCCGTCGTCCAATGGTCGCTCGTCCGACGGCAAACGCGGCTCGACTTCCGGGACGAGCGACTCTGGCGAGAAGCTCATGGACTGTGGGTCGACAATCGCTTTGTCTTTTTGGCGACCTTCGCCATGATGCTGACCTACTCGGGCCAGATGTTGCTGGCCAAACAAGGGGCGGCGAATTTTGGCCAGTTCACACTGGCCTTGCAGGTGATCACGTTTATGGTCGTGGGGCAGAACCAGTTGGCCCGGTTGTTTGCGCCGCGAGCGGCGGAGATGACTGCGGCGGGCTGCCCCGGCCAGGCCACGCGCCGCGAGCTGATGCGACAGCTGGCGATGGTCTCGATCGCCAGTCTGTGCTTGGTGGCGCCCGTGTTCTTCGCAGGCCCCTGGCTGATCGATCTATTTTTGCCGGGGCGTTACGAGCATGCCGGCACGTTGCTGCAGATTCTCTGCCTCTATGGCTTCGCTTGTGGTCCGGCGTTGGTGATCAATCGCTTCACGATCGGGTTGCGGCAAGAGCGCTGGTTCTTCGTCATCGCCGTGACGCGTGGCGCCCTGTCGCTGGCACTCTATCCACTGGCCGTGCCGTTGTGGGGCGCCTATGCAGTGGCGTGGGGCTACTTCATCAACCATCTCGGGGCGATGTCCGCTCAGGTCGTCTGTATCCTCGGCGCCACTCGCGAGCCGCAAGACCAGCCTGAGCATTTGGAGCAGCCCGCGCCCGACGCGGCTTCGCTTCGCGATGAGCGGCCCGCCGCCTAACGAGCATCGCTTACAGCGCCAGTTGCTCGTTGAGCTGGGCGGCGAGAAACGTCGCCTGGCTCGAGGTCAGCTTGGAGACGAGCGTAATCTCCCGGCCATCGCGCCGGTGGCAGACCACCGAGAAGCAGCGGGCAATTCTTTCGCCCTCACGGCTTCTCGCCTGGTGGGCCGTTGCAATGCGTTGGACATGACTTCGGGAGATCGAGCGGTTGCCCGGCCGCGCCAGCGGGAGATGCGCGACATGTAGAACCTCGTTCGACACGGAGAACCAAGTCCAATCAAAGACCTGCGCAGCGTGCCAATAGACCGCAGCAGCGGTGAAAATCGAGGAAACGCATCCCATGACCAACCCAGGCAAAACCGTCGAGCAGTCACTGGCGAGCATAAGTGCTTGACACCCAAATATGACGCTAAACGAATAGACGACAATCGAAGAATAAACGACGAGAATTTGTTGGCTGGGCCAACGCACTCCAAATGCCCTCGGCGCGCCGCTCATTCCAAGCCGGACACCTCGAGGTAGTTTACCTCGACTGAACACTGCTGCTGCGTCGGGAGCTTCGCCGTCAGCTGCCACGAGTGGCACCCCGGCTCTGTTGGCGAGACACACGGCGATCTCGTCAATGTGTTCCGTCTTGGCTTGATTCGTGTCGACAATCGTTCGCTGCTTGTCGTCCGTAGACACGATTAGAAGCGACTCGAAGGCATATCCTCCCTGACGGAACACTGTAAGTCGTCGCAAGTATTGGGCTTTATCCACCGGGAGGTGCCAACACCGCCAATGAGGCAAAGGCGACTGCCAGACGCGCACTTCACGGGAGCTCACTTGAATGTGTACCTGATTCAACATTCCGGCGAGCGAGCCATAACAGCAGCCGACAAGAACGAAAAACAGGCCAAACCCGCTGAATACGATAAACTGCGCCGGATCAACCACTCCCCACAACATCATGCCCCAGAGGACGGAGCATGGCAGAGTTAACAACAGGTAAATCACATACCGTCGCTGGAAGCGAGGCACATCGATTCGCCACGCGCCATCACCGATTGGGAAGTCGGCAAACCTGTTGCTGTCACACATGAATGGCTCGCAAGCTCCATTTCAATGCCATCGCTATTGTATCAGGCAGTGCTCCGCTTTTCAGTTTCGCGTTGTGGACTTGTCGCTTACAGGTCCAACTGTTCGTTGATCTGCGCGGCGAGAAACGTCGCCTGGCTCGAGGTCAGCTTGGAGGCGAGCGTGATCTCCCGGCCATCGCGCCGGTGGCAGACCACCGAGAAGCAGCGGGCGGTGTTTGTGTCCAGCGCGTCCGTGATGGACTGATGCGTCGTGGTGATGCTCTTGATGTCCTTGCGGTCGATCGAGCAGTTGCCGGGCCACGGCAGCGGCCGATGCACTCGATGCAGTGCGCCGTTGGCCACGAAGAACCAGGTCCGATTGAAGAACCCAGCGACCTGCCCGTAGGCGGTCACCGCGATCAGAATCGAGAACACCCCGGGGATAAACAGCCCCAATAGCGCGACCGTACTCACCCGAGCGAGCCCGGCGCCGATGAGCCAGAATATGCCGACCGGCAGACTGAGGGCGATGCAACCGATTAGCGTCGCGATGTGTTGCATCCGGAACCAACGCACGCCGACCACTGATCCGACGCCGGTTTGGCCGAGCTGGATGCCGCGCGGCGTTTTGCGGTCTTTCCTGCCAACCGCCTTGTCAATCTTGCCGAGCTGTGCCTGCAGCGGGGCCTCGCCTCCGGCTGCCACCAGCGGCACCTCCGCCTTTTCGGACAGCCACGCCGCGATCTCGTCGATCCGCTTCGTATCGGACTGATCCGTGTCGAAAATCGTTCGCTGCTCGTCATCCGCAAGTACGACCGCAAGTCGCGCGGTGTAGGTCACCGTGCTCCCCGTTCGGTGCGAGCCGCTCGACCCGCGGACGGTCATTCGCCGCACGTATTGGATTTCGTCGAGCGGCAGGCGGCAGCGCTGCCAGTGAGGCAGCGGCGACTGCCAGACGCGCAGCTCCCACCGATCCACCTCGATGTGCAAGCGGTTCACCATCCCGGCGATCCCGCTGTAACCGATGCCGAGAAAAAACAGGCCAAAGCCGCTCATGACGGGCCACGCGAGCGGATCGGTCGCTCCCTCATGCGTCACCACCATCGTGATCATGAACGCGATGAAGCCGGCGCCCAGCAGGCCGCCCAACAATTGCGCCAAATAAGTCCAACGGAAGCGGGGCACAACGATCTGCCAGGTGCCGTCGGCCGTCAGGACTTCGGAGAAACCTCGAGCGCCGTTGTCGGACATGGTGCAAATGGCAAGGTGTTGGAGTCTGTTGGATGGCGAGCCAGCCTTCAACCTGCGGCCAAAACCACGATCGTCACAGGCTGGCAGCCTGTGCTACGAAAGCCGACGATGGAGCGACCGGCGGCGTGCGCGGATCTCCGGCGACAGCTCCTCTTCGCGATGCGACTGCCTCACTTCTTGCTCGGTCATCCGCAGGTTGCGCCGATAACGCCAGCGTTGCCAGAGATAATCGAGCGTGCCGAGAGCGGTCATCAGCAACGCGAGCTGCAAAGCCAAACGCGCTGCGACTCGCGCACTGGCGGCCGCGATCTGCTCGGGCGGCAGCAGGCTCAGGCCTGCCCACTGCGGCGCCTCGCGGTAGACCACCCAGGCCGCGGCGGCCAACAGCAGCGGGGACTTGAAACAGCTCGCCGCCCATTCATCCAGCTTACGCCAAATCCTGCTCCAGTTGGCCGCGGGGCTCAGTTGGCTCACGTCGACCTTCAAGCGGGAGGGCGTCCAGGCGAAACGGCGTTGAGCGCCGCTGGCGATCCAGGCGAACGCCAGCAGCCCGGCGAGCGGTGGCAGCGCCGCGAACAAGACGGCGGTGAGCCGCTCGCCATCGGGAGCGAGGCCGCCCCGCAGCGGATTGGCGCGGACAAACTGCGACTCGGCGAGCTCCATCACGGCGCGCGCCAGCGGCGCGGACAGCCAGGCCAAGGCCGCCAGTCCGCCCAGCAGCGTCAGCGCCCGCGCCAACTCGGCGCTGAATGGAACATCGCCCGCCCGCCGCGCCTCGCGCAGCCGTCGGGTTGTCGGCTCGTGTTGACGATCGGACATCAGAGGCTGGCTCCCAATAGTTCCCGCACTCGCTCGAGGATCACCTGCAACTCATCCGTCGCCAGCAGTCCCACAGTCCCAAGTGACAACAACCAGACACCGACGCCGGCGAGCGTGGCGGACGAGGAGTGGATCGCCGCGTTGCGCAACATTGGCTGAAAACGAGCCAACATGGCCAGCAGCAGCTGGGCCGTCAGCGCGGCGGCAACGACCGGCGCCGCGGCTCGCAATCCAAACGAAAAACTATGACTCGCCAATGTCAGCAAGGTCGGCCACTCGATCGAGTCGGCGGCGCCGCAGGGAATCGCTCGGAAGGTGTCCAGCAACGCCGCGATCACCAGACGATGCCCGCCGGCGGCAAGCAGCACCGCAAACGCGGAGAGCTCCAGCAGCCGGCCGCCCGCCGACCCTTCCTGGTCCGCCTGTTCTGTCTGTTCCGCTTGGTCGCCGCGACGCAGCCCCACGGCATCCGACACCAGCTCGCCAGCCATGGCCAAGCCGGCCGCCAGCATCATGACCGCCAGCCCCAAGGCAAGGCCGATCGCCGCTTCTCGACAAAGCCAAGCCAGCCACTGCGACTCGTCCAGGGAAGTTGACGTTGCCGCCGGCGCGACCTTTGGAGCGACCGATGGCGCAAGCAACAACACCAGCGCCAGCACAAGGGCCACGCGGACCCGCCACGGAGTGCCGCGACGCCCGAACAACGGCGCGATCGCCAACATGGCGCCAACTCGAGCTGCCACGAGCGCAAGCCCCAGCCAAACTGCCGGCGACGCCTGGGCGCCGGACGCGCCGAAAGCATGGAAAGCGTCGATCCAGTCGGCCGCTCCATCCACTACCAGCCTCCCGCAATGTCGTGGCACAAATGTCGTGGCACAAATGTCGTGGCACAAATGTCGTGGCACAGGCTGCCAGCCTGTGAGCGTTGAAACGTCGAGTAAATAAACGTCGCCCCAAACTAGCGGAAGACCGCGATGGTGCGGCCTTGCCAACCCTGAAACGACATCAACTAGCCTCCGGCAATGGTGGCAGGTATGTGTTGAAACAGCGCGTGGGAGTAATCGACCATCCGATCGATCATCCAAGGCAAGCTGATCACCAGCGCGGCCAGCACGGCCAACAGCCTCGGCACCATCGACACCGTCTGGTCCTGCACCTGCGTCAGCGACTGAAGCATCCCGACCAGCAGGCCGGTCAGCAGCGCCACGCAGAGCACCGGAGCGCTAAGGATCATCGCGTGCACCAATGCTTCGCGCGTCAAGTCAATCACATCTTGTGCCAGCATGGCGGCCTCAAAATAACGAGAAACTTTCCAGTAACGTGCCGGCCACCAGCCGCCAGCCGTCCACCAACACAAACAACATCAACTTGAACGGAAAGGAAACCGTCGCGGGAGACAACATGGCCAAGCCCATCGACGACGTCATCGTGGCGATCACGAAGTCGAGCACGAGGAACGGCAAGTAGATTTGGAAGCCGATCAGGAACGCCGTCTTGAGCTCGCTCAAGAGGAACGCGGGCAACAGCACCTGCAACGGCACATCAGCGTAAGTTTGAGGCGGCTCTGATCGCTGCTCCTCGGGCAAGTACCGAAAGAACAGCCAGACATCCTCGCTGTTGTCCATTTGGTCGATCTGGCGGCTCATGAATTGCCGCACCGGCGCGACTCCCGCTTGCCAGGCGTCTTGGATCGGCATCTCGCCGGCGGACTGCCGATACGGCTGCACCGCGTCCCGATAAACGCTCTGCCAAACAGGCATCATCACCAGGCCCGTGATAAACAGCGCCAGCGCCGTGGTCGCTTGCGCCGGTAGAGCCTGCTGATTGCCGATCGCTTGCTTCAACAAACTCAGCACCACGACGATTCGCACATAGCTGGTGGTCATCAACAGCGCCGCCGGCGCCAGACTGAACACACCCAGCATCAGCATCAAGCGGACCGTGCCGCCCGACAACGTCGATAACCAACCATCGCCACCGGACAACGCCGATGTCGTCCCGTTTTCGCCCGCCGCGGCAACATCGGGAGACAACTGCAACGCATCAAACGATGACGACAGCTCCGTCGCGGGATTCGATGGCAGGACAGAGACCCATTCGGAATGTTCTCCCGGCGCCGCCGTGATTACGACTTCAGAATAGGCGGAGGCTGCCGTGGAATCCGCCGCATTCGACATTGCGCCATGGCCGGTTGGGCCTCCATCGCGGGCGACCCTTGTGAGGCCCGATGGACCGGCCCGCTGCACATTCGCTGGCGTTGCCGATGCCGATGTGGCCGACTGCAAGCTCCCGATCGCCGAGGTCGGCGGGCCAACCGCTTGCCCGATCGCTGGCGTTGCTGGAACAGCGGCGGGTGCGGCGTTATCGCGGCGAGCTTCGGCCATCAGCGCGGACATCGGCGACAATCGTTGCCCGTAGCCGGAGGGTGCCTGTCCCTCGACGCGTCCGGCCTGCGCTGCGCAAAGGGCGATCGTCGCCGCCACGGCCAGCCACAAGCGGGCATTCAGGTTGCTCGTCCTGCGACGGCGCCAAACTGTCATGCAACACCTCGCCGAGTCATTCGACGCGTCGGCACGTAGCCGCAGAGTGCCGAAAGCTGTTCAACCTCGACCGGGTCGGTAATTTCCGTCAACGGAGTCAGGCTCTGGCCATTGGAGGCGGCCAGCACGAGTTTCGATCCCACTCGAATCAACTTTGCGGTCTCTCGCCCGCCCAGTGGCAACTCCCCAAGCAGCTCGACCGCATCCGGTGGCAACTCCTCCGAGGACCGGCCACCACGGCGGCGCGTGAACCAGGCAAACAAAAAGAACGCCCCCAGCACGACGGCCAAACTCATCACCACCCGGCCAGCGGGATCCAGCCCCGATTTTCGCTGGTCCGTCGGCGGCTGCTCGACCGGGCTCGGCAGTGGCATGTCGGGGAACTCAAAAGCTTGTGCCACGGGCGGGTCAGCCTGCTGTGCAACGGCCGGCGCGACCGGAAATTGCAGCACCAGCACGGCGACGGCAGCCAGCCATCGCGGTCGGGGTCGTTGCGTACGTTGGGGGCAAGTCGCCAGTTCTTTCATGACACGTCCTTCGCCAGCAACTCCAGCACGCGAATGGCAAGTTTGTCCTCGTGGACAAACACCTCGCCGTACCCAATGAGCCGCCCGTCGACTTCAATTTCCACGGGGTCGGCCAGCCGCCGGTCCAGTGGCAACGGCGAAGCCGCGAGCTGCTCGTCGGTCGTCTCAGGATCGATGTCCACGCGTCCGAGCACAATTCGCACTCGCGCCGTCCCGACCTCGTCCAACGCTGGAAGTGTCCAACGCGACTCGAACGGTTCGTCCGTCAAAGCGATTTCGGGTTGAGTCGAGGACATGGCCGGTTTGCACCAAAAGTCGAATGGGTGGCCGGAGCGGCCTTGAAGGCCGGTTTCCCGCTGAAATTGTCCCCTGATGGAGGTTTTCCAACCTTCCGGAGACATTGCCGGGTCGACTTTTCCCGAAATTTCCAGAATCGTTCAAGTTCAGCTGGGTAATTTCCGAGGCGGTGTGGGCTGTTGCGCGCACTGCGCTGGCTCGCGGGGGGCACGCCGGTTCCCTGGGCTTGCGCCCAGGGCTAACATCTGTCGCCCCTTCGGGGCTTGGTGCGCGCGCCGCGCGGCTCGAGGGGGGTGCACGCAGGTTCCCTGGGCTTGCGCCCAGGGCTAACATCTGTCGCCCCTGTCGGGGTTTGGTGCGCGCCGCGCAGGCTCGCGGGGGGGGCACGCAGGTTCCCTGGGCTTGCGCCC
>JAGQPF010000121.1 GCA_020426845.1 Planctomycetales bacterium
AAGGCTGACCCATCCACTCCCCAAATTCGCGCAATTTGCCACTGTCGAGCAGTTCGATGCCCTGCTTGACCTTTCCCATCAAGTCGGGGTCGTATTCGGCATCCGGCGCATCGGGAGCTACCGGGTGAGCTCGCTTAAAAACAATCAGGTTGCGACCGTCGTTCTTCTTGGTTGCGAACTCTGTTGGGCGTGGCGCGTGGTTGGACGTGGCCATGCAAATAGTCAACGTCTCGCCCTGAAGGCAGTAAATGGCTTTGGTAGAACTGGTGCTAAAGTGTTTCGGCGTTTGCGTGGCATCGAGTTTGTACGAGAAGAACGGAAGACTGTGTATGAAAGCGTCCTCTTTCCCGAAAACGGCCTTCCCCCCCGAGCCCATTGGATCCGCGAGACCATCTTTTTCAAAGCGGACTGATGTCCATGTGCCGAGGATCTGCTCTGCGTCCGTTTTTGAAACAATTGTGGTGACTGGCGTTTCTTCCTGGGTTGATTGAGCAGTGGCTGGTTGCGGCAACTCTGTGTTCTTGGAGTTCTCCGAGTTGCAGGCGGAAATTAACAACGCGATCGTGACAATGCAGATGGTGCGCATGATGACAAGAAACATCCGTCAGAGTTGTTCTGGTTGGTGGCTCGATCTGGCTGTAGAAAGAATCCATGTAAGTCCGAGGTTTGGCGGGTGGGAGCCAATTGGTTACAACAACTGGCGACTCGGACCCGTGATCGTAGCAGCATGGGGCTGCTTGTCACATTCAGACCGCCCGCCAAACACAACGACACCAGTAATGAAGATTCTCGCACTTGACCTCGGCAAATTCAACTCCGTCGGCTGCATTTTCGACTCGGCGACTCGGAAAAGCCGGTTCGCCACCATCGCCACCGAGCGCGAACAGCTCGCCCGCCTGTTTCGCAAATGCAAAGCCGACCTCATCGTCATGGAAGCCTGCGGGCCTTCGGGCTGGATCAACGACCTGGCTCGGTCCTTCGGCCTCGAAACGCTCGTCTGCTCCACCAACGAAGACGCCTGGCGGTGGGCCAACGTGAAACGCAAAACCGACAAAGACGACGCACTCAAGCTGGCGCGACTGGCCGCGTTGGGGGAACTCAAATCCGTTCACACACCCACGCCCGAACACCGGGAATTCCGGGCCCTGGTGAAATACCGCAAGACACTCGACGGACGAATCAACAAGACGAAAAATACCATTCGAGCTTGGTTCGTCAATCATGGCATCCCCATCGATCAAGGCGACAAAGCCTGGCATACCGGGCGCGAACGAATCAACTCTTTCCGAAAACCCATTCAAGAATGTGGGTTCGACGAACTGTGGCGAGGAGAATTGGACATCGAACTCACAATTCTCGACTCTCTCACACAACAAATGGATCTCGTGGTGAAGAAGCTCGAAGCGATCGGCAAACATGACGCTCGTATTCGGCGGCTCATGACCATCCCCGGCGTCGGCCCGCGCACGGCCGAGATCCTCGTGGCCTGCATCGACGATCCCCATCGCTTCCAGAATGGTAGACAAGTTTCCGCGTACTTCGGCCTAGTACCCCGTCAATACCAATCGGGCGAAACGGACCGTAATGGGCGAATTACCAAACGAGGAAACCCGCTCGCCCGCACCATCTTGGTGGAATGTGCGTGGGCCTCGCTGCGTTACAATCCGTGGGCAAAAGGCGTCTACGAACGAATCTGTGGCAAACAGAAAACCCGCAAGAAGAAAGCGGGGATTGCCTTGGCGAGAAAGATCGCCGTCATCGCCTGGGCAATGCTGCGGGACGAAACCGATTGGAACCCCACAAAGATGATCGAAGTCACACAGTCTTACGGCCGAATGCCGTCCACGCTGAAAGAAACCCTGGAAAGCATGAAGCCCAAGGAGAACGCCGACCAGCGCAAAAGCCGACTCCGCAAGGAAGCCCGCGCCGCCAAAGAGGCCGCGGCGAAGAAAGCGGACCGGCCTACCAAGACAGCGTCCCTTCCATCTCCAACCACACAAAATGCCAAGCCAACGGCGGCTAAATCCACACGAGCCGCGTCCAAGAACCGGACTATGAATGACAACTCCCAGCAATCCACCAAGCGATCAAGAAAGCTAGTATGGCGTGTCTGATGCCTAGACATCGTCGTAACGAATCAGCCTTGATCGCATTTACCCATAATGAGTCACAAGGCTAGCCAGTACGCGCTGTCTGATGCCTTGACATCGTCGTAACGAATCGGCCCTTGTGACTCATTCACCTACTATCACTGTATCGAAGACACTGTTACTCACCCAACCGCCAGCTTGGAGACACCCAACGCGCGCGGCGCCAAGACATCGACCAAGGAGAAGACCTACACCCAAAGCGTGAGCACCGCTATCAGTTGACCCGCGTCCTTCGCCATGGGAACGATCTTGCCCAGCAGGATCATGGAAAGACGCGATACGTCGCCCTAAAGAATGTGCCACGCCCGCGGTAATCGGCTTGCTGCTCAAAGGTTCCGCCTCGGAACCAAGAAGCCTCCAGGCAAGCCGCCCTCACACGGAGACTCGAACACAAAGATGTTTGAACCGTGCATGGACAACTGAGACGACACAGCCCGCCCCGAGCGGGTCTACCAGAAGCTCAAGTGTGTCGACACCTCGAATAGTCGTTTAATCAACATCCTTGCCCGAAGCCCACAGCGCCACGCCAACAAGTTCGCTCCCAGCCGATCCACCAACACAATTGCCAAAGAGACCCGTGATGTAATCCCCAGAAACAGAAAAAGTGGGTTCCAACCACTTGCCAAACCTCGGACTTCATAGTCGTCACGCATCAGCGGGCCGGCGATACGTGTTGATTTAAGAACCGACCCGACCGCCGGCTCCGTTGCAGGCGATTGTTCGTCGCGCC
>JAGQPF010000122.1 GCA_020426845.1 Planctomycetales bacterium
ACGCACGCTGGCGATGTCGCCCAACCGTCCCCGCGCGTAGCTCAAGTGATCAACCGCCTCCGGCAACGTGTGCGGCTTGACAGCCGCGGGCAGCGGACCCGCAAACGCCTCGTCGAACATCCGCGCAATGCTGTTTGCATAGACGCGATGCCCAAACGGAGAAGGATGTAGATCCTTGAAGTCATCCGCCCAAGTGAACTCGCCCGCGTCAATGCGATCGGTGACCTCACGGGACAAGTTCATTGAAACATTGCCGTATGCGGCGGCGACTCGCTCGTGCTGCGCGATCGAAATTGGCGTCTTGCCGCGCCCGTAGTCCGTCATATGCTCCGGCATCACGAAGTGCAGTTGGACAACATCGGTCTGGGGGCTCACGGTGCGCATGTGCCGCACGACGCCTTCCATGCCGCGCAACATCTGCTCGGGATGATCGGGGATGTTCGTGGTGTCGTTCACTGCCGCCTCCACGAACAGCAGATCGACGGGCTTTCCCGAGCCCGCGCGGAGCACGTCTCGCTCGAATCGAAAGGCGTGGGGCACCGAGCCCAGCGAGGGAATGCCCGCATTGATGAATTCAAATTCGGTATTTGGGAATCGTCGACGTAGTTCATCACAGACGTGCTGCCGCCACGCGCCCCCGGCCGTAATCGAGCCGCCGAGAAACACGACCCGCCCGACTCGGTCGTGTGCGAATTTCCTGCGGCAGTTCGCAAGCCCATCGCGCAGCTGGAAGTAATCGTGTCCCTTGGGCAACACTGTCGGATCGTACTTCGTTTCCGCCGACACCGAGCAGGACAACAGCGATACGGAGAGCGTGACGGAAAGGATCAACCGCAAGTTCATCGTCGCAACCTTCTAGAGGGTACTCGCAATACGCAAGCGCTCATCGCGACCAAGTCGGCACGACACGCTCAATGTACCGGCGTTCGTGCGCAGCCTGCTCTTCCGCGCTGCAGGCAGGCGCCGTGGGATCCTCAATCGACACGTCCACGCGCCGCACGAGGAATCCGGCCGAGTCGGGCTCGCGGGCCGCCGAGCGCAGCCGCAGGTACGAGATGCCGTTGAGCGTCGGGTGCCGCAATGGCAACTGTCCGGCCGGGCGACCATCGACACTCAGCTGACAAACCTGCTTGCCGAGGTCCCATTCCAGTCGCACATCGATCCACTTCTCTCGCTCGACTTGCACTTCGCCAATTCGTCCGTCACCCTCGAGAGCAACGCGGAATATCGAAAGTTCTTCGCCCTGGTCGTTGACGGGATCGAACATGCGATCGTTCAGACAAAGTGTGCCGCCTTGTGAGCCGTCGCGGATCAACACCCGCGCGGTCAGCGAGCCCTTCCATCCATTCGGGAAATTCCAAGTGGCGCCATCGGCGGGAAGCTCGTCGGGCTTGCGAACGTGCAGATAACGATCTCCCGAGGCCGCGCGGTTTGGATCGGCGATCAGTTCGCACCCGATGGCGCGGGCGCGCCACCAGCGCTTCGCCGGACCGTAATGCTTGTAGACGGACCATTGATCGAGCCCATCGGAGAAGTCCGTCGAGGCCTCGGTCGCGACCACCCAGTCGGGATCGATGACGATCGGATTGCGACCGCCGGCGCCCTGGCCCGCGATGATGACAATCCGACCTTGTGCATCGTAAGCGCCGAGCGGATAGGCGGTGCCTCGGTCGCCGGACTTCGCGGGATTGTCGTTGCGGCGGTGATCCAGATAGATCTCGCGAAAGCCTCTCCACGTGCGGCCTTCGTCCGCGGACACCGCAATGTGCAGCGCATCGCGGCCTCCGTAGACACCTTCCCCCTCGTGACGTGGCGGGAGCTCACAGTTATTCCAGGTCACCACCAGCCAGCCGTTGCGATGTCGCATGATATTGGGCGGGCCGGTCGACGTGCTGAAGCGGCTTGCCCGCGCTGGCGACCACGTGGCGCCTCGATCCGTCGAAAACGATTCATACAGAAAACCTGCCTGCGTCCGCATCAACATCCAAATTCGACCATCGGCAAGCTGCTCGATCGCAGGCTCGCACGCGCCCTCGTTCGAGCCGTTGAAGCCGGCATAGCATGGCGAGGAGAGTTCCGAAGCGCTGGTCTGCCACGTGGCACCGCCGTCATCCGAGTAGTGCACAATCGTGCGATGCCGGCCCGTAGGAGGCACAGGTCGCCCGTGGGGAAGAAAGCTGCCATGCGGAACCAACAAGCGACCGTCGGAAAGCCGCTGATACTCCATTTGCGAGCCGTTGTAGCCCTGCCAGATCTTGCGAGGCTCCTCGGCCTGCTGCGGATTCGCCTGACGAACCCACACATTCAAATAACGCGGCAGGCCCACCTTCGCCGCGGTGTCCTTGTCCAGGTTCTCATTGATGACCAGGACACTGGTTAGCCGCAGGTCCGGTCCCGCCACCACTTGTCCGTTGTCGAGCACGCCGCTATCCCGCAGCGTCTCATGTCGCAACAGTGCTTTGGGAAGATGCGGCAGCAGCGCATGAAGTTTCCCTTGAGCGTCGGGCAATTCAACCGGTCCCTGCGCCGGAGCATTGCGGTTGTAAAAGGCAAAGCTCCCGTCGGGCAGGCGTAGAATTGACAACGAGGCACGCGCGCCTCCGGCCGCGCCAACATCGTGCCGAGCCGCGCCTTGAAACAGCATCATGGGCGGCGCCGCATGGGCCAGAACGCCATAGAGCGACAGCGCAGCAGTCAACGAAGACAGCAACAGCGCCCACCGGAAACAAAACCGGCGGAGCCATGAGACTCCGCCGGTGGTGTCAGCAATCGGTAATCTCATGATCAGTTGCCGAACGGATCAGCACCGGCGGGAGCCGGAGTGGGAGCAGCACCGCCAAACGGATCGGCGCCGCCGGGGGCCGGGGCCGGAGCTGCGCCGCCAAACGGATCGGCGCCACCGGGAGCCGGAGCGGGAGCAGCACCGCCAAACGGATCAGCGCCGCCGGGGGCCGGGGCCGGAGCTGCGCCGCCAAACGGATCGGCGCCACCGGGAGCCGGAGCGG
>JAGQPF010000123.1 GCA_020426845.1 Planctomycetales bacterium
CGGGGGCAATCGCATCCGCAGTCCAAGCCCGACGGCTCTCGACCACCGTTCTGAACGCCTCCGGCTCGATCCATTCTCCAAGTTTTCGGCTGACTTCGGGACGTTCGTGCAGTCGCTCCGTCTCACCCGTTCTGAGCAGATCGATGACGGCTTTGGCGATCTCCTTGTGTTTCAAGAGATCGACGTGCTCGGAGACCGCGTATCGCGTCGGCACTTCATCGAGCTCGCACATCTGCAACGGCACCGTCCCGTCGCCGCTGTCCGACTTGAAGTACTCGAACTCACCCGACTCGGCGCGTCTCAAGTGGGTCACGGTCGGCTGGCCGAAGCCCGCGATCAGGCGAAATCGCTCGTCCGGATCGGCCAAGCCGGCGCGCGCTTCCTGCGCGGCCTTCAAGCGCGCGGCGGTCGGACGGTAGGGCGAGGTGGGCCAGGACTGGCGATCAAACAGATCGAACTCGTCAAACACATCCGGCTGAGGAAGCATCTCGTAGACGGACGGAAACGTGCTGAACGTCGACTTGACCAAGTCGACTGGATCCGTGCGACTGATCTTGCCAATCAATTGCACGGTGGAGTTGAGCCCCTGCAGCACTTGCACCGGCGAGAAGGAGCCGTGGTTAGGAGTGCCCAACATCACGATTCGCTTGATCTTTTTACGCACCTTGGGCGAGGCGGCCTTGAGCGCCGCGCGGCTGACCAGCCCGCCCATGCTATGGGCGACGATCATCACCTCGTCGGCGCGATCCGCGGCGATAAACTCGGCCAGCCGCTTGCCGAGCTCGGGGATGCTGCGGCGCCAGTCGTAATGAAAACTGAGCACACGGAAGCCGGCGATCGTCAGCCGAAAGCGGATAAAGTTGTGCTTGAGCGGCACGATGCCCAAGGACTTGACGGGCGAAGACTCGGTCAATTTCAGTTCGGGCGCATCGCCCATGGCAATGGACACCGGATCAAACCAGATCGTGTCGTTGCCGAACAGGGCGCGCGGCTTGCCCAAACTGGAGCCGAGAATGCCGGGCAAAAAAACGACCGTCCCCCGATCGCGTCGACGCGTGGCCGGCAGCGCCTCACGAGCCAGATCGCGAAGCTCGTCATAATCGGCGCCGAACATCCGACGCAACCGCGGATCATCAGCCGTGGCCAGCAGCCGATCGACCTCATACTCCGACAGCTCCCACGGCTCCCGATTTTCCGCCACTCCCTGCTCGTCGCTCATCCCGATGCCCCCCGATGTACTGACAGTGTTTAGTCAGTTGGAGTATAAACCGGGCGCCGAGCTCGCTCAACTTTTTCCATCGCGCCGGGGGGCGACGACACCGCCCGCGAGCCCATTAAGCCCGCGTTCGCCCCTTGGCCAGGCAACTTCTCACGCAAAGTCGCAAAGACGCAGGGGAAGGATATTAGCGATCAAGTTTCCGGCGAGAGGTCCTCTTACATGAATTTGGTGCTCATCCGTGTTTCAACCGTGTTCATCCGTGGCCAATGTTCAGTGTTGGTCGGCGCCGCCGCCGAGCTTCTCCTCAACCTTGTCGGCCTGCCAAGCGACGGCGGTGATCAGTCGCGTGACCTCGAGCGGGTCGGCGGTGTCGGCCAATTGATTGGCCTGCACGACGATGAAGTCGCCGGCCTCCGTGGACTGAATCGCAAAGGCGCCGTGGACCATTTTCAGGTTGTACTTCAGCAGTTGGACGGCGAGTCCGTCCTTGGCGGCGCCGCAGATCGAAGTGTAGGAGATCACGCGATGTCCCTCTTCATCGAGGCCGGCAAAGTTGACCGCGACGGTCTGCTTGCGGAGCGTGCCCACCGGGATGGTGATTTGCCAATGGTCGGACGCGGTCTCCTGGATCTGCCAGCCAGCCGCTTGCGCGACGTTTCTCACCAGTTGTTGAGGATCAATGCCGGTCGCCGCGGCGCCCGCGTCAGGCGCGCCCAGGTCGGCAAAGTCCAAGCCGCCCGAGGCCGCAACCGGAGCGACTGGCGCCGCGGAGGGCTGGGGGGCAGGAGGAGCGGCACCTGGCTGCATCGGCTGTCCCGCAACGCCGGGTTGGCCGAAGGCTTGGGGATTCATCGCCTGATTGATCATGCCGGGCATCATCATGCCGAACCCAGCGCCCATGCCCATGCCCATCGCGCCGCCGCCGGCGCCTTGTTGCTCCGCCATCTTGGCCATGCTATTGGCGGCCTGGTACATCGTGAACGCTCGCAGGTCGCCGATGGCGCCCATGCTGCTGCGTTGATCGATCGCCTTCTGCACTTCCTCGGGCGGGGTGATCGCGTTGATGAAGAAGTCGGTGAGCTCGAGCCCGTAGCGCGCGAACTCTTCGGCAACCTTCAGCCTCACGGCGGCTCCGACCTCGTCAAATTTCGCCGGCAGGTCGAGCAAGCTGACTTGCATCGTGCCCAGCAGGTCGGTCATCCGTGAGACGATCAAATCCTTCAAGTAAGCCGTGATGTCGTCGGTGGTGTACTTGCCCTGCGTGCCCACCAATCCGTTGAGCAGCAGCTCGGACTCGACCACGCGGAAGGCAAACTTGCCGAAGCTCCGCAGCCGGACAACGCCAAAGTCAGCGTCGCGCACCGTGATCGGCTGCTTGGTGCCCCATTTCTGGTCGAGGAACGTCTGCTTGCCGATGAAGTAAACCTGCGCCTGGAACGGCGACTTTTCCCAGGGGATTGTCAGCAGGCGAGTCAGGACCGGCACATTGGCGGTCGTCAGCGTGTACCGCCCCGGCCCGAATTTATCCATCGCCTTGCCGTCACGGAAGAACACCGCCTCCTGGTTCTCCTGGACGATCAGCTGGGCGCCGAGCTTGATGTCGGCCGAGCCTTGCGGCGGAATGCGATGGACCAGCGAGCGATTGGACTCGTCAAAATAGTCGATGACTTCCAGGCGAAGACCCATGGTTGTTCCTTTGCTTTGATGGCTTCAGTTGATTTGTCGTTGGGATGTCACGGCTACGCGTGACCTTGCGGAGACTTTGAGTGGCTGGCGATTGAGTTGGACCGCCCCCGCCAACGCAAGTTTCCGAGTGACAGTTAATCGGCAGTTGTTCGACAGTTGTTCGATGGTTATCGGCGCTACTGGCGCTATCGACGATATCGTTATTCACCGCCGGAGACGCCTTGCAGCATCTCGCCGCGGACCTTGAACGCCTGCTCAAACTCGCTGATGCGACGGAGGAGGTCCGAGACGACTGACGCGGGAGTGTCGCCTTTGACCTCGAGTTGGCGAATGGAGCTGGCCAGCGCCTCGCACTGCTCCACCATGCGAAGGTCATGTTCGTAGACGCGATCCAGCAGCCCCGCGTCAACGCGGACATAGTCGAAGAATCCGCTGTAGCCACGCACTTGAGCGCGAATCAGTCCGATCAGTTTGTCGAGATTGACGCGGATGCGATCGATTTCCGGCAGGGCGTCGAGATGCCCCGAGTTGAGCAGCCCTCGCGCGTATTCATCCAGCGAGGGTTTGGCGGCCTGCAGTTGATCGGCCATCGTCGTCCGCAATAGGTAGTCGGCCTCGCGGCGGTATTCCTTCTCCAGGTAGCCTCGAAAACCGGGTATCCACCTCAAAATGGACTCCACGAAATTCCGGGATTCCGCGTGTTGATGAGGCTCCACAGCGACTCCTTGTGCGATTGTCGTGACGAGAACGAAAGTCAGAGAGAATTCGGCTCGGCCACGGATTTATTTGCGGGAATCGGCCACGATCCGCAAGGCGAGGGGCCCGCGCGAGCTCGCCCCCGCGACCGAACGTCCTGGAACGGGCTGGCATCACGGCAGAAATCATAGCGAACATCGCCGATTTCGGCCACACAAACGCCACGGCGCGCCTTCTGTAGGGCTGGTGCGATTGAATTGAATGTCTACCGGCGAGAGCAACGCACCTCGGGCTCGCGCCCGAGGCTAACAACTGTCGCCCCTGCCGGGGCTGGAGCGTTTGAATTGATCTCAAACCTGCCTTGCGGCGTCTGCGCCACTTCCCTACGATCCCGCACCGATACGCGGCGCAGTCTGCGCACTCGGCCCTGACCGCGCTGAACTTGAACGAACTTCATGGGCGGGGTCGGCGTGTTTCGTGACGTGAGGATTGGGAGCTAACGAAAATGGCACGGAAGCGATGCGCCCCGTCAAACGGGCTTTGGGTCCTGGCGACGGCCACCCTCACTGCAATGGGCTGCACCAATCACTGGACGGCGCCGCGGCGAGTGCCTGTGGACCCGACCGCCGATGTGGACCTGCCCTCGGCCAACGCCGCGCCGCGCGAGTTCACCGCTCCCAACGACGTCCTGCGGATGCCCGCGACAGTCGGTCTGCCCCAGGCGCCCAAGATCGCCTACCCGGTGACTCCGGCCACGTCATTTCAGGAACAGCCTGGCGGTGTCGCGCCCGCTCAGTATCAACAAGAGCCGTCACAGGTCGCCGTGGCGTCCATTAGTGACACCGGCAGTGAGCTGGGCACCGCCAACCACGTCCCGTTGCCACCCTTGTCGGCGCCTCCGGGCTCCGCCGAGGCGTTGGGACAAGCGTTCGGGCCGATGCAGCGGCTGCCGGAGTTGCCCGTCGCCGGAGAAATCTCCGGGGCGCCGCCCGCCTTGGACAATGCGTTGTTCCCCGCCGGTGGGCCGACGATGGAGCCGCCGCCGTTTGACCCTGGTCGCATGCCCGAGATCGATCTGGACGTGCCGGAAATGGTGACGCCCGATGCGTTGCCCGATCCGCCCGCCGTGGATCCGGTGCCGGGCAGTGTCGAGTTCGGGCCTGGAGAACCAACACCGCTCAACGACACGGCCGACCCCCTGGACCCGCCGAATTCGCTGTTGCCGGCCGCAAGCGCGGCGCCGCTGCGAGCCAATTCGCCGCAACCACTTTCCGATGTCGAAGCGACGCCGATCCGAGCGCCGCAGTACGGCGGCTTTGAACCGCCCAACTTGGCGCTGCCCGCCGAGCCGGACGAGCCAGCAACCACGGCCGGTCGTCAGCCACTGCTGCCGGCGGGCGAGCCCGTGGAGCGGTCCTTGAGCGATGTGCCCGCCGAGAGCGCGGCGCCAGTCGAAGGCCCTCCGGCCATGGACGTCACCCCCATCGAGCTTCAAACGCCGCCGACCGTGTCGCCACCGGGCTCCGCCACGACGGAAACCAATGAGTTGGCACAACCCGTTGGGCCGTCTCCCGAGACCATGGCAAACTCCGGTGGCACAACCGCATTGCCGGCGCCGGCCTCGGCCGCCCAGTCGCTCGTGCAGACGCTAAGCCTGTTACGCAAAGAGGCTGCCAGCGAGCAAGCCGATCCGCTGGACGTCAAGCTGCTGCAGTTGCTGGAGGTCATCGCACATCCCGATGCACAGTGGCCCGAGAAGCTGCCGGCTGACCCGCGCTGGCGCGCCGTGGCCACGGCCGCTGCGCTCGAGTTGCGCGGGCAGCAGACCGACCGGCAGCGCGAGGTGCTGCAATCCGCGTTGGCGACGCTCGAGAGCGAGGCGCCGTTGAAGCTGCAAAACCTGGCGTTCTGCCGACAGATCGACGACTTCGGCATCTACGCCGAGTTCAAGTCGCAGTTCCGCCCCGGCCAAGAGCTGTTGCTATACGTCGAAGTCGAGAACTTCGCGCACACCGAGACGCCCAACGGCTACTGCGTTGAAATCGAAGGCGGCTACGAGATCGTCGACGCCAACGGCCAAGTGGTTGAGAAACGCGAGTTCCTGGCCGACAAACAAACCTTCCGCCGCGAGCGTCGCGACTACTACATCCCGTATCGACTGTTCGTGCCCAAGACGATTCCGCCCGGCAAGTACACGCTGCGGCTGAACCTGACCGATGTGGCGTCGAAAACTTCGGGCGTCGGCTCGATCGAGTTGCCCGTGATCGCCGGTGAGCAGCCATGATCTCCTGCGACGTCTTGGTGCTCGGCGTCGGCGGAGTCGGCTCCGCCGCGTTGGCGCAGCTGGCGTCGCGCGGAATACGCGCTATTGGCATCGACCGCTTCGCGCCTCCGCATGATCGAGGCAGCTCGCACGGCCACACGCGAGCAATTCGGCAGGCCTATTTCGAACACCCCAACTATGTGCCGCTGCTCCGTCGCGCCTATGAGTTGTGGGACGAACTCGAGCAATCCGTCGAAAAACATCTGTTTCACCGCGTCGGCCTGCTCGAAGCCGGCATTCCCGACGGCGAAGTCGTTCCCGGCGTGCTGGCCAGCGCCGCTGAGCACAACCTGGCGGTCCAGCGCTACTCGGTAGAGGAGGCTCGACGCCGCTGGCCCATGTTGAACTTCGACGACTCGTTCGACGTCGTGTTCGAGGAGAACGCGGGCTACCTGCTGGTGGAGCAGTGCATCGAAGCCAGCTGCGACATCGCGCGGCGGCACGGAGCCGAAATTCACACCGACGAAGTCGTGAGCTGGCGGCCGAGCGGGGAGGGCGTCGAGGTCGAGACGACCCAATCGCGTTACACCGCCTCGCGGTTGATTGTCACAGCGGGCGCCTGGGCAAGCGATCTGCTGGCGACCGCTGGACTACAAACGCCGCTCCGCGTGCTGCGAAAGCACTTGCACTGGCACCGGACCGCTGACCCGCGTTATCGCAGCACGGCTGGGCACGACAGTTTCCCCGTATTCTTCTTTGAAGAGCCCGCTGATTGCGACGGCGTCGTGCGATTCTTTTATGGGTTCCCGCAGTGCGATGAACGTGGCGTCAAGGTCGCCGAGCACACCGGCGGCAGCGAAACGCCGGACCCGCTCACTGACCCGCGGGACACCGAGGCGGACGACATCGCTCGCGTTTCGGCGTTTGTCGACAAGCGATTGTCGGGCGTGACGGCGACGCCTCACGACCATCGCGTCTGCTTCTACACGATGTCGCCCGACGGGCATTTCGTCATCGACCGGCTGCCAACCGCGCCCGCCGTGTGTTTCGCCGCCGGACTCTCCGGCCACGGCTTCAAGTTCGCGCCCGCGCTGGCAGAGGCGTTGTGCCGTCTGGCGCTCGACGAGCCGATCTCGCTGCCGCTGGACTTTCTCCGCATGCGCTAAGGGCAGGCCGTGACGTCTTCGTTTGGCCTCCCAGAACGGATCGCGCAGACCGGTTTGCGCGCAAACCCCAATCATCACAGGCTGGCAGCCTGTGCCACGTTGTGCGCAAACCCCCAATCGTCACAGGCTGGCAGCCTGTGCCACGTTGCGCGCAAACCCCAATCGTCACAGGCTGGCAGCCTGTGCCACGTTGCGCGCAACCCCCAATCATCACAGGCTGGCAGCCTGTGCCACGTTGCGTGCAACCCAAATCATCACAGGCTGAGCGGCCGGCCAATTTCGACACCTGTCGAACAGGGGTTCCTTGGCTCACCAAATGCGGGCCATTGAGGGATTTTGGGGAAGTTTGGTGAGATTCGGTGAGGCACTTTCAAGGCGGTTTACGTTGTACCTAACAGTCGTTGAAAACAGCCTCCCAATCCCCCTATAATCCATCCCCAGCATACACCATCTCCACCCATATGCCGGGGTAGGTGCGCCAAGATATAACATCCCATGTGTGAACCTCGGGTCACATCCACGACGTGGATAATTCACAAACTTAATTAGCTCGATGGCCGGCCTGTCACGGCCTTCCAGCGTGTTGCCTGCTGCGGTGTCGGATCCGGAGAGGAGTCCCGCCAAACTCTTCGGATTCACCGCAAACAACACTCCGTTCAAGGGGCCTAGCTTTGAGTCAAATCGTTCTCGAGTGCCCGCACTGTAAGACCATTTTGTCCGGGCAGTCCATTCCCGCCGCCGGGACCAAACTGGACTGCCCCCAGTGCGAACGCCCGTTTGTTGCGGAGCCGGTTCCGCTCGCGCAACTTCAAGCCCAGCGACAAGCCCAGCAGCAACAACGATTGCTTGCCGAACAGCAGCAACGATTGCTCGCCGAGCAGCAGCGTCAGCTAGCGATGCAAGAGGCGCAGCTGCGAGCACGCGCACAGGCCGAGGCGCAGCGGTCCGACCCGCTCAACCAGCCCACGCCATCAACCTCGAGGCCGCGCACGCTCAAGGCACTCAACAAGCGCTCGCAGCCTCACATCCACCCAGCCGCGCTGATGGGGCTCGGCGCCGGCGCGGTCCTCGCCATTGCGCTGATGGTGATGATGTTCAGCGGCGGCGGAGACGAGTCGCCAAACGACGATTCCGAAACGCCGGCGAGCGGGTTGATCGCCCAGAACTCAAGCTCGGGACGATCCCCCGGCGACATCGCACAAGAGTTGCCCGTCAACTCCACGGAAGGCGGGTTTAGCGGTGGCAGCACGTTCGGCGGCGGCGGGCGTTTTGGCAGCGGTTCACCCGCCGCGTCACAACCGACCGCCTCCTCCAGCGGAAGCGAGCTTGCCTCGTCCGATTCTCCGTCGGTGAACGATTCTTCCACATCCGAGCCCGCCAACACGAGCTCGTCGCCCTCGCGCGGTGTCAGTCAATTCGCGCAATTGCCTGCATTGAAGATGGTGCCCGACACGCTGTATGGATGGCGGCCCGCACGCGAGTACATCTATCGCGTCACACTCTCCAAGAACGCCGACGGCAAAACCGAATCGCTGTCGGGCCGGATGATGTACAAGGTCAACGCCGAGGCGAGTCAGCCGATGGCGGGCACGGCCACGGGCACCGCGTTTGTCGTTCACAGCGATGGCATTTTGGTCACTTGCGCGCATGTGGTGGACTCCGCGTCCACCGTGCACGTGACGGTCGGCAACGAACGGTACCCCGCCGATGTGATCGGGTTCGACGACGAGCATGACTTGGCCGTGCTGCGCGTGCAGGCAACCGGGATGCCGTCGCTGCCGCTGGCCGACTCGGAACAAGTGCAGCTCGCCGAGGCGATTCGCGTGATCGGCTATCCGATCTCGGATATTCTCGGCACCAGCGTCAAAGTGACTCAGGGCTCAATCGCGGGCGTGGTGGACCAAGAAGTGAAGCTGTTGCAGGTGGACGCGACGGTGAATCCCGGCAATAGCGGCGGGCCGATGCTGAACGATCGTGGCGAAGTGCTGGGAGTCGTGACTTCGGGCCTGTTTGGCAGCGACCTGGCGGAAGTGGGATTCTGCATGCCCGCCAATGACGTCCGCAACTTGTTGAAGAAAACCGGCGTGCCGTTCAAGACCGGCGGCTCCGCGGCCGCGATGGACGGCCCCGCGCTGGCCAAGGTCGCCGTGCCGAGCGTCGCCTTTGTCGAGGTGACACTTGGTGGAGGCGGAAGCGACGCGACGACCAAGCTGCTCACTTATGAAGGCGCGTTAAGCGGAGGAGTCATTCTCGGCGCGCTCGCTGCCAGCCCCTATGGCGAGGTGCTCAACGAAGAGCTGGAGTCGGAGAGCGACGAGGTCGGACTGTTCTCGGGCGACTTGGCCGGCGGTTTGTTCCAGAAAATCCCTCGCCCCGGCGTAAGCAGTTGGGAGGCCAATCGCGTCACCACCGCGATGGTCCGCAACGGAGAGAACACTCGAGAGGTTCCGGTCATGGAGCAGTCCGTCTCCGCGGTGAAGCAAGACGACAGCCAGGTGCTGGTCATCGAACGAAAGTACAGCGTCATGGCCATGGCGGACGGATCGATGGTGGAGCAACTCCCCAACGGCACCGCGACCTGGGAGTTTGACAAAGCACAAAAGGTGCCACGCCTGGCGTCCGTCCAACTGCGTCGCCAGCGCGGCGGCCAAACCGAGTCCATCACGATCCGATACGAATTGGAGCCGCAGGGCACATCGTGGGCCACAACGCTCGAAGGCCGCACGATTATGGCGGTGAAAAGCGGCATCGCCAGAGAGGCGTTCGGTGGCGGCGCCACGCCTAGCTCGCCTAGCTCGCCGAGAACGCCGGCGCCAAGCTATGTCACCTTTACGGGTCTCGAGCCGAGCCAGAAGGTCGACTTGGCGGTCGTCACGCTCAAGGATGTCTCCAAACAATACAACCACGCCACTTGCTTGCGGGAGCTCGCGACGCTGGAGGTGATCCCCGAGCGCAAGGACGAGGTTTCCGAGGCGATCGAGGCGGCATTCCGCTACCGCCCCAACGCCCCCTACTGCATTCAGGCGTGTGTGGTGTGGGGAACCAAGCGGAACGTCGACTCGCTCCTCACCCAGTTGGTCACGCTCAACGGCGTCACCTACGCTCGTGACGTGATCGCCGCGCTGAGAACCTGCGGGCCAACCCCCGACTCGGTCATGACCGTGATTGCGTTCTGTGGAGGCCTGTCCACTTCCAGGTCGATCTTGCTGAACGACGTGAAGCTCGAGGGGGTCAAGTTCCTCGCCGCGGCCCCGGAGTTGTCGGAGGAAGTCGCGTTGAGGCTGCTGAAGCATCCCAAGGATGAGTTGCGGATAGCCGCCTGCCAAGTCCTTGGCGCCGTCGGCAGTAAAGAAGCGCTGGTGCCGCTACGCACCGCCACCGCCAGCAACCGGGCCAACACCGCCTTGGTAAAAGCCGCCGCCAAAGAGGCTGCCAAAACGATTCAGTTCCGCATCGGCAGCTAACCGCGAGCTCGCGCGCCTCGGCCGGCGCAAGTCGGCTGCGCAGTGCCGCACGGGCGAGGGCGCCCATGCTACGCGCGAAGCGTGCCTTCGCCGGCGCAAGTGGGCTGCGCAATGCCGCACGGGCGAGGGCGCCCATGCTACGCGCGAAGCGTGCCTTGGCCGGCGCAAGTGGGCTGCGCAGTGCCGCACGGGGCCTTGCTCATCCGTGTTTCATCGGTGTTGCATCCGTGGCCATTCATGGCGACGCTTAGCTTTGGGCCATGCGTTTGTAGCGGAAACGCTTGGGCTCGTCGTCGCTGATGCCGAGCCGCTCGCGACGCTGCGTCTCGTAGGCCTCGAAGTTGCCCTCGCACCAGTGCACATAGGCGTCGCCTTCGAAGGCCAAAATGTGCGTGGCGATGCGATCGAGGAACCAGCGGTCGTGGGTGATCACGACCACGCAGCCGGCGTAGTTGAGAATCGCCTCCTCTAGCGCCCGTAGCGTGTCGACGTCCAGGTCGTTCGTCGGCTCGTCCAACAGCAAGACGTTGGAGCCGCGCCGCAGCAGCTTGGCCAGGTGCACGCGATTCCGCTCGCCGCCGGAGAGATTGCCGACCTTCTTCTCCTGATCGGGGCCGCGGAAGTTGAACCGCGAGACGTACGCGCGGGCGTTCACCTTGCGGCCGCCCATCTCCAGCGTCTCGTGGCCGCCCGAGATCTCCTGAAAAACGGTCTTCTCCGGGTCCAGCGCATCTCGGTTCTGGTCCACGTAGCCCATCTCGACCGTCGCCCCAACTCGCAGCGTGCCGGAATCGGGCTCCTGCTCGCCGGTCATCATGCGGAACAGCGTCGTCTTGCCGGCGCCGTTGGGGCCGATCACACCGACGATGCCGCCCGCCGGCAAGCGAAAGGTCAGGTTCTCGACCAGCAGGTTCTCGCCGAACGACTTCGTGATGTTGCTGGCCTCGACCACCAAGTCGCCCAGGTGCTTGCCGGGCGGGATCTGGATTTCGAACTCGTCGGGCCGCTCCTCGAATTGCGCCGAGGCGAGCTCCTCGTATGCCTTCAAGCGGGCCTTGCTCTTGGCCTGCCGAGCTTTCGGGGCCATCCGCACCCACTCGAGCTCGCGAGCCAGCGTGCGTTGCCGCGCGACGTTCGAGCGTTCCTCCTGAGCCAGCCGCGCCTGCTTCTGCTCGAGCCAGGACGAGTAGTTGCCTTCCCAGGGAATGCCCTTGCCGCGATCCAATTCGAGGATCCAGCCGGCGACATTGTCGAGGAAGTAGCGATCGTGCGTGACGGCGACGACCGTGCCCTGGTATTCGTGCAAGGTGCGTTCGAGCCAGGCGACCGCCTCGGCGTCCAGGTGGTTGGTCGGCTCGTCCAGCAACAGCAGATCGGGACGTCGCAGCAGCAACTTGCACAGCGCCACTCGGCGCCGCTCGCCGCCGGAAAGTTTCGCGACGTCGGCGTCCTTGGCCGGGAGGTTCATCACGTCCATCGCGATTTCGACTTCCCGGTCCAGCTCCCAGGTGTTGTTGGCTTCGATCACATCCTGCAGCCGCGCCATCTCGTCGCACAGCTTTTGCATGCGGTCGTCATCCATCGGCTCGGCCAACAACACGCCGATCTCGTTGTAGCGATCGAGCACGGCGCGTCGGTCGGCGACAGCCTCCTGCACATTGCCCCAAACATCTTTCTCGGGGTTCAGCTGCGGCTCTTGTGACAGATACCCGCACGTGAAGCCGTCGGTCAGTCGCGCCTCGCCGTCAAACTCTTTGTCGAGCTCGGCCATGATTCGCAGCAGGGTGCTTTTGCCCGCCCCGTTGCGGCCGAGCACGCCGATTTTGGCGCCCGGATAAAAGGAGAGCCAGATCTCCTTTAGCACCTCGCGCTGGCCGTGCTTCTTGGTCAGGTTCGTGATCGTGTAGATGTATTGCTTTCCCATGACGGGAATTCCTCTCCGTAGCACAGGCTGCCAGCCTGTGATCATTTTTGTTAACTAGGAACCTGTTGGGCCGCAGGTTGCAGGCTGGCAGCCTGCACTACGACGAGTTTTCAACGGGCTTCCCGGCTGCTCACTCCCACTCGATGGTGGCCGGTGGCTTGGAGCTGATGTCGTAACAAACTCGGTTCACGCCTTTGACTTCGTTAATGATTCGCGTCGAAATGCGAGCCAGCAAGTCGTAGGGCAGGTGGCTCCAGTCGGCGGTCATAAAATCTTCGGTGCTGACGCAACGAACCGCGATCGTGCTTTCGTAGGTACGCAGATCGCCCATGACTCCGACACTTTGCACCGGCAACAACACCGCGAACGCTTGCGACGTGGCGCGGTACCAACCGGCCGCCTTGATCTCGCCAACGACGATCGCGTCGGCCTCCCGCAGCATCCGCAGCCCCTCTTCGGTCACCTCGCCCAGGCACCGCACGGCGAGCCCCGGTCCGGGGAACGGGTGCCGCCAAACCAGCTCCTCGGGCAGGCCAAGCTCCAGCCCCAGCCGCCGCACTTCGTCTTTAAACAGGTCGCGGAGCGGCTCGATCAACTCAAAGCCCAGCTCGTCCGGCAGTCCGCCCACGTTGTGGTGCAGCTTGATGGTGGCCGCCGGGCCGTCGGGGGCCGCGCCGCTTTCGATCACGTCGGGATATAGCGTGCCTTGAGCGAGAAAGTGAGCGTTCTCGACCTTGCTCGCCTCTTCCTTGAAGCAGCGAATGAATTCAGCGCCGATGCGGCGACGCTTTTCCTGCGGCTCGGTGATGCCCGCCAGAACCTCCATAAAGCGGTCGCCGGCGTTGACGACGTGCAGATCGGTCTTGAAGTGGTTCGTGAACTCCTCGACCACCGACTCCTCCTCGGCCTTCCGCAGCAGTCCGTTGTCGACCAGGATGCAGGTCAACTGCGAGCCGATCGCCTTGGAGAGCAGGGCGGCGACCACCGACGAGTCGACACCGCCGGAGAGTCCACAAATCACGCGAGCGTCACCAACTCGTCGGCGAACGTTTTCGATCACCTCGGCCGCGAAGTCGCCGAGTTTCCAGGTGCCTTCGCAGCCGCAGACGGCGCCGAGGAAATTGGCGAGCAACCTTTTGCCTTCGGGCGTGTGCGTCACCTCCGGGTGGAACTGCAACCCGTAAACGGGCAGCGACGTATGTTTCACCGCCGCAAACGGACAGGTGTCGGTCCGCGCCAGCGAGCGAAACTCGTCCGACACTTCGGAGACCTGATCGCCGTGGCTCATCCAGACTTCCGACTCGTCGGGGAAGCCGGCGAGCAACGGGTCCTCCGCGTCAACGACATAGCATTGCGAGCGACCGTACTCGCGGGATTCGGCGCTCTCGACTCGGCCGCCCAGAGCTTCGCAGGCCAGCTGCATCCCGTAACAAATGCCCAGCACGGGGATGCCGAGCTGAAACAGTTGCGGATCGCACTTGGGCGCCCCGTCGTCGTAAACACTCGACGGGCTGCCCGACAGGATCAAGCCCTTGGGTCGCCTCGCCAGCACCGCGTCGACGGCGATATCGTGTCGCACAATTTCGCAGAACACCTCCTGCTCGCGGACCCGGCGCGCGATTAATTGTGCGTATTGGGAGCCAAAATCGAGGATCAAAACGCGTTGATCCGTCAGCGTCGTGTGCGCCGACTGAGGGGCGACCTGCGTCATCGCGCTCATCCGTGGGTAAGCGGGCGAAGTGCTGCGAGTGCCGGCAATTGCTTGCATAACTCGCCTGTGAGGCGTTGGAAGCCCCGAATTATATGCGTTGATCGCCCGGCACACTACGGGGTGCCTGGCGGCGGACGCCCGTGACTTCGTGCCCTTCGCGTACCATGGGCGTCTCGCCCGTGACTTCGTGCCCTTCGCGTAGCATGGGCGTCTTGAGCGAGGACGCGCAAGGACGCCCATGCTACGGACGATCCAAGCGGCTGCTCGCTGCAAAACAGCGACGAACTGCGTGGGGATCTGTCGGAAGCCGCGTCGAGCCGTTAGATTCCCAAGCATGAACATCCTCCTCACTAATGACGATGGCGTGTACGCGCCGGGTTTGGCCGCCCTGTACCAGGAACTCACTGCGCTCGGCGATGTGCACGTCGTGGCGCCGCTGACGGAGCAATCCGGCGTAGCCCACTCGATCACCTTTCTGTCGCCGCTGGTTGTGCGCAAGATCTTCAACGGTCCCGGCGAGGTGTCGTGGGGCGTCGAAGGCAGTCCGGCCGACTGCGTGAAGTTGGGGCTATTCGAGTGTTGCCCGGTGCGTCCCGACCTGGTCGTCAGCGGCATCAACGGCGGCTTGAACGCCGGCATCAACGTGCTGTATTCGGGAACCGTGGCCGCGGCCATCGAAGGCGCCTTCTTCGGCATCACCAGCATGGCGGTGTCGCTGGAGTACGACGAGCACGCCGACTTCCCGACTGCGGCGAAAATCGCGCGTCGGGTGCTCGAGCAGGTGCTGCCGCGAACGGAAGGCCCGCAACTCTACAATCTGAACATCCCGACCGTGGCGTTAAACGGCCCACGCGAGATCCACGTGACGCCGATGGGTCTGGCTCGATACGGCGAGCACTTCATCAAGCGACAGGATCCCAAGGGCCGCGACTACTATTGGGCGACCACCGACCCGCCACCGTCCACCGAGGACGCCGACACCGATCTGGCGGCATTGGAGCGGGGACACATCACGCTCACGCCGCTGGAGTTTGATTTGACCAAACGCGACCTCTTGGGCACGATGAAGGATTGGCGGCTGGAGATATAATGATTCGGTTTAAGTCCAGTAGGGTGACGGGGTGGGCAATTCGATCCCTCGCTTACGCTAGCGCCAGCGACAGATAGGCCTCCGAAAAACCGTACGACGGACTTCCAGTCCGTCGAGAACCTGCTGGGTTCCTTAGCCTCGATTCGCCATTAGTGGTTCCGTTACGGCCTTCTCCCTTCACTCTCGGTGCCCCATGACTGCTTTCGCTTCTCGCTTGTCGGCCATCCTGAGTCTGCTGGTGTTGCTGGTGTCGATCGTTGGCTGCGGTGGATCGGCCGAGTACGACGCTGCCGCGAAGACGCCGCCCTCGGAGCCGACGCCAACTCCGGAGCCTGTCGAGAAAGCCGCGCCCAAGCCCGTGGAAACCGAGCGGGTGGTCGCCGATGTGGGCGTCGGAGCCAAGGGGCGGTCGCTGGATGAGTACGAGGGCGGCGTAGAGGGTGCAATTGCCGCTCCGGCCAAGGCCTTGTTCGCCGCCAAGGAGAACGCGGCGTATAACATCCAGGTCAAGCACGCGCTCGAACTCTACCGAGCGACCAGCGGCGACTACCCGAAGTCACACGACGATTTCATGCGGGATATCATCAAGTTCAACCAAATCAAACTGCCGCCGCTGCCCGAAGGCCAACGCTACGTCTACGATCCGGAGCAGGCCAAGCTGATGGTCGAGCGTCCCAAGCGGTGAAGAAGGCGTCGGGGGGCGGGGTCGCGGCTTGGACCGAAATGCGCTATGCTCATGGCAGTCGTTGCCGGCTCTATAGTGAGAGGCCGGATCGCAGCTTCCCGCATCTTTAAAGGTCGACTGTGCGAATCATGCTGGTGGGAGACGTGGTGGGCAAGCCCGGTCTCCAATTCACGGTCCGCTGCATTCGCGGTCTCAAGCGTCGGGAGTTAGTCGACATCGCCGTGGTCAACGCGGAGAACGCCGCCGATGGCTCGGGGCTGACCCCGCCGATGTTCCACTCGCTGATCGACGCGGGGGCGGACTGCGTCACGCTCGGCGATCACATCTATCGCCGCCGCGAAATCTTTGAAGTCCTGGAGAGCGACAACCGGATCGTCAAGCCGTGCAACTATCCGGACGACGCCCCCGGCAAGCGTTGGACGGTAGTGTCCACTCCCAGTGGTGCCTCGGTAGGCATCTTCAGCGCCCTGGGACGAGTGTTCATGAAGCCGGTCGACTGCCCGTTTCGAGCGGCCGACCGGGTGCTGGAGGAGATGCCGTCCGAGGCCAAAATCCGCCTGCTGGACTTTCATGCGGAAGCCACCAGCGACATGCAGCTGATGGGGCGGTACCTCGACGGACGCGTCTCCGCCGTGCTCGGCACACACACCCACGTGCCGACGGCCGACGAGCAGATTCTGCCGGGCGGCACCGCCTTTCAATCGGATGTCGGCATGACGGGCCCGCACGACAGCATCCTGGGCCGGCAAATCGACAAGGTGCAGGAGACGACGCTGACGTTTCGGCCCACGTTTTTTCAGGTCGCCAAAAACGACGTCAAGCTGCATGCCACGGTCGTCGACGTGAACGACCGGACCGGCGCTGCCACCGACATTCGCCGCGTGGTGGTGACTCAGGACGACGTCAAGGAACTCGAGCAGCTCATCGCTTGAGCCGCCACGGTTCGCGATATAATGCGGCGGCTTCGCGCCGCTGATGCCGTCACCGCGAGATCCGACCGATGCCCCGCCACCATGTCTTTGAATTCCTCGAATCCACGCCGACCGAGCCGACCGTGGCGGCGATCTACGGCAACGTCTCTCTGCTGCGTGGACTAGGTCGCAAGCACTTTCTCGACCACTGCGCGGCCGACGCCGACGTGACCTATTTCGATGGCGCGAAAGCGGCCGTGCCGTGGCGCGACGTGCGCGACGAGATGGCGACCGGATCGTTGTTCAGCCAAGGCAAGCGTTACGTCTGGATCCGTGACGCGGACGACTTCGTCTCGCAAAATCGACGGACGCTCGAGACCTATCTGGAGTTGCCGCTGGCGACGAGCGTGCTGGTGCTCGAGCTTTCGGCATTCGCCGCCAATACCAATGTCTACCGGCGCATCAACGAAATCGGCTTGATCGTCGACTGCCGCGAGCCGCTCTTGGAGCGTCGCGCGGGCAAGCCCGCCCCGGATATGCAGCGGATCGCCAAGTGGCTTTGTTGGCGGGCACAAACCGCCTACCAGTGTCAGCTGGAGTTGACCGGGGCGCAGGCGATGCTCGAACTGGTCGGGCTCGAGTTCGGGCTGCTGGATCAGGAGCTGGCCCGGCTGGCGTTGTTTGCCGAAGTCGGCGCCAAGATGACCGCCAAGGACGTCCGCAAACATTGCGGCGGCTGGCGTTCCCAAACGACTTGGACGATGTTGGACGCGATGCTGGACGGCGATGTGCGGGACGCGATGCTCCAGCTGCATCAGCTGCTGCTGTCCGGCGAAGTCCCCAACGCGTTGTTCGGACAGATCAGTTGGTCGCTGCGGCGATTCGCGGTCGCCGTGCGACTGTTCCGCCGCGCCCAGCGTCACGGCGATCGGATGTCTCTGACCGACGCGCTGAAGCAGGCCGGCTTCCAGCCGTTTTTGGTCGCCAAAGCGGAGAAGCAGCTCCGACGCCTCGGCGCCGCGCGGGCCGGACTGCTGGCCGATCAGTTGATGGAGCTGGACTTGGCCCTGAAGGGCTCTCACTCCCATGGCACTCGAGCGCGATTCGCGCTGGAGCAACTGGTCCTGCAGATCGCCAAGCCATGATCTGCCCCATGACTCATCCCACTCTCGCCGCCACCATCACGCTGGCTGCATTGATCTCCACGGGCTGCCGCCCCACGTCCCCAAGCCCCGTCGCCTCGCCGGCTAACAGCTGGCGAGTGGCCTGTTCGCCGCAGCTGACCGACACACGGCATGTCGATGACTTGCCCGTCGAAGTGGCGCAGTTCGAGACCGTCTTCTGGGACGAAGCGGACACCCGCTCGCTCCGCGAGTTGCTCCGGCAGACGGGATGTCGCGGCGAAAGCGTGCTGGAGATCGGCGTCGGCACGGGCCTGTTGTCGCTGTGCTGCCTTCAGGCCGGCGCCGGCGCCGTCATTGGCACCGACATCAACCCCAACGCGCTTTGCAACGCGGCTTACAACGCCGAGCGGATTCTGGGGCTGCCGATGTCCCAACCCTCGACGAGGTGGTCAGCAAGGTCGCCGGGGGCGGATGTCGCTCCGCGACTCCAGCTACGGTGGGTCTCTCGCGACGATCCGGAAGCGTTTGCGGTCATCGAGCCCAGCGAAAAGTTCGACTTGATTGTCTCCAACCCCCCGTGGGAAGATGGAAAGCCACAACAGTGGGCCGACTACGCGTTCTACGACGAGGACTTCCGCTTGCTTGACTCGCTGTTGGCGGGGCTGCCAAGTCGGCTGAACCGCGGCGGGCGTTGCCTGTTGGCCTACGGTTGCGTGACTGCGGTCCGCACCGCGCTGGAGCGTGCGCCTCGATATGGCCTGCGCGCCGAAATTCGAGACGACCGGGACCTCAATTCGCTGCCGGAAATTTTTACCCCCGGGATGCTGATTGAGGTTCGCCTGACGGGCAGCCGGGAATGAGGATGGAACTTGACCTCTCGGACGGTCAATTCTAAAAACGAAAGACATTGTAAAATCGACTATTCGGCGTCGACGTTGGTCGCGACCCGAACACTATTTCCAATTTGGTGAGGAAGAGTAGCCGTGAGTATTATCCGCGTTGGATCGAACGAAAAATATGCCGAAGGTTGGGACAAGGCATTCGGCGGAGCTTCGTCCACAGGCAAAAAGAAGAAGGCGACCGAGAAGAAGTCAGCCGCGGCGTCCGGCGCGAAAAAGGCCAAGAAGAAAAAGAAAAAGAAGAAGGCGTAAGCCGAGCGGCGACAAGTAACAGCGACGCAAAAAGTTGAGCCCGGCCGTGGGGAACGACCGGGCTCGCGACGTGCAATGCATCCCCTCCAATCAGGCAGACTAGCGAGCGGGCCGATGCTCGATGCCGTTTCGGAAGGGACGGGGGTGAGGATTTCCGCGGCTGTCAAACCGCACCTATAGGATCGACCTGCGCGCAGAGAATAAGCAAGATTTCCGCACCCCACGCCAAACCTTGCACACTCGTCAAAACCTCGCCCGCGCGCCCGGCTTGATCAATCCATACAGTTTCACACCGGGACTCGGGTCCATGATCCTCGCGCGCTGGCTGTCCTTGGCTCTCCTTCTTGCCTTCGTCGCCGAGTGTGGCGCCGAAGTGGGGCAGAAGATCGACGACTTTGAACTGCGGGACTTTCGGGGCAAGACGTGGTCGTTGCGAGAGTCGGGCGACCGCACCATCGTGCTGGCGTTTCTCGGCACCGAATGCCCGCTGGTGCAGTTCTACGCCAAACGGCTCGAAGAATTGCAAGCCGAGTACGCGGAGCGAGGCGTCGTGGTGGTTGGCATCGACTCCAACCTGCAGGACTCGTTGGCCGAGCTGGCGTCGTTCGCGCGCCGCCACGATCTCACCTACCCGCTGCTCAAGGACCCCGGCAACCGCGTGGCCGATCAGTTGGGCGCCGAGCGCACGCCCGAAGTGTTTCTGCTCGATCGTCAACGACACGTTCGCTATCGCGGGCGAATCGACGATCAGTACACCTACGGCATCGCTCGCACCAAGCCCACTCAGCGTTATCTGCGCGACGCGATCGAAGCCTTGCTCGGCAACCGCCCGGTGGCCTTGGCGGAAACCGAGACCGTGGGCTGTCACATCGGTCGTGTGCTGACGCCGCAAACCGACAGTGACGTCACCTACTCGAATCAGATCGCCCGCATCTTTCAGCAGCGGTGCGTCGAATGCCACCGCCCCGGCGAGATCGCTCCGTTCCCGCTGACCACTTACGAGGAGACTTTGGGCTGGGCCGAGATGATCGACGAGGTCACCTCCGAGCGACGCATGCCGCCATGGCACGCCGAGCCGGGTCATCAACAATATGCCAACGACGCCCACTTGAGCGACGAGGAGCTCCGGACCATTCGAAAATGGGTCGCCGCCGGCGCTCCCGAAGGCGATCCCAAGGAGCTGCCTCAGCCAGTTCAATTCACCGAAGGCTGGCGAATCGGCGAGCCCGATCGCATCGTTTGGATGTCGGAGAAGTCGTTTTCCGTGCCGGCCGAGGGAGAGGTCAAGTACCAATACTTCACGGTCGACCCGAAGTTCGAAACCGACATGTGGGTGCAGGCGGCGGAATGCCGACCGGGCAATCGAGCGGTCGTGCATCACATTATCGTCGGCATCAAATCCCCGAATGAGGATCAAGACGGCGTGCACGGCGTTCGCTCGGAATGGCTCGCTGCCACCGCGCCGGGCGCCCAGCCGATGATTTTGCCATCAGGACAAGCGAAGCTCATTCCTGCCCGATCGAAGCTCGTCTTTCAAATGCACTACACGCCCAACGGCACCAAGCAGACCGATCGCAGTTCCATCGGCTTGCGTTTCATCGAGGCGTCAGCGGTGAAACATCGCGTGGCCACCCACAAGGCGATCAACACCCGATTCCGCATTCCCCCGCACGCGGCAAATCACAAGGAAACCACTCGGCCGTACACTTTCGGCTCCGCCGGCTACTTGGTGTCGATGTTTCCCCACATGCATCTACGCGGCAAGTCGTTCACTTATGTGGCCCACTTCCCCGATGGACGCCCCGATCAAACTCTGCTGCATGTGCCGCGCTATGACTTCAATTGGCAGAACGGCTACCTGTTGAAAGAGCCGATGCTGATGCCCAAAGGGACTCAGATCGTCTGTGACGCGGTCTTCGACAACTCGGAGGACAACCTGGCCAATCCCGATCCCAAACAGACCGTGAGCTGGGGAGACCAGACCGACGAGGAGATGATGATCGGCTACTTCGACATCTACGACGCGGAAGACGCCAGCCGCACCCAAGAGTTCATCGGCCGACTCGACCAACTCCAGCGGAAGTCGCTCGCCGACGCAGCTCGCGGTTCGTTGCATGCCGAGCGACAATTCACGCGCTTTGCCCAACAGCTTCGACTGGCCATGCCACAGGTCGATCGCGTCGATTGGACCGTCCATGAACAGCGCAAGTTGAAGGTGCTGCTGGTGGCCCAAGACGCCTCCACCAGGCGAACGCTGCTCGGGCAATTGGTCACCAGCGACGCCGAGATGGCGTTGCCGACCGTGGCAAGCCAAACCGAGCCGGTGGTGCACGCGAACCTTGCCAGCGTTCCCGGCAAGGACTTTGCGCACATGCGCAGACTGATGGCCTCCAGCGCGCATTTCCCGATCGAGTTGGATGGCAAGCGTGGCGTGATCAGCTTCTGGAGCACGGAGCGCAACGCGTTTCCCGATTCGGCGGTGAAGCTGCTGCAAGAGCTGGCTCCGATCATGGCGACTCCGTGAGAGCCGTCGCGTCACGCCGGCCGACTCGCGCCGAACTCGAAGCGGCTCGGGACAAGCTGGTTCCCGACGTGATTGCGGACGATCTCGAGTTGCTGTTTGTCGGCATCAACCCCAGCTTGTATTCCGCCGCGCTCGGTCAACACTTCGCCCGCCCCGGCAATCGATTCTGGCCCGCGTTGCACGGAGCCGGCTTCACACCGCGACTCTGGTCGCCCCCCGAGCAAGCGAATCTGGTGGAGCAGGGCATCGGGATCACGAACGTGGTTGCACGAGCCACCGCGCGAGCCGATGAGCTATCCCGCGACGAACTTGTGCAAGGCATGCAGCGTCTGACGGCGCTGGCAGAACAACATCGAATCGTGCACATCGCGTTTCTGGGCATCACGGCATATCGCACCGGGTGCGACCGCCAACAGGCCGTCATCGGGCCGCAGGCAGAGCGTATCGGCAACGCCGCCGTCAGTGTGCTGCCCAATCCCAGCGGGCTCAACGCCCATTATCAGCTGGCCGATCATATCGCGTTGCTCAAGGCGCTTCGACAGCGGATCCGAGGCTCGAGGGCGCGAGCCTGTGGAGTCGCATGCACAGGCCCCGCCAAGGGCGACAGACGGTAGCCCCAGGCGCAAGCCGGCGCAAGCCCGTGGAGTGGCGCGGGCCGCGCGCAAAAAGCCCCGGAGGGCCGGAGGGGCGACAGACGGTAGCCGTGGGCGCAAGCCGGCGCAAGCCCAGGGAATGAGGCGCGGGCCGCGCGCAAAAAGCCCCGGAGGGGCGACAGACGGTAGCCTTGGGCGCAAGCCCAAGGAATGAGGCGCGGGCCGCGCGCAAAAAGCCCAGGAGGGGCGACAGACGTTTGCCCTGGGCGCGAGCCGGCGCAAGCCCAGGGAATGAGGCCCGGGCCGCGCGCAAAAAGCCCCGGAGGGGCGACAGACGGTAGCCTTGGGCGCAAGCCCAAGGAATGAGGCGCGGGCCGCGCGCAAAAAGCCCCGGAGGGGCGACAGACGGTAGCCCTGGGCGTAAGCCGGCGTAAGCCCAGGGAATGAGGCGCGCAAGCCGCGCAGCGCCGGCGGCTCGCGCGGTTCAATGAACACGTCGCCCCGCAAGGCAGAGCCAACTCGCACAACTCCACGGGCTTGCGCCCGTGGCTACCTTCTGTCGCCCCTTGCGGGGCTGGTGCGCGTGGTGTGCGCGACTCCACGGGCTTGCGCCCGTGGCTACCTTCTGTCGCCCCTTGCGGGGCTGGTGCGCGTGGCGTGCGCGACTCCACGGGCTTGCGCCCGTGGCTACCTTCTGTCGCCCCTTGCGGGGCCTGGTGCGCGTGGTGTGCGCGACTCCACGGGCTTACGCCCGTGGCTACCTTCTGTCGCCCCTTGCGGGGCCGGTGCGCATCGTTGCTACTGACTTGCATCCGCCGCAGGCTCGGCGGAAAATACAAATCCAAGCAATTTCCCTCCATTCGCTCAGGCCTACCCATGTCGCGACGCGCACTCTTTGCCACCTCACTTGCCCTGCTGGCGTCCGGTCTCCTTCATTCCTCACACGTCAGTGGCGAGCAGCCGTGGACGCAGTGGCGTGGCCCGCATGGCGACGGGCACTCGGACGCCCCGGCGCTGCTTCGTTGGAATGACGAGAACGTGACCTGGAAGACGGCATTGCCGGGGCTCGGCCAATCGTCGCCGGTCGTTTGGGGCGACCGTATCTTCTTGACCGGCGCCGAGAACGATGGCGCCAAGCGGATCGTGTTCTGCGTCTCGCGGAAAAACGGCAAACTGCTCTGGCAGCAGACCGCCTGGACGGGCGACGCGGAGAAGACGCACCAGATGAATCGTTGGGCGTCCGCGACGTGCGCCACCGACGGCGAGCGGGTCGTGGCCTTCTTTGGCCGCGGCGGGCTGCACTGTTATTCGATGGACGGCACGCGGCTCTGGTCGCGCGAGCTGGGCGATTTTGAAAACGTCTGGGGCACTGCCGCGTCGCCGATCATCGCGGGCGAGCTCGTGATTCAAAATTGTGACGCCGAGGACAGCGGGTCATGCCTGGTCGCCCTGAACAAGGAGACGGGGGCCGAGGTGTGGCGCACGGCCCGCGAGCAACTGCGTGGCTGGTCAACGCCGGTCGTGGTGGCCAACGGTGACAAGCAAGAGCTGGTGCTCAACGGCGAGACCGGAGTGTTTGGCTACGACTTGGCCAGCGGCGCCCAACTCTGGTTCAGCAAGGGCGACACCGGCCGCGGCACCCCCACCGTGACGCCGACGGGCGACGGGCTGCTGGTCGTCGTCAACGGACGGCCTGGCGACATGTTCGCCGTGCAAGCGGACGGCAAGGAAGTCTGGCGGACCAAGCGCAAAGGCGGCCGCGACTTGCCCTCGCCGATCGTGCTCGACGGCCAGGTGATCGTCGTCAGCTTGCGCCCCGGCACCGCGACCAGCTACATCGCCTCCAGTGGCAAGGAGACCGCTCGGCTGCGGCTGGACGGCAGCTTCTCCGCGTCGCCGATCGCCGTCTCGGGACACGCGATCATCCCCAACGAAGATGGCTTGGTCTATGTGCTCAAGGCCGGCGACCAGGGCGTGGAGGTGGTTTCGAAGAACAAGATCACCTTGCGAGCGGAAAACGAGATCTTCCGCGCTTGCGTGACGCCGCTGGAGGACGGACTGCTGCTGCGGTCCGACCAGACGCTGTACCTGATCCAGTAAGGTGACTGCAACATGTCACGACCTGCCCCCGAGCCGGTGGACGTCAGCCGCCTGCGCGAGCTTGCTTCGGCGGTCGTCGCGGCCGACCGCTTTCCCATGCTGGCCACGATCGACGGCGACCAGCCGCGCGTGCGCCCGGTGTCGCCCGTGCGCACCGACGGCTTCACCGTGTACATCGCCAATCTCCGCAGCTACCACAAGACGGGCGAGATCGCGGCCAACCCCAACGTCGAGCTGTGCTATCTCGACGACCGCCACGACCAAGTGCGAATCACCGGACGCGCCGAGCCGCTGACCGACCGACCGCTGCTCGAGCAGATCTGGGAGGACAACCCGCTGCTCCGCCAGTACCTCGGCTCGCTCGACAACCCCGAATTGATCGTCTACCGAGTCGAGCCCCTGGCGGTCCGATTCATGCGAGAGTGGGCGTTGGAGTATCTGGAAGTCCCCTTAAATATCGATCAGTAGGGTGCAAGGCCTATAGAGCTTCGCCGGTTTTGACCCGATACCGATTCACTCCGGCGGGTTTTCGGTCATGCCTAAACGATTTTCGATCTCCCAACTTCAACTTTGGATCTTGGCTGCGGCAGTACTGGCAGCGATCCTCGTTGCACTTCCGTGTTCGCCACTGGCAGGCGCCGGAGCAGCCATCTTTGTCGCAATGTTTGGCACCGCCGATCTGCTTCTTCTTTCGATATCGTCCCAAAGCAAAGGGCTCGCCATTTCTTACACGGCGTTTTCCCTCTCCGTGTCACTTGTTGTGGCATTCCTGCTTTGCTTCCTCATGCCACCGAGCTTCGCTCCAACTGCTTCGAACCTCCTTGACGCTCTCGGCCATACTTTGACGTTTGTCTTGGGCTACTGGTTGTTTTTTTGCCTACTGACACTCGCAAGCTTCACTGCGGCCATTTGCAGTTGGAATCAGTCGAAGATCGCCAAGTGGCTCGTGCTGGCCAACACGCCCGGCATATTCTTGGCTGGGTGGTTGGTGGCCGTCGTTATCTACGAAAGTAGTTAGTCGGCCGCCGCTGGTTTGTACGTCAGGGCTAGGAGAGCAGTGAGTGCGTTTCATCGCTCCAGGGCTTGGGCATTGGAGTACTACGACGTGAAGCTCTGAGCCACACTCAAGCCTTGGCGACGTCCTCCAAGAACTCGGTGAGCACGTCGCGGCTGACGTGCGGCATGACGACGACGTGCGAGTAAAGCTCGGACTTGCCGTCGCGTTCCAGATGCATGGTCGCCAGCGAGTACTTCTTCACCAGTTCGGCGGACGGGCAGCGGAAGTAGACGGTGTTCGACAACGCATTGGCGCGTGTCGCCCCCAGTTGCGGGAACCGCGACCGGAGTTGTTCGAGCAAGTGCTCGGCATTGGCGAGCATCAGCTTGGCGTCGGCAACTTGTCGGGCGCGCGCCGGTGGCGTGGTGAAGTAGAAGAACTCCGCCGGCTTCACCGCGTCGCGCGAGCAAGTGATCGTGCCCGGCACGTGGTCAATGTACTCCGGATTGTGGATGCGACTGAATCGATCGTTGAACTCGTCGTACACACTTCGCCGCATCACGTACAAGCCTGCCGGCGAGGGAAAGCCGAAAAACTTGTGGCAGGAGACCGCGATCGAGTCGTAGCGATCCGCGCCCGCGACTCGCTGCAGCACCTCGGCCGCGTGGTCGGTGAACGGCAGGTAGCCGCCGAACAACGCCGCGTCGAGGTGTAGGTAGGACGGGTGGCCGGCGAGCTGGCGCTGAATCGCGTCGACATTGTCGATCGCGCCTTTAAAGGTTGTGCCGATTGTCGCCACCACCAGCGCCGGCGCCTCCCGATGACGCGCGAGCTGAGCGGCAAGGTCGTCGGGATCCATGGCGCCGTCGGCGAGCGTGCCCACCTCCACCGTCTCCATTCCCAACAGATCTCGCAAGATCTGCACCGAGTAATGAGCCTCGCGAGTGAAATAGGCATTGGGCTTCAGACCGGTGCGGCCCTCGAGCAACGTTCGCCCCATATACATCCCGTGCATGTTGCTGTCCGTGCCGCTGTGAGAAAGAAAGCCCCACGTGTCGTCCTCGGGAAATCCGAACAGCTTGCCGAACTCACGGATCGTCGCCGCCTCGTAATCGTGTGTGTTGTAGGGGATCGGACTCTCCTTGAACGGATTGCCCACATTGTTGAAGGCGAAGGCGTCCACGCCGGCGGCAAACAGTTGTTTTCGCCAGGCGAAAAACTCGGCAGGCGGAGAGTTCATGTTGATCGGATAGCCCAGCAAGCGATCCTTGACTGCGATCAACTCGGCGCGGCGGCGCAATCCCTCCGGGGTCAGATCGTCTCCGTACGCCAATTGCTCGTGCCCCGGAAAGCGACAACCGGAGGCGACAGCCAACGCGCCGATTCCGCCCATGCCCATGCCCAAAAACCGTCGTCGCGAAAGCATGACAAGCTCCTCACCTAAAGGCCCAAGTGACGTGGAATCCTTCGGATGACGGGAAAAGGGGTTCCCCGGATGGAGAAGGTGCTTTTCCTCGTCTTGTTAGAAAACAAGCAATTCTCGCGCCGGCAGGCAATGTCGAAGCGACCGTTGGAACCCGGCCTTGCAGTCAACACGTTGAAGGTGGATTCGATTGCCAGTTGGCGCCTAGACGTCGCGAAGCGTCACGGCAGAACACAACCGCGCTGTGCGTTCACGCACGCCACGGCTCCACGGGCTCGCGCCCGTGGCTAACGTCTGTCGCCCCTCCGGGGCTTTTTAGCGTAATGAACTTGAGCGAAGTTCGACCGGTTTGCGCCACGTTTCCACAGGCGCGCTCGCAGATTCACGGGCGCGCACGCCGATCCACGGGCTCACGCCCGTGGCTAACGTCTGTCGCCCTTGGGGGCTTTTTCAGCGTTATGAACTTGAGCGAAGTTCGACCGGTTTGCGCCGCATTTCCACGGGCGCGCACGCAGATACATGGGCGCGCACGCCACGCGCACAAGCCCCGAAGGGGCGACAGACGTTAGCCACGGGCGCGAGCGCGTGGAACCGCGCGCAACCCCGTTGATCCATCCACGCGACTGCAATTGCTCACTGATGCGCGCGAGTTCATGGAATCAGCGCAAACGTTAGCCGCCCGTCAGGGAGGACATGAGAAATCCCAGGCTGACCCAGCCTCCTTGTCCGATCCCCGCGAGCGCGAACACCATCTGCCCGACGGCGGCGACAGCGAGTGTCATTTGGCCCAGAGCTAACGGCGCGACGGCGAGCTGCCCGATGGCAAGAATTCGCCCGGTGGCAAGTTGGCCGATGCCGATATAGCCCTGTGCCATCTGGCCAATCGCAATTCCGCCGACGGCGAACTGGCCGATCGCGACCACGCCTCGAGCCACTTCTCGCTTGCCCGTTTCGGGATTAATCCCCCGAATGATCTGCAACATCGGCAGACCGAAAAGAGAAGTTTCGGAGGTGTACTCCCGGTAGGTCGCCCCATCGTAGTGCACGAACTCGCGAATGGTGCCGTGGGCTGTGCGCGTCACCGTAAATTTGGGATGCGAGACCAGATACGACTGCTTGACGTGCGAATTGCTGCGTTTGACGACCATAAGTTCTCCTGTGGCGAGCCAACTTCGCCAAGCTGCTTTCCCGCTTTTCCCCGAGCTCGCGCTCGAGGCTAACGTCTGTCGCCCCTGCAGGGGCTTTGCTCGTGGGGGAGCGCGGGGGGAGCGCGGGGGGGCACGCGATTCCACGGCCACGGCATCCTCCCCATTCGCCGACGGGATTCAATTCTTGGCTGCCTGTTTCGGATTTCGTCAATGATTCCCTTCGCTGCCTCTAGGACCGATAGTGGCACCGCCAACGTGGGCGTGAGATAGTGGGGGGTCCCCATTGCCCCATACCCATGCCTCGCCTCTGACAAGGCATGCCGAACACCTCATCCGGCAATCGGCCCCACACGTGGCGGCACGACGAAGACCATTCCCATTGCCAGTGGGGCTTTTTAAACAGGCTGTTACCCGCATGAATGCTCGCTCCACCATCTATACTTCCACGAAACGTTGCCGTCAACGCTTGCCGTTGCTACGCCCGCATGTCCGTGCTTCCGGGGCACGTCGTTCGGCCACGATGCATTACGGAATCTCTCCCCATGCACAAGCGAGCATGTCAACGCTCGTGTTGGGGGTCGTAGTTTGTCCGTTGCTGGCGTTGCTCGTGGCTGCCATGGCCAACGCCGACGTAGTCAAGCGGCCGAACATTCTGTTGGCCATCTCCGACGACCAGTCGTTTCCTCATGCCGGCGCCTATGGTGACCGAGCAGCGGTGACTCCCCATTTCGACCGCTTGGCCAAACAAGGCGTGTTGTTTTGGCGAGCCTATGCGGGCTCTCCCGGCTGCAGTCCGTCGCGAGCCGCACTGTTGACGGGGCGTCATCATTGGCAGGTCGAGCATGCTGGCACCCACGGCAGCTCCTTCTCCGCTCGCTTTGCCACCTACCCCGACCTGCTCGAAGCGGCCGGCTACTTTGTCGGCCACACCGGCAAAGGCTGGGGTCCGGGGGTGCCCGGGCCGGGTCGAGAAAGCAATCCGGCGGGGCCCGCTTTCAACAAACTTCGCTTAAAGCCGCCGCACTCGGGCTTTCGCAACACCGACTACGCAGCCAACTTCGCGGACTTCCTGAGCCAGCGTCCCGAGGGTGCGCCGTTCTGCTTCTGGTACGGCGGCTCCGAGCCGCATCGCGGCTTCACTGCGGGCTCGGGACTCAAGGACGGCGGCGATCCCGACAAAGTCTCCGTGCCGGGCTATCTGCCCGACGTGCCCGAGGTCCGTTCCGACCTGCTCGACTACGCGCGCGAAGTGCAGCACTTCGACGAACACCTGGGCCGGATGGTGAAGCTGCTCGAGGAGCGAGGCGAGCTCGACAATACGTTGATCATCGTGACCAGTGACAACGGCATGGCATTTCCGCGCGCCAAGGCGAATTGTTATGAGCATGGTGTGCACGTGCCGCTGGCCATCAGCTGGCCTCAACAAGTCGGCGGCGGACGGGAGATTCGCGACTTGGTTGGCTTCGTCGATCTCGCGCCGACCATCCTCGCAGCGGCCGGCCTGCCGGGCCTTGCGAGTCGGTCCAACATGAGCGGCAGCAGTCTGTTGGACTTGCTGACCTCCGACCGCACTGGCCTGGTCGACGCACAGCGTCGCGCCTACGCGGGGCGCGAACGGCATTCGTCGTCGCGCTACAACAACTCGGCCTATCCGCAGCGTTGCATGCGGAGCGATCGCTGGCTGCTGGTGCATAACTTCCGCCCCACTCGGTGGCCGGCCGGCACGCCCTGGAAGTTTGAGGGCAGCCGCGCGGGTCCGCCGCACGGTGGCTACCACGACATCGATGCGTGCCCCACCCTGAGCTTGCTGGTGGAGCGCCGAAGCGATCCCGATTTCCGACGATTCCTGGAGCTCGCCGTGGCCAAGCGCCCCGAATTCGAATTGTTCGATGTCGAAGCGGATCCCGATTGCCTCGAGAATCTCGCCAGCCATCCGGAGCACCGATCGCTGTTGGCGCGTCTGCAATCGGAGTTGCACGAGTACCTGCGCCGCACCGGCGATCCGCGCGCCTTGGATGGAGGCGAGGTGTTCGAAACCTACGCGCGGCTTAGCGGATCGATCCGTCGTTTTCCCTCCGCTCGCGAAGAGGCGGAGCGCACGGCGCCTTAGCCACCGCAATTGAGTTATCGAGTTGGATTCTCGTACCAGAACAATCCGAGGTTGTCGCGTTCCTCACAGGTCATTAGATCGAGATCGCCGTCCTCGTCGATGTCGATCGCTTGAATCAGGTCAAACTTGACGCCGCGCTCGCCGCTGATGTCGTGTGTCTTCCAACCCTCGGCGGTTCGCTCGAGCCAAGCGGCGCCACGGTGCATTCGATTGCCGCCATTGTTGGCGGTGTGCATGAGATCGGGCTTCCCGTCCAGATTCACGTCCGCAATGGCGACAGCCTTGCCATTGGGCGCGGCGAATGGATTGGGAATCGTCGTCGTGGCCCACTGCTGCCCAGCGGCGTCAGTTTGACGCGAGTGCAGAATGACCCCATTGCGCGTGGCTGTCACGATGTCGAGCTGGTCGTCGCCATCGAAGTCTCCTGCGTCGAGAAACATCACTTCCTTGTCCTCGCCGGCGACGCGCTGCTCGCGCCACGGCTTGCCTTGTCGCACTGCCTCGGTGCCCGGGTTTTCCAGCCACAACACGCCACGATGCGCGCCCTTCCGGTCGCTCACGAGCACATCCAGGTCGCCGTCACGATCGAAGTCCAACGGATGGAGCGACATCACCCAGCCTGCTTGGTAAAGCGACTGCAGCCGATAGGCCGTCAGCTCACGTCGCCGACTCTTCTCGGACGGCCCCATGAGCAAGGACACCGTGGCGCCAGTTCCCTTGCTAGCGACGATCATCTCCGGGCCCGGCCGACCATCAAGCTCCAGCGGCAGAGCAAACATCCACATTTGGTTGCCCGTCGCAGCGGGAATCGCCTCGGTTTTCCATGCGTCCGGGTCGAGCAACTTGTCGCGAAGCGGCGCCCAATGGACAAACAACATGCGGCTGCGTCCCTCCGTCGAGCTCAACACATCAATGTTGCCATCGAGATCCAGGTCGGCGAACACGGCATCCTCGGGCGAAGGCACTTGGCCCGCTGTAACGGCCGGCCACGGTTGCTGACGCTCGGCGCGAGCTGGCTGGAGATAGACGCGGATGACTCCGCCCTCCTCCCAGCCGCAGACCAGATCTTGCCGACTGTCGCCGTTCACGTCCGCTAGTCGCACGCCGTCGGCCCCGCGCGACGACGCGTCGATGGTATGCCGCCGCCACTGTGCTTCGGCTCGAGGCAGGAAGAGGCACACACTCAGCGCGCACATCACCAACAGCTTCAACATCGGCCATCGAGGGAATCGAGTGTGCTGCGGGCGCAGGGCAGGGGAGTTGATATCAGTTGCAAGAAAGGACCTGGCGGAATGGCGTTCACACCTCGCCGCGATCGGTTTGACCGGCTGCACGCTTCGTTGATCTCTCACGGAGGCACCAAGACACGGAGTTTGATGGAAAAAGAAACTTGCCGAGCATCCCCAAACGTCGCGAAGAAAGTCCAGCGTTGAAACGTGAGAAATTTTCTCGGAGCGACGTTGTGGGCACTTCGCCGCCAGAGGTTTGACCGGCTTGGGGTCCTGACTTGAGCGAAAAACGATGAGGAAAGGCAATTATGCGGATTAGTGGGGCAAGAGTGGGGATTATAGCGGCGGCAAAGCCGATTTGAGGCGATTTCCCGAGGCTCAACATGGGTTTTCGACCTAGGTTTTCGACATCGCTTGCTCCCTTCACTTTCAGTTTGAGCCGATTTGGCGCGTCGTTCACGCCCCTGGTCGGCTTGTTCCGCATCTGCCGATTCCGGTGAGCTGCGGACGGAGCGGGTCGTGTCGATGATCAGGCGTTCGCCACTCGCGATGGATCAGTACTTCTGACACCCATCCTGCTTCCGCATCGCACGCAATCCCGCTTCCATTTGCTGAACAGGATGGGGTGTGCAGGCCGGAGCGACGGCTCTGGTCCGCAAGCGCTCTCTTTGACGCTCCCCCAGACCCAGAGGCCGCCCCCGTGAGTCAACAACCGTTCGACGATCTCTTTGCCGACAGCCCGACCAATCGGAACACCTCCTCCAATCGGAACAATCAGCAACCCAACAGCCCCACCTTAAAGGTCGACTCCCTCGAGCCTCGCGTGCTGCTCTCGGGGACGTGCCTCCCCGGCGCTGACTTGGACTATGACGTCGAACCGCAAGGCGAGGTGTTCGATGGCGCCGCATACGGAGACGATGCCGACTTCCTGGGACACGACGGACACGTCGCCGACAGTGCCCACCACGGAGGTTATGGCAAGCACGATGGTGGCGGACATCATGACTTGGGCCTGAACGACTATGACGACGGCGGCCACGATCAGCCCGTGGCCAAACACGGCGGACATGATGGCGGCGACGGACACAAAGTCGACGATGGCGGCCATCACGCCAATGCGAAGCAGTACGGCGGCGATAGCCACGACAGCCACGACAAGCCGCATCAAGAAGTGCATGCCAAGTACGGCGGTGACGACGGCGATGGCGACGGCCACGACAGCGGCAAACATCAGCCGGTCGCACAGAAATATGACGATCATGGCGATGATGGCGCCAACGAGAGTCACGAAAAGCCCCACCAAGAGGCGCATGCGAAGTATGGACACGGTGGCGGCGATGACGGTGGCGACCATGACAAGCCCCACCAAGGAGTGCATGCCAAGCACGGCAGTGACGACGGCGGCGGCGATGACCATGACGGCGGCGGCAAATATCAGCCGGTCGAGCAGAAGCATGATGACGGCGGCGACCACGATAAGCCCCACCAGGAAGTGCATGCCAAGTACGACGGTGGCGACGACGGTGGCGATGACCATGACGGCGGCGACAAATATCAGCCGGTCGAGCAGAAGCATGATGACGGCGGCGACCACGACAAGCCCGAGGTGCATGCCAAGTACGCTGGCACCGACGACGGTGGCGACGACAATGACGGCGGCGACAAATATCAGCCGGTCGAACAGAAGCATGATGACGGCGGCGACCACGACAAGCCCGAGGTGCATGCTAAGTACGCCGGTACCGACGACGGTGGCGATGGCCATGACGGCGGCGACAAGTATCAGCCGGTCGAGCAGAAGCATGATGACGGCGGCGACCATGACAAGCCCCACCAAGAAGTGCATGCCAAGTACGACAGTGGCGACGACGGTGGCGATGACCATGACGGCGGCGACAAATATCAGCCGGTCGAGCAGAAGCATGACGACGGTGGCGATGGCCATGGCGGCGGCGACAAGTATCAGCCGCTCGAGCAGAAGCATGATGACGACTTCAAAGTCAGTCACGACAAGTCGCAGCAAGAAGCCAATTACGGCGGCGGTGACGACAGTCCGTCGGATGCGACTTGGGCCGCCGACGTTAGCACCACTGACGACTCAACCGACTCAGGCACTGTAGCGACAGAGGGAACCGACGACGGCAACCCGGGATCCAGTAACGACACCTACGGCGGAGATTCGCAATCGCAATCTTCCTGGGTGTCCGATCATTCGGCAGCAGACGACACGGACAACGGCGAGGACACTCCTGCCGGGTATGGTGTCACGATCACCGAATCAGGCCCCTCGACTCCCGCGACGGACAGTTCGACAACGAGCAATGCTGAAGGTTACGGAACCGACGATTCAAAGGTGACCAACCACAGTGATGAAGTTAACGGCTCCGACGACAACGGCTGGGCAGCTGCCACCGACGACAGTAGCAGCGGAACCAATGACACCACCTACGGTTCCGGCGACACGGAAGTGATCGACGAAGGCGGCGATGACAGCTCCGACGACACCGATTGGACGGTGGACGACATCGCTGACACCGACGATGGTGGAATCGACGACTCCGGAGGTTCCACCTACGGCGCCGGCGACTCGGACGTGACCAACGACGATGGCGACGACACCGGTTGGACAGCGGACAACGTCGTCGCTGACACTGACGACAGCGGCAGCGACGCTGGCGAAACGGACGTGACCAACGACACTAGTTGGACTGCGGACGACTCGGCTGGCACCGACGACAGCGGAAACTCCGACTCCGGTGATTCGACTTACGGCGCCGGCGAAACGGACGTGACCAACGACGTCGGCGACGACAGCTCCGACGACACCGGCTGGACCGCGGACGACTCGGCTAGCACCGACGACACCGACGACGGTGGAAGCGATGACTCCGGTGATTCGACCTATGGCGCCGGCGACTCGGACGTGACCAAC
>JAGQPF010000124.1 GCA_020426845.1 Planctomycetales bacterium
AGCCAAGAGCATCCAATGAGCGGCGCCCAATCTCTTGCCACAGCGCAATCGCCTCGTCCGCTCGAGCCGATTCACGATCGCGCGCTTTGCCATTGGAAAGGGAGCCGTACAGGGTCTCCACCACTGCTCCGGGGTGGTCCCAGAGCAAATTGGGCCCGGTCAGACGTCGCGAGTCCTGGTACTCCATCGGGCCGAAAATCAGTCGGAGAGTTCGGGTTCGCGCGCCAACCGCACGCCGCGCTCATCGCGGATCCACCGCTCGTCGGCGGGGTCGGAGCCGGCCTCTCCACTTGCGTCACGGACCAGCCCGCCGACCTGCGAATCCGGGGCCAGTGGCGCCGCTTCGGGGGGGGCCTCCCCGTCGGAGTGGAAACCGGTGATCTGCTTCCAGCACCGGTCGATGGCGTCACCGAAGATCAACAGGAGATCGCCAGGAAGAGCCAGATGCAGTGCCCGATCCACAGCCTCGACCTCATCGGGAATCACTTCGATCTGATCGGCGGACACTCCTTCGGCCAGCAGCGTGCGGCGCAGCATATTGGGCACCTCATCACGATCACGGCCACGGGGATTGTCATCGCGTTTGCATAGATAGTGATCGAAGCGACCGGCACAGACGCGCGCCGTTTCCTCGATGTCCTCGTCGCGCCGATCGCCGGGGGCGGCCAACACCACCAACCGCCGCCCCTGCGGCGCGAGCCGCTGGCAGAGGGTGGCCATCGCCTCGACCGCAGCAGGGTTGTGGCCATAGTCGAGGATCACCTTGAAGGGGTGGTCGTCACAAACATTCATCCGCCCGGGCGCCTGGAAGAAGGTGGTGTCGAAAGTGCGCAGGCCGTGGCGAATCTCCTCGAGCTTCACCCCCATGCTATAGGCGATCGCAGCGGCGAACATGGCGTTTTGCACGTTGTGCTCCGCGCGCCCGTCGAGAGTTGCTGGAATCAAATGAGTCCACAACAGGGGAATGTGCGAACCGCCCTCGTAAAGGGTGATCATCTTGCCCGCGATGCCTTGTTCGAGGACGACGCCACGACCGCCCGCCTGAATGTGCTCACGGACCAGTTGATGACCCGGGTCGCGGGTGACATAACAAAGGTGACGCGCCTCGGTGTGGTCGGCCATTGCCAGACACCGTGGGTCGTCGGCATTGAGCACCGCGGTGTCCTGGGCGACCTCGACCACCGTGCGTTTCACCTTGGCAAGTTCCTCAAGGGTGTCGATGCCGCGCAAGCCCAGATGATCCGCAGCGATGTTCAGCACTGCCCCGACGGTACCGCGGCGGTAGCCCATGCCGCGTCGTAGCAGCCCGCCGCGTGCCGTTTCGAGCACGGCGCAGTCTACCTTGGGATCGCGCAGCACCATGCGCGCCGCCACGGGCCCGGTCATGTCGCCTTCGACGGTGCGATGTCCGTCGATGTAGACCCCATCGGTACTGGCCAGACCGACGTGACCTCCGGCCATCTTCATGATGTGGGCGACCATCCGCGCCGTGGTGGTCTTGCCATTGGTGCCGGTGATCGAAGCAATCGGGATGCGACTCGGGCTCCCGGGCGGGAACAACATGTCGAGCACAGGTCCGGCAACATCACGCGGGGTTCCTTCGCTGGGTGCGACGTGCATGCGGAATCCCGGCGCAGCGTTCACCTCGCAAATTGCCCCGCCAGTGACCTTGTAGGAACGCGTGATGTCAGTGGTCAGGTAGTCGACCCCGCAGACATCCAGATCGATGGCTCGCGCAGCGCGTTGCGCCATCTGCACGATGTCGGGGTGGACCACGTCGGTCACGTCGACCGCCGTGCCGCCAGTGGATAGGTTGGCCGTCGAACGCAGGAAAACGATCTCTCCGTCAGGAGGCACCGAATCTGCGGTGTGGCCCTTCTTGG
>JAGQPF010000771.1 GCA_020426845.1 Planctomycetales bacterium
CAACGCTAATCCCGAAGGCGCATCCAGCCAGCTCCTTAGCCAACCTATCCGGGTCGCCTGAGGTCTGAATCATGGGTTCAGCCTGGGCCGGATCAAGATCGCGCCCAGCCTGGATCATTCCCCACCTACGCCAAAATTCATCCACACGAGCGTGCGCCGGTATTCCCATCATCCTGCGGCAGGTGTCCTCCAGGCGGCCGGCGAGCTGTGCAGCGGCACGGATAGAGCTCGTGGGTGAGTCGGTCACCTCAGGCGCGTCACCATCAGGCCCCATCGAGTAACCGAAGCCACCATTTCTCGACTGCCACACAGCCTTGATGGCCTGGGAAGTCGAGTCAACTTGGTCGTCCTGACCCGTATTCGGGAACCCAGTCAATTCCGAAACATAGGCATCAACCCATGGAAACAAGTCGTTCTCAGGAACACAGATTTGACCGGCCTTGAAATATGGCACACAAGCCGCAAAACGTGCGTACTTTGATCCCATAGGCTCAACTGGGATCAACCCATGAAGGCTCTCCTTGAGAGTATCCATGATCGCTGGCCCGTTCGCTTTGTCTTCAATGTATTTCTCTAGCGCCGCAGGCCACATTGCAGACACCCGCTTGATCGCTTCGATGGTTTCAACGATTCCCCACCGGCCTCGTTCAACCCATAGCAACCACGCTCGCGTCCCCTTGAATCCCCATACAGTCCCAACAACATATGACCGGCCCGCGTGCCCCTTCGGCTTGTCTTGTTCGTCACCCTTCAGGGCGCAATCCCAAGACTGAATGACTCGATCGAACGACTCTGGGATTAGACGCCACCGTGGAAGGTTACTCTCGTCGATCAGGTTGCCGCCAACCTCCTGTGGATCCTGGTTTGCTTGAGCCTCCCAGTCAGGACCGAGCGCAACCTTGAATGAGTCGATCTCGGTTTGCGGAAACCGGTCCGGAGCCAACAACTCACCCTCTTCTTTTCGTGGATCGACCCACCCAATGCTCGTCGGCCCCTTCCTCCGTCGATCCGAGAACTCCATACTGATACACAAATGATCAAAGCCAATGTTTTTCGCCAAGATCTCCCCTGACGTGTCTTTCGGGTGCAATCTTTGCTGCACGCAAAGGATCCGCGTCTTCTCAGGGTCGTTCTGGCGTGAATAGAATGTTCCCCAAAACCATCGGCTACAAGATTCACGCTCAGCGTTACTTCTTGCCTGATCGGCAGAAGCTGGGTCGTCAAGGATATTCACATCACCACCAGACCCGGTACCCGCTCCAACATGTGTCGCCAACCGGTATCCTTTGAGTGAGTTCTCAAAGTATCCTTTTTGGTTCTGATCTCCAGCCAGCTCCCAACGAGGCTTCCCAGTGGAAGCGTCCGTGTTCATTGCAACATATCTTGCGCTCGTGATAACCTGACGCGTGAATCTCGTATCTCGCGTAGCATAAGCTAGAGAGTGCGATGCGGAAAAAAAACGTGTTCCAGGGTCCCTGAGCCACGCCCACGCTGGGTAGAGAACGTTACAAAGAACGCTCTTACCGAGTCGGAAAGGCATATTGATCAGAAGCTTCCGAATCTGGCCGGCATGGAATGCCTCGATATGGTCAGCAATCGCATCAATATACCAGGCCCACTTCAACCTGTCGGGGACAACCTCTACCCAATAGCGCCGATAAAATTCACGCAGAGAATTGCAGCATATCTCAAATTCCAGCTCGGCCTGATTTGGGAGGATCAGGTTATCAAGGAACGCCATAAGTAGACGATAGACCCTTCACAGCGTGAAGCGTGCCCAGGACCTACTTTCGCCTCATTCGATCGCAGCACGCCGCGTAGCCAGCCAGATCAACCAACGTGTCACGCTGAATGTCTTCGCCATCTCTGCATCGGTGACGAGCCCTAGCAGCCTTCAAGAGCACCATCATCATAGCGACATCCTGGCTACTCACGCGACGATCAAGCCATAGCGACCAGAACTCAGCAATAAGACCAAAGCAGTCCTCAGGAGTCCCGTGCTGCTCTTGTCGCCCCACCGAGACGATCTCCTCAGCTTCACGCAAGATGGATGGCGAAGGATCCGCTGACGCCTGATCCCTGTTCGGAGCCCCAACAGAAGCCGCATCCATCACACCAAAGGCCGATCCAATCATATGGTCACGCAGCTGAGACATCAGCCACGACCGCAAAGAGATGGCTGCATCCCACTCGGTCAAACCGAATCGTCGTGCCTCTTGACCAGCCGAACTCTCTGCAACCCAGACCCCACCGCACGGCCGAACCTTGACGGGGGAAGTCAGCGCCCCAGAGATCTGCTGCGAAAATGAAGATGGGGCATCATCACCAAACGTAGACTGAGTCATACGAGCAAGCCGAAAGCGCATAAGATACGACCACCGGCCAAGCAGTGAACTCCTAAGGACAGACCTAGCCGAATCGGCGTCACTCGATCTATAGGTGGATTGAATCACCATCGAGTCGCACATAGCTAAATAACGTCTGTAGTTCGCGTTTGGATAAAGAGGCATCCCCCCATCCGAGACGGTGATGTGGTCGCAAATGAGGATACTCTCAATTTCACTGATCTCTTTGAGATCAGGCGCCATACTACCTTGCTCGCCTTCGTCTTCATCGATTCCACGATTTTCTTCCTGATCACTCATTCTTCATCTCCTGTTGCTTCTGCGAGCCGATCTGCAAGAACTCGGAACGCATGAGCTCCAACCAACGGGACCACCGCGTTTCCGATACACCGCAACCTATCCGCGCGGTCGACCAGCCAACTGGCATCCCCATGAGAGTCTCTACAAACGCTGGGTTGAGCGATCGCCGGCACGTCTCTCCACAGCTCTGGTCGACGATCATACGGGAACAACCATCCAGGCTTGGGCGCACCACACCAACTCGTCCTGCGCTCCCCCCTCGGTTGCTGCCATAGGCCTGAGCCG
>JAGQPF010000125.1 GCA_020426845.1 Planctomycetales bacterium
TGCGATGGAGGCCCGACCGGTCCACCGGGCCTCACAAGGGTCGCCTGCGATGGAGGCCCGACCGGTCCACCGGGCCGGGACGGATGGATGACTCTCGCGTTCCAGCTCGTGCGCGCGATCCCGCATCGCTTGATAGAAGCCGCAATCCTCCTCCGGAAGTGTCGGCGAGCTGGCGTGCCACAGGCTCGCGTCCTGGTGCTCGCCGCAGCGAAACGACCACGTGTTTCCCCCGTGGCGAACGTAGGCAAACCGGCCCTCTCCCGAGATGGGCGCCAAGGTCGCGCCGGACTGCAACGCCGCCGCGAGGAACCCGGCGTCTTCACCGAGCGATGTATCGGGGAAGCGTCGCCCGTGCTTCCAAAGCTGCTTGGCAAAGGCGAGCGTGCCGCTGAAAACGTTGGCAAGAAACATGCGTTGAAACAGCGTCTCATCCATCCGCCAGAACCGCCATGCGGCCAGCTCGAACACGGGGCTGTTGCCGATCGCCGAGAGCGCACTGGAGCCGCCGAGGAGCGGCGCCAGCTGAGTGGCCAGACGGTCGGCCGCGCACCAGTCGTCGTCATCCCACATCACCAACAGCTCGCCGCGTGCAAAGTGACAACCCAAGTTGCGCTTGGCCCCGATCGACAACCCCTCCGGCACTGCAACGTGTCGAACGGACGCCTGCGCTTCGCTGCCGGCGTTCCAAGCACACAGTGGCTGATCGGACACGATCACCAGCTCGCGATGCGCGTAGGTCTGTCGCTGAAACAGCCGAATCGACTGCTCGACAAACGGCTTCCGGTCTCCTCCCGTCACCATCACACAGCTCGCCAGCGGAACGCTCAACGAGATGACCTCCGGTGCTGGATTAAACGCCAGGCCCGAGCCAGACAGTGTCACCAAACTCTGACTGGATGTGGGCGGGGATGCGGAACTGGTTGAGCGAATTTGGCGACAGCTGCATGGCGAAATACGTCAATGGCGCCAGCTCGCCTTGGTCGCAGGCCAGCACACCTCGGTAGCCACCTTCCGCAGTGCGAGAGACCAACAGTCGCCAGTCGCCTCCCTGCCACACGAGCTCGTCAATCGTCGACTCGCAAGCCGAATACACCAGCAACTGAGTGGCATCCTTCAAAACGAGCTGCCACCGAGCAGGAAACTCATCCTTCAACAGGGGAGCGGCCAGCGCTGCCGCTGCGTAGCCACATTGATTGATGGCGGAAACCTGTCCCTCGAACCGGCGTTTCCGCGCCAAGGCCGCGATGTTTGCGCCCGAAGTGCTGAGAATCCAGACGACCACCCAATTCTGTGAGCCATCGTTGCTGGCGCCGGACACGGTGTGAAATCGGTAGTGGCCCTCGCCGATGGAGTTCTGCACAAAGTCGGCCGGCACGGCGTCGGATGGAATCGGCAGCAAGCTGGGATCGCCAGGGTCTGTTGCATAGACTTTGGCCTTCGCGCCGGCCCAAATTCCGCCGGTGTCGATCACGCGCCCCACGACACAGATGGCGCCCTGGGTGTCGTAGCCAATCGTCGCGACCGGCGTCATGCCCAGCAAGGCAGGCTCATCGATCTCGTGATTCGCCAGCCGCTTGTTCTCAAAGTGAAAGTGGAGATGCAAGGCCGAGGCTCCGTCGCTCGCCCTCAAGCCATTCCAAAGCGCATGCTGCCGCGCCAGAGCGGGCAGGTCCTCCAATTCAATGTGATGGAAGTGCAAATGAATGGGAATTCGTTTCTTGGTCATAAGATGCTCATCGAAGTTGGAAAACGCAACGCACGCAACGCACGCAACGCAACTCGTCGCGCCAACATCAGCGCGTGTATTGAATCTTGACACTCTGCAACTGAATGCTGTCGTTTTCGAGCACAATGCCGAAGCGGCCCGACAACGGACAGGCCTCGGCTCGGCGATCATCGGGAAGCTCGCGAAGGTTGGTTAACTCGCGGTCTTCCCAGAAAAACTGCTTGAGCCGCCCGTCGGCGACCACGATTCGGATCTTAGCAAACAGAGCGGCCGGAGGCTTGACAACGTCGACGCCGAATTCCTCCGGAGGAAAAACCTGGGCATCTTCGGAGCTCGGGTCGCCGCCGACCGAAAGCAGACGACGTTGCCAAAGGAGATCGTTGGAGCGACGGCCAACCTTCATGGAAAACACGTGGAAGGGACGCAGGCGTCGCTCAAGCCGAAGCTGAGCCGCGTTTTGGTCGGGCACCCCCAGAAAGATCGCAAATCCCTGCCACTTGTTTTGGGCAACCTCCATCTCGAGCTTGAAGTCCGACGAGTCGGCGTTTCCTAAGGAGAGAAACACGGACTTCGCACTATTGGCGAAGATCGACTTGGAGGCCGCGTCGTGATTGAGCGACAACAATGGCGGCTTGTCGTTGGCCCACAGCTGCTTGGGGGCGACATTCAACAGCGGGTACCACAAGAGCGGACGCACTTCCTTGGTCGACAGCGACTCGAATCCCGCCACTCCTGCGTTCGCATCCGTGGAGCCGCTGGCTGCGGTTATAGGCGCCGATGCGGGCGAGCGCCCGTCAACGCCGCTTGGGCTGGAGCCGGGCGAGCGAGGATCGTTCACGCCGGAGTCACCACTCGGCGGCAACGCCGCCCAAACAATTAGCGCGACCACCGCGGCAACGGTCGCGACGGCCCCCAGCGCCAACCGCCGCCCGCTCGAGGTCGAATTCACGGCGCGCGACGCCGCTCCACGAGACTCCGTCACCCTCGCGGCGCGCAATTCCGCGGCGACGTCGCTCGCGTTGGAATAGCGATCCCGAGGCTCATATTCGAGGCACTTGAGACAGATCCGCTCGACCTCCGCCGAAATCTCGCCGGACTCGCGTGACGCGAGCGTCCGGGGCGGTCGCGGTCCGCCTGGCTTGCGCAGCAACCGCTGGTACTCACCCAGCGATTTGGCCTGAAACGGCGGGCGGCCAACCAACAGTGCGTACAACACTGCCCCAAGGCCGTACACATCGCTGCGAGCATCTACCAAATTCGCCTGACCATTCGCTTGCTCCGGCGACATGTAATTCAAGGTGCCGAGCGCCGTATCGGGCTCCTGCATCAGTTCCTCTTCGCTCGCCGCAAGGCCCAAGTCCGCAATGAACGGCAGGCCCTTCTCGTTCAACAGGATGTTCTCTGGCTTGATGTCGCGGTGGACATGGTCTTGCTTGTGTGCGTCATGCAGCGAGTCGGCAATGCGCGCGACAATCTCGATCACCTGCTCGCAAGGCAGCAGGCAGTCGGGCTGTGTGTACTGCTTGAGACTCCCGCCCTCCATCAATTCCAACACGATGAAGCATTGCCCGTTCTCCTCGACGACATCCAGCACAGGGACGAATCCCTGCGAGCGCAATCGGCGTTGCCGCCGCGCCTCGTCAAGTGCCAAGCGATGGTCGACTCCCTTGCGCGGGCATTTGATGGCGACATCCACCTTCAGCTTCTCGTCATACGCTCGCCAGACGTCGCCGAAGCCGCCGCGGCCGAGAAACTCCGTGAGCCGGTAGCGGTCAAAAAACGTCGCGCCCGCGAACGATCCGCTCGACTCGTCCGGGTGTCGGGGCGGCACGGGGTGCGACAACGTCGCGTCGTCTCGATGCGTCAGGTCGCCCGTCATCGACAGCGACTCAAACCCGGCAAACTGCTCTTCGATTTCGGCGCGGAATTGGGGAAATCGCTTCACATACTCGTCCGGCGCCGGGGCCTCGCCAGCGCGGCGGCGGAAGAAGAGCTCGATGGACAGCAGCTCTCGAAACGTCGAGACTTCGACGGCGCTTTCAGCGTTGGTAGCGGGTGAGGAGGCGAAGTCGGGCCGCAAAAACGACTCCAAGCTGGGCCTGTCGCCCGCCACCCATCGCTCCTCAAATCGACGACGCGCCTCAATAAGAGAGGGCGTGAGATAGGCATGAGTCCAATCGTCGTGCGACACTGCTTGCGCCTAACTTGCCCCAAGCCACCCGGGGAATTTCGATTCCGGTGCATCAAAGGAAACCCGACGCGTAAGCGAGGGATCGGAATTTCGATTCCGGTGCATCTCAAAGGAAACCCGACGCGTAAGCGAGGGATCGGAATGGCGTTTCCCGACTTCCCGCTCACTGATTAGACTCCCAACAACCTGGAGCCATGTCAAGTTTCGGCGCCGCCTTGCCAACGGTTCACGGATGCGGTGTGCTCCGGAGTGCCCGCCCGGTGGCTCAGGGCTTTTGCGAAGACGCGAACGATTCGTCAGGCGAACTGCCGATGGCAACGACATTTTGCCGATCGGCAGCCGAGGTCCGGGAAGCGTCCAAAGACGAAGCAGGAGCGGACGAAGCGCAGCCGCCGCCACAGGCCCCGCAGCCGTGATCGCGAGGGCCACGGATCCACTGCAGGACTCCGCTCAGCACATGGGCGCCGGCCCAAAGCACCGCGGCGGAAACCAACACCCACTGAACTCGCTCGTCCATCATCAGCCCCACCAAGCGGATCCGATTTGATAGACCACGAGCGCTCCGAAATACGCCAGCGTGGTCATGTAGCAGAAGGTGAAAATCGGCCAGCCCCAATGGTTGGTCTCGCGCCAGATAATCATCAACGTCGCCCCGCACTGTGCGCACAGCGCGAAGAAGACAAGAATCGAGAGCGCCACCGGGACGTTGTAAACCGGACGGCCGTCGGGCCATTTGGCGTTTCGCATCGCTTGCTTTAAGCCGGTGTCCTCCTCATCGACATCGCCGCCGAGGCTGTAGATCGTGCCCAGCGTGGCGATGATCACCTCGCGAGCGGGAAACGACGCAATTGCGCCGACTCCAATTCGCCAGTCCCAACCCAGTGGCCGCACCACGGGCTCCACGGCCTGTCCCAGCCGTCCCAAGGCGCTGTCTCGCAGACGCTCCGCTCGCAGCCGGCGCAGCTCCGCCAACATCGACTCCGGATCGCCCGCGTCGATGGCGGCGGAGGCGCGCGAGTCGGTTGCCGCGCTGTCGCCCGCAGCCAAAGCAGCGGAAGCAGTGGAAGCCGCGGAAGCAGCGGAAATGGTGGTAGTTGCAGCCGTGGCGGTGTCAGTCGCTTCCGCGGCCTCCAGCCTCCGTTCCAGATCGTGCTCGGCTTGGTGATCGCCCGGAAAGTAGCCCGCGGCCCAAACGAGGATCGTGGTCGCGAAGATCAACGAGCCCGCGCGCGTGACAAAGGCCAGCGCGCGGTCGAACGCGCGATGCAGCACCAACCGCGGCGTCGGCAACTTGTAGTCGGGCAGCTCCATCACCAGCGGCGCCGCCTCGCCGGGGAAGACAAATCGCTTCAACAACCAGGCAACCGGCGCCGCGACAACCAAGCCGACAAACATCATCGCCAGCAACACCAGCGTCCTGAGACTGAGCCAGCCGCCCAGCCAGGCGACGTCGCCCGGAATGAAGGTGTAGATCAGCAGCACATAGACGGGCAACCGAGCCGAGCAGCTCATCAACGGCGCAATCAGGATCGTCACCATCCGATCGCGGCGGTTCTCGATCACTCGGGTCGCCATGATGCCGGGAATCGCACACGCAAAGGAGGACATCAGCGGCACGAACGACTTGCCGCTCAGCCCCACGCGCGTCATCACGCGATCCATCAGAAATGCGGCTCGGGCCATGTAGCCGCAATCCTCCAGCACGGCAATAAAGAAGAACAGGAAGGCGATCTGCGGCGTGAACACCAACACGCCTCCCACTCCGGCAATCACGCCGTCCACAAGCAGGCTGCGGAGCGGCCCCGGCGCAATCCAACCGGAGACCAGCTCGGAGACCCAGCCCTGCCCCGCCTCAACGAGATCCATCAACGGAGTCGCCCAGGCGCCAATCGCCTGGAACACCATGGCCATCACCAGCACGAACACGGCGATGCCCAGAAAGCGATGCGTGAGCACGCGATCGATCCGATCCGTGGCCGTGACCACCTTCTCCAGGGGCCGCTGAATCACGCCGTCCAACAGTTTGCGAATCCAACCGTAGCGTGAGCGAGCCTCCATCGCCGGCACCGCGCAGCTCTGTTCGGCGAGTCGCTGGCGCAAGCTGGACAGATTCCTCCGGCCCTCGTCATCCAGCAACGTCTGTTCGAGCACGCCACCGGTGTCGATCACCATGCGTTCGACCAATCCCGCTGGCACATCCTTGGCGACCCACTGCCGAGCTTCTTTGGTCGCCGCCTGAAAAGCGTCCGGAAAGACGTTGGGCGAGGGGCTCGGGGAGCTGCGCGCGGCAGTGCGCAACATCGCCGCCTGCAGAGCATCGAGGCCGCGCCGGCGGTGCCCCTCCGTCCGCACCACCTCCACTCCCAGCCGCTTGCCCAACAAAGCGTCGTCAATCTCGATGCCGCGATCCCGCGCCACGTCCGACATGTTCAGCGCAAGCACCACGGGCACGCCGAGCGACAACACCTGGCTCACCAGGTAGAGATTCCGCTCCAGGTTGGAGGCATCGACGACGCACAGCACCGCGTCCACTTCGCCGATGTCGCCTTGGCGGCCGAGCATCACGTCCAACGTCACCTGCTCATCCAGCGACCGCGGCGCCAAGCTATAGGTGCCGGGCAGATCCACCAATTCCAGCTCCACGTCGTCCCAACGCACGCGGCCCACTTTCTTCTCGACCGTGACGCCGGGATAGTTGCCCACGCGCGCCCGCATGCCGGTCAATGAATTGAACAGCGTGCTCTTGCCCGTATTGGGATTGCCGATCAGAGCGATAGTGCGTGCAGGACGAGGCGGCATCAATCAGGAACTTTCAACGGCGGACACGAGCTTATGCATCGGGCTCGACAACCACACGTCGCGCCTCGGTCTTGCGCAGGGACAGATGATAGCCCTGCACGCGAAACTCCAACGGATCGCCCAACGGCGCTGCACCGACCAGCTCGATCGATTCGCCCTCGAGAATTCCCATTTCCAACAGCCGGATCGCAATCGCATCATCGCCTTGCACCGCTCGCACGCGCGCCGTGGCGCCAACCGGCAACCGGTCGAGCGTGTATTGATCGGGATTCTCGATATCACTCATCGTGCCGCAAATCCTGGTTCGAATGCCGGATCAGGCAAATCCCACGGGCTCCCGAAGCAACGATCAAGTCGCGAAGCATGGCAGATCGCAGCTCACGCCACACTCCCGCTCCGCTTGGCGATCGGCGCCAAGACTTCGGCAACCTCAATCGAAAACGGCTGCAGGGCGGGCCAAACTACGCCGTGCGCACCAACACCATCACCGCCGGATCCAACCGCAGCGTAAAGCGACGGTCGTTGACGGTCAGAATGCAGGGCGTGCCTGGCTGAACCATCTCCACGGCAGCGCCTGACTGAATGCCAAGCTCCGCCAGACGATGCACATCCTCGGAGCCACCATCCACTTCCAGGATCTCGGCTCGCTCGCCGGACTTCAGCAACTCGAGCGGCACCAGGTTCATCGAGACTTGATCAAGCATCGGAGTTCAGGTGAGGCAGGGGAAAAGGCGGGAGTAAGGGGGACAACCTCTGTGCTTCACTCGCCAATTGTACCTACACCAATCGGCTCTGGGCAGTCCTATTGATACTAAGAATCAAGAAAGATTCGCCCGAACAACTCCCGTGGGGGGTAGTGAACTCCCGTGAAGATGCCGAACTACCATGGAAGCCAGCCGTATAGCAACAAGCCAACAGACATGGAACTGTCTACAACGCATTTCAAAAATCTTCCCGATCGGCAATCGGGTTGACAAAACCAGCAGAAAAACTGCCTTCGATTGCGCCAGGGAAGGTTTTTGAAATGCCCTCTAGCTAGAATGGGCGCGGACGTTCCAATCGGCGACGATTGTGACGATAATTCCTCACAGCCCCACTCTTTAGGCCAACGAACACAAAGGTCGTCTCAATGCAGAAGCGAGTCCTCCCCATCGCCCTGGCACTCATCATCGCGGCGGCCGGCACCCTCGCCGTCGCTGCCTCCAACTACACCACCAAACAGGTGATGGCTCAGGCGTTCAAGGGCGGCCTGCTGAAGAAAGTCGTTGCGGGCGACGCCACGGACGCCGAGCGGACGACTCTGCTCGCAATGCTCGAGTCGCTCGCTCAGAACAAACCGAAGAAAGGCGGCGCCGACAGCTGGAAGGCCAAGACTTCCGCCCTGCTTGAGGCAGCCAAGGCAAATGACGGCGAGAAACTGAAGGCTGCGGCCGCCTGCGCTGCCTGCCACAACGTCCACAAGTAGACACACAAGCATGCCGCTGCAACGCTTGGCCTTGCCCGATCTGATGCAGGCCCCGCCTCAGCCGCCACCTCGAGTGACCGAGTTGCTCGAAACCGCTCACCGCGAGATTGACGAGTTCATCCATCGCGAGGGCCGACAGCTACACGGCTTCGTCGGCAGCGACTACCTCGCCGCCTTCGCCGCCATCCAATGGATTCACCGGGAGCATCTGCTCGCAGGCCACGCGTTCTGTGAATGGGGCTGCGGCTTCGGGGTCGTGACCATGCTCGCCTCGCTGGCGGGAATGGACGCCTGCGGCATCGAAGTGGAGCCGTTGTTGGCGGAGCGCGCCGAACAACTCGCCGAACGGCTGGAGATCCCCTGCGACTTCGCCGTCGGCAGTCTGATCCCCGAGGACGCCGATCGCCTGGTCGAGTTCGTCGAGGACATTGCGCACATCGATACCGACAGCCCCGCTGCCTACGACCTGCTAGGGTTGGAGATCGACGACTTCGACCTGATCTACGCCTACCCGTGGCCGGGTGAAGAGAGTTATCTCGAGGACATCTTCGAGCACTACGCCTCACGCGGCGCCCTGCTGCTCACGTACCACGGCATCGAGGACTTGCGGCTGCAGCGGAAAACTTGAGCACTACTTGGTCAGTTCAAAGCTAAAGTCATTCTTTCCCGCGGCGATGTTCACTTGCAGCGACGAGGAAATCTCCGTCGCCTTCTCAATGGTGGGCAGTGGCTTGACCGCGCCCCAGTTCGTGATGCGAACGCGATGTTCGCCGAGCCCGGGGCCGTCGGGGGCGGCGATCGAGAACTTGCCGTTCCGCACCATAGCCCATCCGCTCGGCTGCCACTTGCCATCGGCCTTCGACGACTCGAAGCTAACCGTGCCCCAGCCCAACGGTTCGCCGTCCAACGCGATGGTGCCCGTGACGCCGGCGCGCTCCACTCCGCTCAACAGATTCGATCCGCGCATCCACTCGATCAGTCGCTCCGGCCACGTGGACAGCACCGGATCGCCGTGTGCCAGCCCCACGCCGTGAGGTCCGTGCTGATACACGTGCAGTTCCCCCGGGACACCGTGCTTCATCAGCGCGCGATAGAAGGCCAGACTGTTCTCCACAGGCACGCCTCGATCTTGTGCCGTGTGGAACAAGAAGGTCCGCGGGGTCTCCTTGGTCACTTGTTGGTCGTTGGAGAGGCTCTTGGCCAGCTCTTCATCGTTGGCTCGATCGCCCAGCAGATTGTTTCGCGAGCCGCGATGGCCCCAGGACTCCGTCATGCTGATGACGGGGTAGCACAGCACCGCGAAATCGGGCCGACAGCCGACTCGATCCACGGGATCGGCCGCATCCGCGTGTCCCGAATCGAAGTGGGTGGCGGCGGTGGACGCCAAGTGGCCGCCGGCCGAGAAGCCCATGATGCCGATCCGCTGCGGGTCGACGCCGAGCTGTTTGGCGTGATGACGGACATGCCGAATGGCGCGCTGCGCGTCTTGCAGCGGCACCGGGTGCCGGTAGCTTGGCGAGTGTCGGTAGCGGAGCACGAACGCCGTGACGCCTCGGCTGGCGAGAAACTGTGCCACCTGATGCCCTTCATGATCATAGGCCAGCACGCCATAGCCGCCGCCGGGGCAAATGATCACCGCTGCGCCGTTGCCGGGCTCCGCGGGGTAGTGTCGCAGCGTCGGAATGTCGGACTCCTCCGTGCCCACAGCATGCGGCGCGCCATCCGGCCACAGCGGCTTGGCCTCGGGCGGCGCCGCCGAAGCGGTGTTAATGAACGTCACGGCGAGCATCGTGGCGAACAGACCAGGGACACGCAGGGCGCGAACACCCCAAGCAACGGTGGAAGTCATGGCGGCGTCTCGGCGGGAAATTGCTTCTCGAATGAAAAACGGTTGGGAATCGGTGTCAACAGAATGACAGCATCGTGTCAACAGAATGACAGCATCGTGTCAGCATCGTGTCAGCATCATGGCAGCGGCTGGGTCGAGCGAATATAGGCAAACAGGTCGCGCACTTCCTGCTCGGTCAACTGGTCCAGCACGCCTTGCGGCATGATCGAGACGGGCACGGCCCGCATCGCTTCAATTTCGTCGCGGGGAATCACCGTCGTCTGACCATCGGGCTTCTTGAGCACCACGACCTGTTGGTCCTGGTCCTCGATGAATCCCGTCAGGCGACGGCCGTCATCCGTCTGCACCATGTAGCTCTCAAAACCCTCGCGAATCTGGAGGCTGGGGTTCACGACATTCAGCAGCATCGCGTGCAGATCGTCGCGTTTGTACGCGGTGAGGTCGGGACCGACCATGCCGCCGCTGGCGAACAGCTTGTGGCATTTTCCGCAGTTCTCCTGGAACAGACGCTTTCCCTCATACGGGTTGCCGCTGCCCTGGCTGATCCAGTCCTTGTACTGTTGCAGGCGGGTCAGCATCTGTTCGGTCGTCGCGCCTTGCACATCGCCCCAGTGCTTCTGCACTTTGCGTTCAATGGCGGCGCCAACGGCGGAGTCTTTGTGCAACAGCAAACGCCGCACGATCGGCAACGGAACATCGTCGGGCTTGAGCTGGCCTGAATCGACAGCCGCAGCGTACTGCGCGGCCCAGCTAGGGCGACTGACCAACAGCGACTGGGCGACTTCCCGCACGTCTTTGGGCAGCGTGTTGTGCAGCTCCAGCGCGCGGCGTCCGATTTCGGGGCGATCGTAGGACTGCAGCGAATTGAAGACCGCGGCGCGGAGCTCATCGGATTCCTTGGCGCCGGCCAGCTCGAGCAGCGTCGGCAGGAACTCCTGATGAGCCACCTGCCCAAACACCTCCACGAGCAGCACTCGCTCGGGCAGCGCGATCTTCGGGTCCGTCACGCGGCCGATCGCCTCCCGAAACGCCGCCTGATCGCCCTGCCGAATGCGGAACGGCAGCGAGGCCTTGCCGCGGCGCGCCATTGCCTCGAGCAACTGCTGCGGCAACCCACGAACCACTCGGCCCTCAAACGCCTCGTCAATGCCGCCCATGATCGACGCCACCGCCGCCTCATCGGGGGCAGCCTCCAGCAGTTCGGCGCAGGCCAGCAAGTCCTGGCGCTGGCCCGTCGCTGCCAAGCGTCGAGCGAGCCGGCCCACGATCGTGCCTCGAGCCATTGCGGAGGACCACACCGAGCGATCCCGGAAGAAGTCCATCACGGCGCCCCAGTCCGAGCCAACTTGATGCTCGACCACCCACCACAACGACAGCGGGATGAACGGATCCTGTTGATCTTCATCGTGGGACAACAGTCCGCGCAGCATGTCCAGCGATTGGCCAACCGGGAGCCGCCGCGCCGAACAGGCCAGCTGGCAACGCACCTCGACGTCAGCTTCGCGAGCGGCCAGGCTGGCGATTCGCTGAGCGAGGTCATCCGACAACGCACCGTCGTCGCACATCAGCCGGACCGTCCAGAGCCGCACTTGCGGCTCGGGGTGCTCCAGCAACTGGGCCGCCGTCGGCTCGTCGAGCCCGCCGCTGAGATTCAGCGCCCACAGGTGCTCCAACGCCGCTTGCCCCTTGAGCTGCGGCATCCGCATTCGCACCACCTCGACCAATGACGAATCGCGGCGATCGGCCAACAGCCGCAAAGCGACCTGACGACGCCACTTGTTCGGGTGCTCCAGCTGTCCCAGCAGCTCGCGCGAGGATAGCTGGCCAAGATCCTCGAGCCGCTGCGGCTCGGCATCCTTTGCCTGAATGCGATACACGCGGCCTGTCTCGGGAGTGACACGTCCCTGGTAGTGACTGGCGTGATCGATCCGCTGCTCATAAAAGTCCGCCACATAAATGGCGCCATCCGGGCCGCTGCGAATCTCCACGGGGCGGACCCACGTGTCCTTCGACTGCAGGGCATAGCCGATGTCCTTGGTCTGGAACGTCGAGCCCCGGCGGGCGACGTCACTGACCACAACATGGCCTTGCAGCGGCCCGACTCCGAACAGCTTGCCGCGGTAGGAATCGGGCAGCGAGGAGCCCTCGTAGATCACGAAATTGTGCGTGAAACGCGGCACACTGTGGTGCGAAATGTGCTCGAAATATCCGTAAGTGTGAGGGTTCGAGAGCTCCCCGTGCTTGCCGAAGCCCTTGCGGTAGTAGCCGCCCTGGATGTAGTGAAAGCCGCGCGTGTCGCCGCCGTTGTGCCCCGAGAAAATCCGGCCCTGCCCGTCGATCTCCACGCCGAACGTGTTGCCGCCGCCCTCGGCAAACACCTCGTACTTCTTCAGCTCCGGATGATACCGCCAGATCAACTGCCCCATCGAATGGACGGCGGCCTCCTTCGAATCGTAACGCTTCACATTGCCGCTGACCGTTGATCCCTGGGCCGCGTAAAGCCAGCCATCGGGACCCCAACGCAGGCTGTTCGCGACCGAGTGCGAGTCCTCCATGTTGAAGCCTTCCAGCAGCACTTCGGGATCGCCGTCCGGCACGTCGTCGCGGTCGCGGTCCGGATAGAACAGCAGGTAGGGAGGATTGAGCACAAACACCCCGCCACGGCCGATGGCCAACGAGGAGCAAAGACTCAGCCCCTTCACAAACGCCTTGTGCGTGTCGTACACGCCGTCGCCGTCGGTGTCTTCGTGAATCGTGATCTCATCGGCGCCGGGAAAGTGATGCGGAGGCGGCAGCGGCTGTTTGTCGTAGACGCGGCGCAGGAATTTGTCCTGGCTGACCATCGTGAGCCCGGCCGGCTTGGGGTATTGCTTGTAGTTGATCACCCACAATCGGCCGCGCTCGTCGAACTTCAGCTGCAGCGGCTGCCCAATGTGCGGCTCGGAGAGCGGGCAATCGATCTTCAAGTCAGCCAAGGTTTCGATCTGCTTCAGCGTCTCTGCCACGCTCAGCGGGCCGGCGTCGCCCTCGATCTGCTTCAACGTTCGCTCCGCATCCTCGCGGCTCATCACACCATTGAGCGCCTCGCTGGTGGCCTCGCCGACTTCGTCGATTTTGAGGTCGCCAAAGTGCACTTCCCAGTTGCCGGCCAGACGAATGGCTTGCTCTTTGGCAAACACGGTCGGCGCAGCAACGTTGAAGTTGGACCGCGCCTCCTTCTGAAACACGCGGACGGCAACCTGCAACGTCCCACCGGACGTCGCCTCGGCGGGGATGGCAAACCGCTCCTCCGTGCCAAGCGAAGTTCGAAATCGCGGCGGGAACTCCCCCATCTTGCCGACTTCGCGACCGTTGACGAAAAAGACCCGCGCGTCGTCGGCCGCTTCGGCATAGAGCGTCAGCGACTGGCCTCGCCAGCTCTCGGGAATCGTCACCCGGCAACGGTACCAAGCATACCCGGCGCCGTCGCGCGCAATCTCGCCCGGAGGTCGCTTCCAAACATCGGGCACCTTGACCGTTTTCCAGCCCTCGGCAGCCTGCGCTGGAGCAAGCAGGGCCGGCGCGAGGCAACACGCGATGCCAACGACAACCGCCAGCAACGCTCGGCCACCGCGACTCGCGACATGCGCAGCCAGTGAAGTAAACACATCGGCCATGGGGCCGGAACGAAATGCCAAGGGAAGGCGGGAAGTCATGGCAAGTCATCAACGGGGTGGAGTAAGGAGGGCGTCGGCGGCGCCGCCGGAACGATCATGATACCGCGCCCCGAGCGGCACTTCTTGCCGATTCCCGAGCCCGAGCACTGCCCGAATTTCGCAAGGAAACCCGAAGCGTCAGCGAGGGATCGGACCGGCGCTCAACTGGAACCGGGCTGACGACTTGCGTATCGTTTATGAGGACGCTTGAGCAGGCAATTTCCATGAACAGCCCACCGGGCCTTACAAGGGTCGCCTGCGATGGAGGCGGACCGACAAGTGCAGCGTTCAGAGTGTCCTTGGAAGGCTGAAGGCCTTCCTCAACGTAGCCCGGGGCAACGCCCCGGGTGCAGCGTTCAGAGTGTCCTTGGAAGGCTGAAGGCCTTCTTCAACGTAGCCCGGGGCAA
>JAGQPF010000126.1 GCA_020426845.1 Planctomycetales bacterium
AATCGTCGGAGTGCTAATCGTCGGAGTGCTAATCGTCGGAGTGCTAATCGTCGGAGTGCTAATCGTCGGAGTGCTAATCGTCGGAGTGCTAATCGTCGGAGTGCTAATCGTCGGAATCACAGGCGTCGCCGCCTCGGGCGGACTTTGCGGGCCGGACGCCATAGAGCGATAGCGGCTCCGCCCGGCCGCGAATTTGGCAATCAGGATAATCGGCGAAGCCAAAGTTCTCCGGATGCCGCAACCGTGCTCGAGTCGCGGCCGAGATCAGCGTGGCCTCGTAGTGTTTGGTCAGATCCTGGATCCGCGCGGCACAATTTACGGTGTCGCCAATCGCGGTGTACTCCTGGCGCCGAGGCGACCCGATGCTGCCGACCACCGCCTCACCGGAGTGAATTCCGATGCCGATCTCCAGAGGCTCGACCCCTTCCTCACGCAACTCCCGGTTGAGAGGAACGACCGCGGCTTGCATGGCCAACGCCGCTTGAACGCACTGGTCGGCATGGTCGCGGCGGTCCGACGCGGTGTCGAACAGGGCCATCATGCCGTCGCCCAGAAACTTGTTGACCATCCCCTCGTGCGCTTCGACCACTTCCACCAGCCGAGTGAACAGGCGGTTGAGCAGTCGCACAATCTCTTCGGGGCTGGCGGTGGAGGAGCGGGTAGTGAACCCGCGGACATCGACAAACATCACCGTCACCTGCTCGGCCAACGCCACAGCGTTGGGATTGCGCCGCAGCACTCGCTGGGCGGCCTGTTGGCCGATATGCCGGCCGAACGTCTCTTCAATGCGTTCCTTTTCGCGAAGGCCAGTCACCATGTCGTTGACGTCTTCAATCAGCGTGCCGAATTCATCCGCGCGGCGCATGCGGATCTCGACGTGCAAGTCGCCGTCCGACACCCGCTGCGCGGCGACTCGCAGCGCCCGCACCGGCGACTCGATCAGCATGCTGGCCAGCGCCGCCGTGAGCAAGCAAAAGCAAACGCCCACCACGCCAACGAAGACCGACAATCCCGGCTCGTTGTGGATGTCGGCCAAATTCAACAGCACGAGCGAAACGATCGGGCAGATGCCGGCGGCAATTGCCCAGAGCATGAAGTGGCCGCGCAGTCCCAGCGATAGCGCGCCGTCGGTCTCGCTGGGGTTGGCGTCGCCGAACAGCACCGGAAACACCAGTCGCTGTGTGAGCAGTTCGACCAGGAAGAAACCTTGCGTGATGGCGATCGATCCCCCAATGACAAACGAGACGGGCAGGTGGATGCCGGCCATGCGGCTGACTTGCTCGTCACCCGCCGCCAGCGCGGCCAAAAACGTCGGAATGCAGGCCAGCCAGGCAAAGCCCGCAATGCCGCCCAGCCACCAAGGGAGATTGATCGAGCGCCGCCGCGCTCGCTGCAGCCGGTCTGCATCGACTTGGCCCCCAGTGAGCAATTGGCGCTGGGTGAGGTGAACCTCGGAGACGGCCAGCACCCACAATGCGATGGCCAACGGATAGACGGTGAGGTTGAAGGCGATCACCGTCAGGTTGAAACGCCCCAGTTGCAGGGGCGTGAGCGTGGGCTCAAGCACGCGGATGTTGTACCAAATGTTGAAGATGCTGCCGATCAATTGCGGGCCAATCGGAACGACGCCGATCAACAGCACGGCGTGTCGCAGCACCCACGGCACCGCCGCGTCGTCGCCGATCGGCTTGACCGGCTCGGTGTCGGGCAGCGTCGGCGGCTGGCTGGCAGGAGCGATATCGGCAGGGTGGACCATCCGTGCGGTTTTTCCGGTCCAAGGTTACCGCTGTCCGGGCGGTCTGAGCATGAACATCAGCAGCACCAGGCCCAGCGTGAAGCCCACGGCCGTCAAGCCGATGAATGGCCATGGCGGCGACGTTTCTTCGAGCGTATGGCGAAGGTTGACGCCAAACAAGGCGCTGAGCGTGGCGATGGGAAAGAAGATCGCCGCGAGAATGTTCAGTCGATGCGCGGAGATGGCCATCTTGTGGGCGGCGTCGGCTTGCTCCTCCGCACGCCTGGCGATGCATTGTTGGAGCGAGTTGTTGGCGTCCGCGTACAACAACTCCGCATTTCGCTCGATGTTGTACGCCTGGTCGCGCAGGTCGATCAGGTCGCGGTTTTCGGGGCGCGCCTGACGGGCGTCCTGAAGTGTCTGGTGCAAATGGCGGGCAGCCCGCAGCACAGGCGCCAGGTCGTTGAGCACCTCGAAGTACTGCTCCGCGTGAGTGGCGGCCTCCTCGCGATCGTCCAACTGGTTGATCTTCTCGCCGAATTCGGTGACGTGAGACTGCAGCGAGGCCAGGCCGGCGCCTCGCTCGGTGGAATGCCACGCGCCTTGAGGATCTAGCCAGAACAGCCGCCCTTGCCGTTCCTCGTCGTCAGCCGCGGGCGGAGCATGCAGGATTAGCAGTAGATGCTCCTCCGCGTCCATCATTCGCTGGCGACCGTGCTCGCTGCCCAGCCGCTTGCGAAACACCTCGGGAACCTTCCAGGTGGCGGGCACGACGGAGGCCGAAGGGCCGGTGGGACGAGAGTGAGTGGACATAGTGGTTGGCTCGACGGAGGCAGTTGGACCGTGGGTGGGGGCAGTATGATCGCGCCGCGGCCCCCGGGGCAAGATGAGCCCCGGGGCGCCGAGTGCTGGCCAGTGATCGTGCCGTTAGCTATGGTAAACACTGCGGTTCTCGCGATCAGACGAGGTCCGGGGGCGGTCGAAAACATCTCATCCAGCCGCCGGCACATAATTTTTTCCAAACGATGGGGCTGTTCGTGGCCTCGCCTTACTCTTCTCAGCTGTCCATCCTTGCTCGATCACCCTCATGTTGATTCCCAATTCATCCCGGCTCAGTGTTGGTGAACCTCGCCGTCACGCGCATTCCCCCCTCCGCCACGGCTTCACGTTGGTCGAATTGCTCGTGGTGATTGCCATTATCGGCGTGCTGGTGGCGTTGTTGTTGCCCGCCGTGCAAGCAGCGCGAGAGACCGCGCGTCGCATGAGTTGCAGCAACAACCTCAAGCAACTCGCCTTGGCGGCTCACACACACCACGATGTGCACAAGATTCTGCCCGGTGGCGGAGAAACTTGGAACGCGCACGTCACCTACATTGCCGGGGCGCCCGCCATTGGCCCTCAGCAGCGGATGGGCTGGGGATTTCAGATCCTGCCCTACATCGAACAGACAGCCGTTTGGAACGCCTCAACCGCAACCGGCGACGATATTGATCGCTCGAACCTGACGATCTCGGCGGAGATCGCCGCATTCCATTGCCCCACGCGCCGGGACGCGGCAGCGCTGCCGCTGCAGACGGATTGGTACAGCAACCACCACTCCACGACCCCATCCAGTTCAGGCAAGCAAGCTCGTCACGGCACGACGGACTACGCCGCCAGCAATGCCAGCAACAACGGGGCGATCATCAGCACGGGCCGTGAAATGGTGGACGGCACGTGGCGCGGCAAAGGCAATCCGACCGCGTTTCGCAAGATTCTCGACGGCACCTCCAACGTGATTCTGCTCGGGGAGAAACGCATGAACGTGCTGTTCCTCGGCGCTTATCAAAGCGATGACAACGAAGGGTATACAGCCGGCTGGGACCACGACACAGTGCGCTACACCGATCGCGAGCCCCGTCCCGACTGGCAGCACCCGTCATCGCTGTGGGGCGAGCAACGCTTTGGCTCGTCGCATCCTGCCGTGTTCCTGGTCGCGATGGTCGATGGCTCGGTACAGGTGCTTCCCTACTCGATCGAATTGGCAGTCTTCAACAAACTTGGCATGCGCGCCGACGGAGCACCCGTGGAGTTGCCTTAGGAGTCCGTTGAAACGACACCCCCGAAGCGGATCCGATCTCTCCTGTTCCAACCTAACAAGACTTCCCTATGTCCGAACGCGGCGCCCGTCAGCAATTCTCGCAATGTCTTAAGGTGATGTTGCCCCTCATCCTGGCGTTCATTTCGAGCGCCGGATGTGGCCCGCCGGTCGAGAAAGGGGTCATCGTGAAGGGCAAATTGTTGCATGACGGCAAGCCGCTCACTGTGCCCGGTGCCGCCGTGAATGCCGGCTGGGTGGAAATCGAGCTGAATCCGCTGGGAGAAGGGGCGGTCGAGTACGGCATGCTGAACCCGGACGGCGAGTTCCTCTTTAGTGGACAGGGCACCGGCATCAAGCCAGGCCGGTATCGCATGGCGGTATACCAACGCTCACAGGGGCCTGAAACCGACGACCTGAACGGGGCCTTCAGCCGAGAAAACACCAAACTCGAGATTGAAGTCGACCCCAAGCATCTCGGCGAAACTCAGGACCTTGGCACGATCGAGATGAACGGGGCCCGGTAGGTCGCCTTGGCGGTTGTAAAGTATTGCTGAGAAACGGTTTGTGGGTTTCCTCGGGCCCCCCTCGTGCGAGCGCTGCCGTCGATGCGTCCACGCAATTGAGGAAAACCTCCGAGAAATCGCAATATCCGGGCGAGATCGGCCGAAGAGTCCGTCAATGTCAGCTATCAGCCTGATTCCTAGGGCTGACCGGTGACGAATTCGTTCCCTGGATGATCCATGAAGGAACGAGCTCCGTAGCAACCTGTGGCGACACGACTCCCGAACCGAAGTGGACGGTGGTTCCTGGCGCCGGTGATCCCCTTGAGGAAGCGTATGTCTCGACGAAGCAAGTTTGCCTCCACCGTGACCGCGGCGACCTGCGCCATGGTCCTCGCTGCAGCCGCAACTCCTGCTTGGGCATCGGCGGAGCCCGAGACGTTGCGGCAATTGGAAAAGTATTGCACCGCGAGTTGGCGCAACGCCCGCATTGACATGCAAGATTGGCAGGATTGCACGCAGCAGACCATGGTCGATCTGCTGAGCCGCGTCTCACGCGACCAGCTCACCGAGGCGATTGCGAATCCAGCGTCGGTCGAGCGTCGTGAATTGACTCGCTGCATCTGGTGCACCGTGCAGCGGATGCGGCGCGCTCGCCCTCACTTCTCGCTGGAGCATCCCGTGGGCGCCTCCGATTGGGGCGAGAGCGATCTGCCGGTCAGTTCGGGAGAGCTTCGCGAGTCCATCGAGAATGACGCGGCGGGGCTCTCCGAGCGACAGCAGACGATTCTGTTGCATCTGATGGACGGCTATACGGTGGGCGAGATTGCCGACAACTTGTGCATCGAGCCCGCCCGGGTAAGCGACGAGAAGTACAAGGCCGTGAAGAAGCTGCGGCGATACTTTCTCGCCGAGTGCGCTTAGGGGGCGTTTTTGAAATGCCCTCTAACCATCACTTTTCGCTGCGATCAATTGATCCAGCTCTTGCTTCAAACGCGGCAGGATAGCATCGTACGGATAGGCGCCCAACGACTCGCTGCCACGTTTGAGATTCACGTGACTTGGGCCACACCAAAGCCCCAGGTCGGCGTCGTCGGTTTCTCCGGGTCCGTTGACGCGGCAACCCATCACCGCGATCGTGATCGCATAGTCGTGCGCATATCGAGTCATCTCCTTGACCTCTTCCGCCAACTCGATGAACGCCTCGTTCTCGACGCGAGAGCAACTGGGGCAGGCGATAATGTTCAGTGAGTTGCGGTCGAAGTGAACGACCGACCGCACGCGTCCCTGCCGAATGTCGTCCAGGATCTGCCGGCCTGCCGCAATCTCCTCGATTTTGCGGGGATTCGGCACGGTCAATGAGACGCGAATCGTGTCGCCAATGCCGCGGCCGATGAGCTGCTCAAAGGCGATTCGCGTCTTGATCACGCCATCGGGAGGCAGGCCCGCTTCGGTGACGCCCAGGTGTAGCGGCACGTCCGGACGCTGCTCGGCGAACCGCCGATTCACCTCGATCACCTTCTCGGGATCGGAGTCCTTGAGCGAGACGCAGTAACGGTGATATCCCAACGAGTCGAGCAGTTCGCAATGTTCGCGGGCGCTCTCCAGCATCGGGGAGATGGAGTCTTCGGGATCGTAGTGCGCTAGTTTTTCGGGGTCGACACTGCCGCAATTGACGCCAACGCGCATCGCGCAATTGTGCTCTCCGGCGATGTCGACAAGATAGCGGACCTTGTCCTGCCAGGGCTTCTCTCGTTCGTGGTGATAGAGGTGCCCGGGGTTGTAGCGGATTTTGTCGACCGCCGGCGCCACGATCTCCGCCATCCGGTAGTTTTCCTGCAGATCGACCGCCAGATTGGCGCTTGTCTGCCGGCGAATCTCCAACAGCGCTTCGGCGTCCTGCCGGCTATCGACCGCCACGCGAATCACATCGGCGCCGGCGGCATGCAGAGCGTTGATCTGCTCGACCGTGGCGTCAATATTTCGAGTATGAGTTGCCGTCATGCTCTGCACGGCAATCGGATGTCCGGCTCCGATCTCGACGTTGCCGATGCGAACGGTGCGAGTCGGGTTGCGTTCGATCTCCACAAGTGAACCTGGGGTTCGGATGGTTGGGGCCGTTGAATTCAAAATACAACGCATTTCAAAAATCTTCCCGATCGGCAATCGGATTGACAAAGCCAGCAGAAAAACTGCCTTCGATTGCGCCAGGGAAGATTTTTGAAATGCCCACTAGTTAGGCCAGAATTTCACGCACCACTTTGCCGCCTTCGGGGCCAGTAAGGCGATGCTCGCGCCCGGCGTGCCAGTAGGCAAGTTGCTGGGCGTCGAGTCCCAAAAGGTGCAGGATCGTGGCGTGGAGATCGCGGAAGTGCACTTTGCCCTCGATGGCGCTCGCGCCCGTGGGGTCGGTCTTGCCGTGCACGTGGCCGGCCTTCACGCCGCCGCCGGCAAGCCAGAAGGTGAAGCCGCGAGCGTTGTGGCCGGTTTCATCTTTGCCGTCGTCCGGCGTTAGTCCAGGCCGTCCGAACTCCCCGCCCCACACCACCAGGGTGTCTTCAAGCATCCCTCGCTCGCGAAGGTCATCCAGCAGCGCCGCGATCGGGGCGTCGGTGGCCTCGCAATTGGCCTGGAGATCGCGGCGGTGATTCTTGTGCTGGTCCCAGCTGCCGTGGTTCACTTCGATAAAGCGGACGCCGGCTTCGGCGAAACGTCTCGCCAGCAAACATTGCCGGCCGAAGTCCGACGGCTTGCAGGTGCCCACCTGCTTCTCCTCGCGGCCCACGCGATACTTCTCCAGCGTCGCCTTTGTCTCGCTCGTTGTGTCGAGCAGTTCGGGCGCTGCGGCCTGCATGCGGAAACCGAGCTCCATCGATTCGATCACGCCTTCAAGCCGCTGGTCTTCATGAGCGGAGGCGTGGCGGCGATTCATCGCTTGCACAAAGTCCAGCTGCCGGCGTTTGAGCTCCAAGGGCAAGTGCCCGCTCTCGACATTCGCGATCGTGGCGGCTGACATGTTCTCGCCGTTGACGCCGATCGGTGTGCCGTTATGAACCGAGGGCAAAAAGGCGCTGGAATACACCGAGCTCTTCGAGGTGTTGATGCTGACAAACCCCGGCAGGTTTTCGTTCTCGAATCCGAGCCCGTAGGAGACCCAAGACCCGAGCGATGGTCGCTCGCGAAGCCGGTCTCCCGTGTGCAGTTGCAGGAACGATTGAGCGTGGATGCCCGTGTCGGCGTGCATGCCGTTGATCACACACAGTTGATCGGCGTGCCGAGCGGTCTCGGGCAGCAGATCCGAGATCCACAGTCCGCTCTCGCCGTGTTGGCGAAACGGGAAGACGGAGCCGGGATGCTTCTTGTTGCCGGTCTGGGGCTTGAAGTCGAACGTGTCCAGCTGCGCGGGACCGCCGCTCATGCACAGGAAGATCACGCGCTTGGCCGTCGCGCCGCCGATCTGCCACGCGGGCCGCGCTCCTGCGGGCGCCGCGGCGGCCTGCTGGCAAAGCGCCCGAAAGGCAAGCAGGCCGAAGCCACAAGAGGCGGACTGCAGCATCATGCGTCGTGAAAACATGGCGAGCTCAATCGATGTAACGGAATTCGTTGGTGATCAACAGGGCTTGGCAGACGACGGACCAAGGGTTGTCCTGGCTGCCGGCATCAGCCACGGCGAGCAACTGCAGGGCGTCGGCGACTTCATCGGAGGTCGGGTCTCGGAGCAGCACGCGCCGAAACAGGTGACGGGCAATCTCCGACGGGTCGTTGCCGGCGGAGTCGCTCGTTGCGCGGCTGGCCATGGCTTTCGCTTGCTCGACAACAAACGGGTTGTTGAAGAGGTGCAGGGCCTGCGCGGGGTTGGTCGTGACCGCTCGGCGGCCGAGCACGGCGACGAAGTCGGGCAGGTCAAACGCGGCCAGCTCGGGGGGAGGCGAGCTGCGGAGGTAGCACAGGTAGACGCTGCGGTGGCGACTGGGTTGGTGCAGGTTGCCCGCCAGATTCACGAGAATATCGCGATGGCGAACAATCGAGCCGTCTCCCGGCCGCAGGTCGAGTTGTCCGCTCACCTGGAGCATGCTGTCTCGCAACGCTTCGGCGTCCAGGCGTCGTCGCGAATGCCACCCCAGCAGCCGGTTTTCCTCGTCCGACGCCGCCCATTCGGGCGCGTCGCTGGAAAGCTGGTAGACGCGGCTCAAGGCCACGGCGCGAATCAGCCGCTTGACCGACCAGCCTTCTTGGATGAACCGTGCCGCAAGGTGATCGAGCAGCTCGGGGTGCGTCGGCGCCTCACCGTAGACGCCGAAGTCATCGGGAGTTCGCACGATGCCCTCGCCGAAGAGGTGCAGCCAGATGCGGTTGGCCATCACGCGGGCGGTCAGCGGGTGACGCGGATCGGTCACCCATTGGGCGAGCTGCAGTCGCCCGCTCTGGCCGGGCTCGATGGCTGCCGTGTCAGGACCGGCGATCGCCGACAGGAATCCGCGCGGCACCGGCTCGCCCAGCTTCTGCGCGTCGCCTTTGAGATTGAGCTTGCAGTCGGCGACCTTGTCGCGGTCCCGCACCCCCATGGCCAGCGGCGTGCCAACGGCCCATTTGGATTTCGGAATCGCCTTCGGCTTGCCCGTATTGGACTCCAGCAGTACGACGGTTTCGATGAAGCCGTCCGGCGGCGGCACTTTGGCGGGTGTGGTCAGGACGTGCAGGTCGGTCGGCGGGGCCGTGAGCCCCTCGTGGCCCGCCACGCCCCACATCGTTTCGCTGCTGGTGAAGATGCCCGCCAGCGCGTAGTAGTCCCTGGTCGGGACCGGGTCGAATTTGTGGTCGTGACAGCGGGCGCAGGCGACGCTGATTCCCATCAGGCCCCGACCGACCACATCGATCTGGTCGGCGACAACGTCCATCGGGAAGTTGTTGTTCATCGCCTTTGCGGGTTTGCTGGCCAAGGCCAGAAATCCGGTCGCCACCAATTGGCGATCGCGTTGCTCTGGCGAGTCCGCGGGCAGCAGGTCGCCGGCGAGCTGTTCTTGCACGAAGCGGTTGTACGGCACGTCGTCATTCAATGCCGCAATCACATAGTCGCGGTAACGCCACGCATGGGGAAACGTCGGGTTGCGGCCCAGGCCGTCGTTGCCGTTCGACTCGGCGTACCGCGCCACATCCAGCCAGTGGCGCCCCCACCGCTCGCCGAATTGAGGCCGTGCGAGTAGTTCGTCCACCAACTGCTCGGTTGCCCGGCGCCGGTCGACGCGACAGGCAGCCTCGAACGCCTCCACCTCCGAGAGGGTCGGAGGCAGGCCGATCAGGTCGTAGTACAGCCGGCGCACTAAGACTCGAGGGGCCGCGTCCTCGGCCGGCGCCAGCCCCACGCATTGGAGCTTCGCCAGCACGAACCGGTCGATTGGATCCAAGGGCCATGGAGAGTCAAACATGGCGGGAATTGGCGGCGCCGTCAGCCGCGCGAGCGACCACAGCGACGAAGGGTTTTCCGACGTTTCGGACTCGGACTCGGACTCCGACTCCGACTCAGATGCCTTGCCTTCGCGCGGGTCCGGGGCGCCGCGGCGCACCCAGTCCTCCAAAACGGCGACGGCCGCCGGCGGCAGCGGACGGTCGGGCGGCATCTCCAGGCCGTCGTACCGCACCGCTTGAATCAGCAGGCTGTTGTCCGGCTCGCCGGGCACGACCGCCGGCCCGGACTCTCCCCCTTGGAGTACGCCGTCTTTGGTGTCGAGCAACAGTTTCCCGCCCAACTCCTTGGCACGGGCCGAGTGGCAGGAGAGGCAATGTTGAGAGAGCAGCGGACGAATGCGGTTCTCAAAGAACGCGCGGTCCGCGGCACCGAGTTTTCCCGCCGGCGACTCCGCGCCGCAACGTGGGACGAAGCCGACCGTGGCGGCCGCCGCGCAGATCAATGCGGGAAGGATTCGTGCCATGGGGAGATGCAGCGAAAAAGTGCAGCGGAAGGGGAAGTGGTGGGGGAACCGAAACACCACCGCTTGGTTGTGAATCGGTCAGCGGGAGGGGATTGCGGGAGTGGATTTCGGGGAGAGATTGTCAACTCACAGTTTACTGGATCGCTGGTGTGGCTGCAGCTTCGCCCTGGAAATGCGATGTGCGTGCCTTGCCGGCTGCTAAAATGGGTAACCCGTTGGGTGTGCTCGGGGAATGGAACGCCATGTTCGACAACTCTTCAATTCGCCACCAGTCCAATCCGATTATCGGACGTGTTCCGCAGGTGATCGGGCTGTTTGGGGGTGTTTTCATTTGCCTCACGTCGGCCTGCGGGCTGTTTGCCCAGGAAGGCCAGGAAGGGCAGGGCGGTCCAGCCCCCGCCACCGGTCCGCCAACTGTCGAGCAGACTCGCCAGTTGGCGTTTCCATCCGCCGAGGGTTACGGACGATTTGCCCGTGGCGGGCGCGGCGGGCAGGTGATCCACGTAACGCATCTGCGGGACGCCGGACCGGGCAGCTTTCGAGCGGCGATTGAAGCAGAGGGCCCGCGCACGGTGGTGTTCGACGTCGGCGGGCTGATCACGCTCGAAACGCGAGTGGTGGTTCGCAATCCCTGGCTGACTGTGGCGGGGCAGACCGCGCCGGGCAAGGGGATCTGCCTCCGCAAGCAAAACTTCGGCGTCTACGGCACGCACGATGTGATCATCCGCTTTCTGCGCGTGCGGCCGGGCGACATCTCCGGCGAGACGCTCGACGGCATGGGGTTGGCCTATAGCAACGATTCGATCATCGACCACTGCTCGATCAGTTGGACCATTGACGAGGCCTTCAGCTCTCGCGGCGGCAAGAACATTACGCTCCAGCGCACGCTGATCTCCGAAGCGCTCAACTCGGCCGGACACCGCAAGTACCCTCCCGGCGCCGAGCATGGGTATGCGGCGAGCATCGGCGGGCAGGTAGGCAGCTTTCACCACAATCTGCTGGCCCATTGTGCCGGGCGAAACTGGAGCTTGGCGGGCGGGCTCGATCGACAGAAGCGGCATACGGGCTGGCTCGACCTGCGCAACAACGTCGTCTTCAACTGGAAGAACCGCACGACCGATGGCGGCGCGGCTCGGGTGCAGTTTGTCAACAACTACTACCGCCCAGGGCCGGCAACTCGCTGGCTGCACATGATTCGTCCCGAACTCGAATGGGTGCACCTGTATGGCCCTCAGGAGTATTACATCGCCGGCAACGTGCTCGAGGGGCATGTGGCGGCCGATGAGCCTTTGGGAGGCTTCAAGGCGTGGCCGGACACGCCCGTGGAGCAGTACGTGCGCCCGCGACCGTTCTTCGAGCCGCAGGTGCGGACGCAGTCGGCGGCCGAGGCATACCGCGACGTGCTCGGCGACGTTGGCTGCTCCGTTCCGCAGCTCGACGATCACGACCGTCGCGTCATTGAGGAGGTGCGCTCGGGAGAATGCCGGTTCAAAGGCAGCAAGACCGGGCTTTCCGGCTTGCCCGACTCGCAGCGGGATGTTGGCGGGTGGGAGCCTTATCCCGAGACGCGAAGACCCGACGACTGGGATGTCGATCGCGACGGCATGCCGGATGAATGGGAGACTGCGCGGGGATTGGATCCGCGCCGGAACGATTCGAATGAGGATCGCAACGGCGACGGCTACACGAATCTCGAGGAGTACCTCGGCTGGCTCGTCGGCGATTTTGAGTGACGTATTTGTGTCACTCTGAATGGGGCGTGACCGTGCCTGTCGCGCGGGGCAAGGCGTGGTCGGGCAAGATGCCCGTGTTACGTGAGAAGGGAGGTGAGGCGAGGGGGCCGAGTGGACCGATAAGCCGGGTTCTGTCCGCTTGCGCGGGGCGACCATTTCTCTAGGACGGCAGTTGCCTGCCGCCTCCAGCAGTCTACCCGAGAGTCGGACGGTCCGAGCCGAACCGTGGCGAGCGTGCTCGCCTCCCCTCTGTTTGACCTTGCTCCGGGTGGGGTTTGCCTAGCCAGCCAGGTCGCCCTGGCCGCTGGTGCGCTCTTACCGCACCGTTTCACCCTTACCGGCAAACAGGTTGCCGGCGGTTTGCTTTCTGTTGCACTTTCCCTAGTCTCACGACCGGTCGGCGTTACCGACCACCCTGCTCTGCGGAGCCCGGACTTTCCTCCCGTCGCCATGGCGACCGGCGATCGCCTGGTCCACTCGGCCTCCTCGCCTCACGAGGACACATTCTATCCACGCTGGTTCGTTTCGGCTGGAGGCAATCGAAAAACTTATCGTGGTGCAGGCTGCCAGCCTGTACAAAGTTGTCGTGGTGCAGGCTGCCAGCCTGCAAGAAATGGTCGTAGTGGAGGCTGCCAGCCTGCAAAAAATTGTCGTAGTGCAGGCTGCCAGCCTGCAACCTGCGCCCAAAAAAAGACAACCACAAGCTACAAACGGCGCGGCCTTTGCGCGGCCTGAAAGCCCCAATTGCATGTGCAAGAAGATGTCGTGCCGATTGCCGGATCAGGTGTTTTGCAACGGCCTTTTCATTTAGACGATCACGGTCGTCAACGCTTGAAACTCCGTCGCATCGCGCACCAGATCAAAGTCCGATTCGGCGGGAATCAGATCGCGCATGGCGCTGTCCAACTCCAGTGCTCGCCCGAGGTAGACAACCGTCTGAGCGACGTTGCCTGTCAACGCCCAATAGCAGGCGAGGTTATAGAACAGGATGGCCTCGGTGGGGTCGACGAGTATCCCTTCTTCCATCGCGCGAATGGCCAGATCCAATCGCCCACAACGTTTCTGACACCAGGCGAGCGCCAGGAAGATGTGGATGTTCTCCTCGTCAATCTTGGCCGCGGTCTCGAAGCAGGCAATCGCTTCTTCGAATCGCTCGGAGATCTTCAGCGCATGACCGCGGAGCATGACAGCGTGCACACGTTGGGCCATCTTGTCGCTTAACAAATCCAATGCATGCAAGCATCGTCCCGCCAGTTGGATTCGCATCGGCAACGGCAACTCACCGCCCACATCCGAGAGGGCAAGATCGAGATACCCTTCGGCTTCTCGAAGCAACTGTCGGTCCCGTTGGTGCGACCCCATGATGGACTCCCTCGGTCAGACCCCTTCCCTAAGGTGGCTGTCGTGGCTGTCAGATGGCCGTTGAAAAACAGGCTGTGAGATGGCGTACTTGCGATGTCAGGTATCGGCATCCACACGCTCTTATTTCATTCTACTCACCGGACAGGATCGTTTAACCCCGGAGACCGCGGAACTGACTCGGGAATCCCGATTGGCCAGGGATTGGCGCGACACGGCAAGCCGGGACGATCTGGCAATTGGTGACAAGTGACCGGGATTTCCCTCGCGATCCGGCAGTCGCAGTCCGTCATTCGATTAGCAAACCCAAACCGTAAGCGAGGGATCTGCCGAAACGCCGTTTCGATTGCCGGCTCCGGCGAGTTCCAGCGGACTCCTAGAACGGCGAGTGCGTGTGGCGTCAGCACAACCAATGTGGCGATTCGGCAGCGATGATGCGGCGACACATCATCGAGCGAATTTGGGTTCGTTGTTCATAAGTTGTTGTCGTTTAACGAGTTGCTGTCTTGTTGCGGCTGGGTTTTCGGGCTGTGGTCAGGTTGGTTCGCAACTTGCAAAAGCACTCGAACATGAAAACTTGCCACATCGCTGCCGCCGTTGTCGCTTCCGTCTTGGTCCTTCGATGGTTTGAGGCGGTGACCTGGTGGGCACAGGGGCACGATCCCCAGTTGTTGCTGGTGGCGGCCGACGAAGCCTCAGGATCGCCAGCCAAATTCGTCGACCGGGACGGCCTCTTTGCCGCGACGGGGGCGCGTTTCCGAGTTGCGGAGCTGACCAAGGAGTCGCGGCCCAACTTCTGGCGTCGCACCAAATATGGCTGGGAATGGATCGAGCCGCGGGAGACGCCCCAACCATTTCGACTCCACCCGCTCACACTGGCCGCCTTCCAGGCGTTGGTGTCGGTGGCGGCCCTGTTGGCCCTGTCGAATCGTTCAAATCGTTCGGCGAATCTCTCATCGGCCTGCAAGCTCCCCAGCCATCCCTCGCAGTCGCATGACCACGATTTGCGGGGCTGACAGGTTGCAGGCATCTCGGGACGACGGCCGGAGGCAGGCTCTTTCGCCGGTTGGCCACCTCGCTCGCGTCGTTTGTCTGGTCGTGTTGGTTTGCGTCCGGAGTTGGGGTAAACTCTGCACTCCCAACTCCGGTGGCGTGCGCCTTTTTGGTTTCGCGCCCCAATCATCCCCCGCTTGTGACGAATGGACGAGGCAACGCACCAGCCCGGCACACCGTTCGCTTGGGCTCTTGTCTTGGCGAACCCGCTGCCGCCTGAGGAGAGCAAGTGAGTTTTCAAGGTCAATGTCCCACCTGTGGCGCCCCGATTGAATTCGGGTTTGACACTTCGCTCGTCACCATTTGCGACAGCTGCCACACCATCGCGGGGCGCGGCGACGGCAAGCTCGAGAGCTACGGTCAAGTCGCGGATCTTGTGCAGACGGATTCTCCGCTGCGAGTCGGGTTGTCCGGCAAGGTGAAGGACGTCCCGTTCGTGGTCACCGGGCGGGCTCAATTGAAACACGCCGCCGGCGGTGTCTGGGACGAGTGGTATGTGGCGTTCCGAGATGGCCAGCGCTGGGGGTGGCTCGCCGAGGCCCAAGGTCGCTACTACCTGACGTTCCCCAAAGAGTTGCCGTCGTCCTTCGAGTTCGATTTCGACGGCGCGTTGCTGGAGTCCGAGATCTCGATCCCTCAGGTCGGCAAACTGAAGGTCGTCGAGATCGGCCAGTCAACTGCCATCTCGGCCGAAGGCGAGATTCCCTACGAGTTCCATCCTGGTGAGACCGTCACCTATGCGGACCTGCAAGGGGAAAAGGGGCGATTCGCCACGATCGACAACAGCGAGAGCCCGCCGGCCTTCTATCTCGGCGGCGAGTTTTCGCTCGAAAAACTCGGGATCAGCCCGCAGGCGGCAAGCCGCGAGCAAGACGAACGCGAAGTTAGCTCCGTTGGCATTAGCTGCCCGAATTGCGGCGGCGCGTTGGAGCAACGTTGCCCGGAGTCGTTGCGGATTGTTTGCCCCTATTGCGACTCCATGCTCGACGTCTCCGAGGGCCAGGGCAGCCTGAAATTCCTCGAGAAGCTCGGCAAACAGAAAATCAAACCCGTCATTCCGCTCGGCACGGTCGGCGAGCTGCGGGGGCGCAAGTACACCGTGATCGGATTCATGCGCCGCAAGGTGACGGTCAATGGCGTCGACTATCCCTGGCAGGAGTACCTGCTGTACACGCCGCGGCAGGACTTCCACTGGCTGATCCACAGCGAGTCGCACTGGTCGTTGGGCAAGCCGATGTCGGCCGGACACGTCAAAGTGGGCGGCGGCACGGCCGATTGCGAAGGCAGAACCTACAAAGTTTTCTCGCACTCGCTGCCGCATGTGACCCATGTGCTGGGCGAGTTCTACTGGGAGGTCCGCAAAGGCGAGCGGACGATGTCGGACGACTATGTGTCGCCGCCGTACATGTTGTCTCGCGAGGAGTCGAGCACCAACTACAGCGGAATCACCGAGGCGCAGCAGAAAGAACGCGAGCAGGTGCCGATCTACGATCCGCGCACGGCCATGTTGGAGCAAGCTGCCGCTCCGGAGCCGCCCCCGGTCAGGCCGAAGCCGGCGGCGCGGGAAGTGAACTACACGGTCTCCGAGTACCTTCAACCGTCGGAGGTGGAGGCGGCATTCGGTGTGAAGGGGCTGCGCCGACCGACCGGTGTCGCGCCGAACCAGCCGTATCCGCACAAGGGCATTTATCCGCTGGCGTTCATCTTCTTTCTGGTTGCGTTCCTGCTGGCGACCTTGTTCTTCATGACGGGCAGCCGCAAGGTGGTTTACACGCGCAACCTGCGGCTCGCCCCCGAGGAATTGTCGCCGTCGGGCAGCTTGGTGTTGTTCCCCGAGGAGCAGATCGAAATCCGCGGCGGGCGCAACATTCAAGTCACGCTCGAGTCTCCCGTCGACAACTCGTGGGTCTATGTGGCGGGCGACTTTTTTGAGGAGAGCGCGGGCACGACCTACCCATTCGACGCGGAAGTCGCCTATTATCATGGCTACTCGGGCGGCGAATCCTGGTCGGAAGGCGGGCGCCGAAAGCGCCGTTACGTGTCCTCCCTGCCCAGCGGAAAGTACTCAATGCGACTGGAGTTCCAGTGGGATCGTGCCAAGCAACCCAGCACCAGCGCGACGCTCACCATCCGACAAGGGGTGCCCCGAATCCTGAACCTGTTTTTGACCCTGCTTGCACTGGCCGTGATTCCCGGCATCATTGGAATCCACCATGGCACGTTTGAAAGTCGCCGCTGGGCGGAAAGCGATTTTTCGGACTAAACACCAAGCCGCCTCAACGGCAAGCCAACTAGAACCGCCCTCCGCCCTCCGCCCTCCGCGCGTCGATCGCGGCACAAGACAACCAACGCTCACCCCATTCAGAACGTTTCGATCCGAGCGAGCCAGCCGATGTTGAAGAACTTCTACCTTGTCACGGGGGTCCTCGTCCTCTCCATCTACGCCGCCTCGGGGCTGTTTGGCTGGGAGCTGCGGGGCAATGGCCGTCGCACCTTCGACAAGAATCAGCTCCGCAGCTCGCCAGGCGGCATTCGCGGGTATCACTTCTGGAGTCACCACCACCAGGGAGGCAAATAGATGCTGCTAGGTATTTTCCAAAACCCGATGGAAGAGCTGGTGAAGCCGTTGGTGACTTCGCTGGTGTTCACCGGCATCGGAGTGTTGTTGTTTGCGATTTGCATCCTCCTGGTGGTGCGAGTGTGCCCGTTCTCGGTTCGCAAGGAGATCGAGGATGACCAGAACATTTCGCTGGGCATTATCATTGGATCGTTGATCTTGGGCATCGCGATTATCCTGGCGGCCTCGATCCACGGTTGACGCGATGGGTCGCACCCCGCTGCTGTTTCTCAACGTCCTGATCATCGCCACCTGCGGGTTGGTGTACGAGCTCGTCGCGGGAACGTTGGCGAGCTATGTGCTGGGCGACTCGGTCACGCAGTTCTCCATCTGCATTGGCGTCTACCTATCGGCCCTCGGAGTCGGCGCCTGGCTGTCGGGTTACATTTCCCGCGGGGCGGAGCGAGCCTTCGTTGAGGTTGAGTTGGGCGTGGCGTTGCTGGGCGGTTTGTCCGCCCCGCTGTTGTTTCTCAGCTTCGCTCGGCTCGATCATTTTCAGCTGGTGCTCTACGGCACGGTGTTCGGCATCGGCACGCTCGTGGGGCTCGAACTGCCGTTGCTGATGCGGATCCTTAAAAACCGGATGGATTTCAAGGATCTCGTTTCGCGGGTGCTCACCTTCGATTACATCGGCGCTCTTGTCGGCTCGTTGATGTTCCCGCTGTTTCTCGTGCCGCGTCTGGGGCTCGTCCGCACATCGTTGGCCTTCGGCTTGCTGAATGCCCTGGTCGGACTTTGGGGCACCTGGCTGCTGGCCGACGGCATTTCTCCGGCCAAGGTGATCGGCCTGAGGATTCGCGGCTTCGTCGTGCTATTGTTGCTGACCGCCGGGCTGATCAAAGCCGGATCGCTGACGCGGCTGGCCGAGGAGGATCTGTTTCCCGACAACGTGGTGTTTGCCAAGACGACTCACTATCAGCGGATTGTGGTCACGCAAAGCCATCACGACTTCAGCTTGTTTCTCAACGGGAATCTTCAGTTCAGCTCGACCGATGAGCACCGCTACCACGAGGCGCTGGTGCACCCGGCGGCTATGCTCGCCGCTCAGCCTCGCACTGCGCTGGTGCTGGGAGGCGGAGACGGGCTGGGCACGCGCGAGCTGCTCAAGCACGATTCGATCGAGCAGGTCACGCTGGTCGACCTGGACCCGGAAATGACGGATCTGGGCAGCAAGTTTGCGCCGTTGGTCGAGCTGAATCACGGGGCATTGTTGGACGACCGGGTCGAGATCGTCAATCAGGACGCCATGATTTGGCTGCAGGAGAACGAGCGGCTGTTCGACCTGGTCATCATCGATTTTCCCGACCCGAACAATTTTGCGTTGGGCAAACTCTATACCCGCCGCTTCTATCGCTTGCTGGCCAACCATATGGCGCCGGACGCGGTTGCGGCGGTGCAATGCACGTCGCCGTTCCATGCGCGGAAGTCGTATTGGTGCGTGATCAACACGATGCGCGCGGCCGGTCTGCATGTGCATGGCTACCATTGTCCGGTGCCGTCCTTTCGCGGACCTTGGGGATATGCGCTGGCGATGCGAAGCGAGTTCGAGCCGCCGACGCGAGCCCCTGCCGACCTGCGGTTTTTGAATGATAATTTGTTGTCCGCCATGTTCGTCTTTCCCAATGACATGGCACACTTGGACACGGAAGTGAACCGCCTGGACAACCAGATGCTGGTGCGCTACTACGATCAGGAGTGGCGGCGCTGGGTCGAATGACAACTTTGTGGCGCCTTTTGGGCGCGGAATGAGATGGCGCTGGATCGACGTGAGCTACTGACTTGCTTTCTCGGCGCCCCGGCGGCGATGCTGTTGGCGGGCTGCGGTGGCGGAACGCGCGATCCGGGGCCGATTCCGGGAGAATTGGTCGGCGCCGGTCACGAGCTCGGCCACCGCTTGCGCGACCTCCGCTCGATTCCGCGGCCCGCCGAGGATCGCTGGCAAACCGTCGAAGTCGCGATTGTTGGCGGAGGAGTCGCCGGACTCTCCGCCGCTCGACGACTCTCGCGCGGCAAGCTGGACGATTACGTGCTGCTCGAGCTCGAAGAGCAGCCCGGCGGCACGGCGCGATCGGGGCCGTCTTATCCGTGGGGCGCCCATTACCTGCCCGCGCCGATGTCGCATCAGCAGGACATCATCGAGCTGCTTGAAGAGATGGAGCTGCTGGAGGGCCGCGACGATGCCGGGCATCCGCTGGTCGCCGAACAGCACTTGTGCCGAGATCCGCACGAACGGCTGTTCTATCGCGGCCGCTGGACCGAGGGACTCTATCTGTACGACGGCGCCACCGCCGAGGACCGCCGTCAACTCGAGCTGTTCGAACAGCTGGTGGCTCAATGGGTGGACTGGCGCGACGGGCAGGGCCGCCGCGCTTTTCAGCTGCCGATGGCGGAGGCCAGCGACGACGCCTCGGTTCGCGATCTCGATAAGCTCAGCTTGGGCGACTGGCTGCGGCAGCATCAACTCGACTCCCCGCGGCTCAAGTGGCTTGTCAACTATTCTTGCCTCGACGATTACGGTCTAACTGCGGATCAAACCAGCGCTTGGGCCGGGCTCTTCTACTTCTGTGCTCGGGTCCGACAAGCCGGCGAGGAGTCGCAGCCGTTTATCACCTGGCCCGAAGGCAACGGCCGCTTGGTCCGGCAGTTGGCGCGAGGCGCCACGGGGAAGATCGAGACCTCCCGCGCCGTCGTCAACATTGCTGCGCAAGACGATGGTGGCGATGGAAGCGATGGTGAGCGCCGCCTGGAGGTGATTGCCCTGGATCAGGACGGCAAGGCCTGGGGCTATCGCGCTCGCCGAGTGATCTTTGCGGCTCCGCAATTCCTCACCCGACACGTGATTCAAGATTGGCGCGAGAAGCCGCCGGAACACGTGGCTGCGTTCGAGTACGGCAGCTGGATGGTTGCCAATCTACACTTGAGCGAAAGGCCCATGTCCCACGGCTTTCCGCTCTGCTGGGACAACGTGATCTACGACAGCCCCGCGTTGGGCTACGTCGTCTCGACGCATCAATCGGATGTCGAATACGGCCCAACGGTGCTGACCTATTACTATCCGCTCGCCGGCGACTCGCCGCGCGAGGTGCGCGACCGACTGCTGGGCACGGGACAGCCCGAGTGGGCCGAGATTGCCGTCTCCGATTTGCAGCGGGCTCACGTTGATTTTCGCCAACAGGTGGAGCGTGTGGATGTGATGCGCTGGGGCCATGCGATGGTCCGGGCGCGGACCGGGTTCTTGTTTGGCGGCGACCGCGAGCGGGCGGCGCAGCCGTACCGGGATATTTACTTTGCGCATTCGGACCTCAGCGGCCTGCCATTGTTCGAAGAGGCGTTCTACCGAGGAAACGGGGCGGCTGATGCCGTATTGCGTTCACTGGGAAGGGACGCATGACTGCTGCGCCGTCGACTTCCCGGACCGGCGCGCCGGCGTGGCCCTGGCTGTTCTCGCCCGCCATCGATCTCATCGCATTTCTCGGCAGTTGTGCGATCTCGTTGTTGGTGCTCGCCTGGGGCGCACGCCACGGACTGCTTGAACAGAGCGAGCCACCCGAGTGGACTTGGGTGGCCATGATTCTGCTGGTCGATGTCGCCCACGTGTACGCCACCGGCTTTCGTGTGTACTTCGACCGCCAGGAGCTGAGTCGTCGGCCGCTGCTGTACGCTGGGGTGCCGGTTGCTTGCTTCGTGTTGTCGATGGCGGTCTACTCCGAATCGGAGCTTCAATTCTGGCGTTTGATGGCTTATCTGGCGGTGTTCCACTTCGTGCGCCAGCAATATGGCTGGGTTGTGCTGTACCGTGCGCGAGCCAACGAAACCTCGGCATGGGGCAAGCGAATCGACGCCGCCGCGATTTACCTGGCGACGATTTATCCGCTGGTGCACTGGCACGCCTCGCTGCCTCGCCGGTTTTCGTGGTTTGTCCCCAACGACTTTTATGCGCTGCCGCCCTGGACTGCGCGCGTGGCGTTGACGCTCTACGTGGTGGCGTTGACGGCCTACGCGGTGAAGTCGGCGCGAGCGTGGGCCGTGGGCAGGCCCAATCCGGGCAAGGATGTCGTGCTCATCACCACGGCCGTGTGTTGGTATGTCGGCATCGTTGCCTGCAATAGCGACTTTGCCTTCACGGTCACCAACGTGGTCATCCATGGCGTCCCTTACATGGTGTTGGTGTGGTGGTACATGTTGCGTCGCGGCGCCCAACGAGAAGGCGAGGCAACGCCGGCGCCAGCGACAACCGGTGGGCGTTGGAAGGCGGCGGTGCTGTTGATCAGCACGGTTTGGCTGCTGGCGTATTGCGAGGAGCTCGTTTGGAATCGGGCGATCTGGCACGAGCACCGCTGGCTGTTCGGTTCCGACGTCGACGCCGAGGGATGGCAGCTCGCGTTGGTGCCGCTGCTGGCCGTGCCGCAGCTCACGCACTACGTGTTGGACGGATTCATCTGGAAACGCAGCTCGAACCCCGACGTCCGCGAAATTGTCGAACGCTAGCCGCGTGGTTTGGCAGAATGCCTTACAATCCAGGTTCACGCACACAGAACCCCGCCGAGCCCATGAAGCCCACCCTCACGCAGTCCGGAAGCACGCGGCCAACCAAGCTGGCGCCTGCCGGGCGACACGCCCTGGCGGACTTTCACGGTGTTTGCCCGGAGTTGTTACAGGATGAACAGCGTTTGATGTCGCTGTTCACCGAGGCGCTCGAGCGACATGGATTTCACCAACTGGGGCAGCAGAGCCACAAGTTTCCCGGTCCGGGCGGAGTCACCGGCTTCGTGTTGTTAAGTGAGAGCCACGCGGCTTTCCACTCGTATCCGGAAGTTGGGTTCATTGCCGTTGATGTGTTCTCTTGCGGAATGGCCGACCCCGCACCCGTGATCCAAGCATTGTGCGAGGTGTTTCAGCCGGACGATCTGCAACTGCATGTGCATCGTCGCGGTCACTAAGGAACGACACCGTTCCATCCGGACGGCAGTCCGTCTGTAGTAGTTCTCCGGGTCGTTCCGGCCAGAACAGTCTGTGCTCATTAACGGGCTCTTGCTCGTCGATTCGATGGAAGGGAAGGCGCGGCTTCCAGCGGCGCCTCGACGCGCTTGCAACGCGCTTTTGACTCGCTTTTGATGTGCGGATGCGCTGTCCATGCGATGCTGATTCGACGGAGTCGATAGGATACCCGGCCAGATGATCATGACAATCCAAACGGCGCGGATCGTGACGATTGCGGCGATTCTGACGGCTGGGCAGACGGGGTGCCGAAGTCCCCAGCCATGTTGCGACACCGGGTTGGTCCATCGTGAGCTCGCCTGCCGGACGGGAGTCGAATCGCCAAGAGTCGCCCCCTGTCGAGAGGTCGTGCCCGCCGGCGTGGTGTTCGAGGACGGCTTGAGTGAGGACGAGGCCGTCCAAACAGCGCTCGCCAACAATTCGCTCTTTCAAGCCGCTGTGGCTCAGCTGGGCATGGCAGCGGGTGACGCCAAGCAAGCCAGTTTGATTGCCAATCCTCAAGTGCTGATCTACTTTCCGACAAGCACGAAGGAGGGGCAATACGCGCTGTTTCAGCCGATTGAATCGTATCTGCTCCGCCCGCTGCGCGTGAAAATTGCCAATCGCGAGTATCGTCGGATCGGCATGCAATTGGTCCAGAACGGGCTTGATGTGGCGCGCGATGTTCGGCTCGCCTATGTTGAGCTTGCGCTGGCGGCCGATCAAGCAGATCTGGCGCGCGAGACGCTGGCGATTCGCCGCAGCATCGAGGAGATTACGGACAAACGCTACGACGACGGCGATATCAGCGAGTTGGAGACCATCTCTGCCCGCGTTGATCAATTCAATGCCAGGGCCGATGCGGGTGTCCAAGACCAGTCAGTGGCAATTGCCGAGGCGAAGTTGTTGACGTTGATCGGCTTGCCGCACTATCCGGACCCGGTCGCGTTGCTTCCGTTGGAGCTTCCCTCGCTGCCGATCTTGCTGGAGGAGGAGTTGATTGCCCAAGCGCTGGTGTGTCGTCCGGATTTTCAGGCGGCACAGTGGTCGGTCGCTGCCGCGGCGCAGCGGACCGAACTTGCGCGCCGTCAGTTCTGGCGCGTCGACGGCGTTGTGGATTCCCGCAGCGATCCGGGAAATCGCACAGGCGGCGGGCTCCGATTCGAGCTTCCTGTCTTCAATCGCAATCAAGGCGGCGCGATTCGCGCTGACTGGGAGCTCAACGCGGCGCTGCACAGTCGCGACGCAATTCGAGATCAAATTCTGGCCGACGTACGGACGGCAGCGCGTCAATTGCGGCAGGCAAGTGATGCGCTGCAGATCTTGCAACGGGAGGTCGAGCCAGCGCTCGGCGAGGCGCTGAGGATTTCTCGCCAGGGCTTTGCGGATGGAGGCACGGACTATCTGCTCGTGCTGCGCACGACCACTCAGTACCTCGACGCGCGAGCGCGCATACTCGTCCAAAAGGCGGCGTTGCTCCGCGCGCTGGCGCAGCTTGACCGCGCCGTGGGCGCCAACATCGAGGCGGGCCCGATGAACGTCGAGCAACTGGAACAAGTCGCCAGCGTGCCGCTTCCGAGCGATGTCGGCGCCGACGGCGAGTCCGTCGCCGCGGAGGAGGCACGCGCTGATGTTTCGTCACACGACAAATAAATGTCGTCCAGCATGGCTGAGCGCCGCTTTCGGCGGAACTCCGTGGGTGCGAAAAGATTGAGCTGCTCTTGGGGGAGTTCCCGTTGACGACGGGATACGTGGAGCTCTCACGGGGAAATTCGCTGAACCTGCATGACCGAACTATGATGAGCTGTGGCGACGTCGAGCCACCCGTGATGCTGACGGCCGGAAAAACACGCAACGCAGGCAGCAATGAAGGCGTGCGTTCGGATTGCCGGTCGGGAGTGCACGTCGGCAGCTACGCGGTGGAATTGTGGAGAGCACCAGCGGGACAACGAGATTGGTATGACGAGACTGAAACGGGCACCCCGTCGATGGTGCGGCGCGTGGATGTTGATGCCATTGGCGCTAGCTGGAGGTTGCGATCCGCATCCATCCAAGCCGGGCTCCAGTGGTGATAAGCCGGCCAAGGTCGAGAAGTTGCCGGCCGAAACCGAACTGTCGACTATCACCCTGACCGCGGACGCGGAGCGGCGACTGGGGATTACGACTGCCGAAGTGCGTGAGCAGCAAGTCGTGCAGCGACGGACGCTCAGCGGTCAAGTCGTCGTGCCTTCCGGCAAAGCGATTGTTGTGACCTCCCCATTGGCCGGAACTGTTGAGACGATGGCCAACCGCGCGTTGCCGGCGCCGGGGGCGTTGGTGGATCCGGAAACGCCGCTGCTGTTGGTCAAGCCGCTGCTGTCGGCCGAGCGCGATGTGCCGACTCCGGCGGAACAAGTGCAGATCATCGGCGCTCGCGCGAACTTGATGGCGTCGCGCACGGTCGCGGTGGGCGACGTCGAACGCAGCCGAGCCGAAGTCGAGGCGGCTCAAATCGCACTGAACCGAGCCAAACAGCTGTTCGCCGACCGCGCCGGCGCGCGCCGCGCCGTGGACGATGCGGAGGCTCAGTTGAATGTTGCGAAATCGAATCTTGACGCTGCGGAGCTGCGAGCCGGGCAGCTGGCGGAGTTGCTCAAGCTGCTGGAAGCTCCGCCAGCCGATGGCGAGCCGACCTCGCTGCCAATGACGACTCCCATTCGCGGGATCGTCAACCGCATCGAGGTGCGCGAGGGGCAGACGATCGCCAGCGGCGCAACGTTGTTTGAAGTGGTGAATCTGGATGCGGTATGGATTCGTGTGCCGGTGTTTGTGGATCTGCTGCCAGAGATCAATGCCGAGGCAGAGGTCGCCCTGGTGCGCCTTTCGGGGGAGCCGATGGACGGCTCCGTTTCGGCCGCGCCGATCGCTGCGCCGCCGACAGCCGATGCCGCGACTTCGACCGTCGACCTGTACTATCAAGTCGACAATTCAACGCTTCGTCTGCGACCGGGACAGCGAGTTGGAGTCGCATTGCCATTGATTGGCCCCGAGGCGTCGTTGGTCGTGCCGGGCAAAGCGATACTGTACGACATCCATGGAAATGCCTGGGTATACGTAAAATTGGGCGACCGCAAGTTTTCTCGTCATCGCGTTGACATTCGCTTCGTCGAAGACGACGAGGCGGTTCTGGCGTCCGGCCCGGCGTCCGGAACTTCGGTGGTGGTCGACGGAGCGGCGGAGCTGTTCGGCACCGAATTCGGAGCCGGCAAATGAGTTGGCTGATTCGCGCGTCGCTGCAGTTTCGTCTGCTGGTCATCGTGCTGGCGCTGGTCTTGGTGGTGGTGGGCGTCCGTACGTCGGATTCCGTGCCGCTGGATGTCTTTCCGGAATTTGCGCCGCCGCTCGTGGAGATTCAGACCGAGGCTCCCGGCATTTCCACCGAGGACGTCGAAAGTCTGATCACGGTCCCGATCGAGAATGCTGTCAACGGCATCCCGTTCGTGCAGACGGTGCGATCCAAGTCCGTGTTGGGACTATCCAGTGTCCGCTTGATCTTTGATCCCGGCACCGACCTGCTGGTTGCACGGCAACTGGTTCAGGAACGGCTGACGCTGGCCGCCCGCCAGTTGCCGATGGTCGCTCGTCCGCCGGTGATTCTGCCGCCGCTCTCCTCGCTGAGCCGCTGTCTGAAGATTGGGCTGTGGTCGGACACGCAATCTCAAATGGACATGACGGTGCTGACCAAGTGGACCATCCGCCCCAGGTTGATGTCGATCGCCGGAGTGGCCAATGTCGCCGTGTGGGGTGAGAAAGAGCCGCAGTTGCAAGTTGTGGTTGACCCCGAGCGGTTGCGAGCCAACAACATCACGCTGGACGCTCTCGCACAAACCGTCCGTGACGCGACCGCGGTAGGCGCCGGCGGCTTCGTCGACACGGCGAACCAGCGGCTGGCGATGCGACATGTGCCGGCGGTTTACACTCCCGAGCAACTCGGCGACATCGCCATCGGATTTGGATCGGCCGCCTCATCTCCCGGTGGATCGATCGGGCCTCCATCGCAGGCGACCCTTGTGAGGCCCGGTGGACCGATCGGGCCTCCATCGCAGGCGACCCTTGTGAGGCCCGGTGGACCAGTGTCGTCGAGCGCCGGAACGTCGCCGTGGCTGACGGCGCCGTTGCGAATCAAAGATGTCGCCGACGTGTCGTACGACTACGCGCCTCCGATTGGAGACGCGATCATCAATAGCCGCCCCGGACTGCTGTTGATTGTGGAAAAGCAGCCGTGGGCCAACACGCTCGACGTGACGACTCATGTCGAGCGGGCGATGGCGGACTTGGAGCCGGCGATGGGGGATGTCCACTACGACACCACCATTTTTCGCCCGGCCACCTTTATCGAGCGAGCGCTAACGAATCTCAGCCATTCGATGGCTTTCGGCTGCGCACTGGTGGTCATCGTGCTGTTGCTGTTTCTGTTTGACTGGCGCTGCGCGGTCATCAGTGCCACGGCGATTCCCCTGTCGTTGCTGGCCGCCGTGATGATCCTCTACTGGCGAGGCGGCACGATCAACACGATGGTCTTGGCCGGCCTCGTGATTGCGCTTGGAGAAGTGGTGGACGACGCGATTATCGATGTCGAGAACATCATGCGGCGGCTGCGACTGAACGCGAAGCTGCCGCAGCCACGGTCGGCTTTCTCGATCGTGCTGGAGGCGTCGATGGAGGTTCGCAGCGCGGTGGTCTATGCGACGGTGATTGTCGTGTTGGCCTTTCTGCCGGTCTTCTTCCTGACTGGGCTGGCCGGCGCCTTCTTCCGTCCGCTTGCCGCCGCTTACATCCTGGCCATTTTGGCCTCGCTCGCAGTGGCGCTCACCGTCACTCCTGCCATGTCGCTGCTGCTGCTGCCCAAGTCCGCTCGCAAACGCGCCTCGGATGGGCCGCTTATTCGCGCCTGCAAACGCCTCTACCGTTTCGTTCTGACCGCGGCGTTGCGGCTGCGATGGGGAACGCTGTTCGCCACCGCCGCCGCGTTTGTGGCGATCGCTGCGATGATCCCGAAGTTGGGCGAACAATTGATGCCACGGTTTCGCGAGACGGATTTCCTGATGCACTGGGTCGAGAAGCCCGGCATCGGCATCGACGCCATGAATCGGATTACTCTCCGCGCCAGCGAGGAGATGATGGCAGTTGACGGCGTCCTGAATTTTGGCTCCCACATCGGTCGCGCGACCGTCGCCGATGAAGTCGTCGGCCCGAATTTTACCGAGCTGTGGATTAGTATCGACGAGAGCAAGGATTACGACGAGACCGTCGGCAAGGTGCAGGAGATTGTGGACGGCTATCCCGGCCTCTACCGCGACCTGCTGACGTATCTCACCGAACGGATCAAGGAGGTGCTGACCGGGACCAGCGCGTCGATCGTGGTTCGCGTTTACGGACCGGACATGGACCAGCTGCGGGCGACTGCGGGAGAGATTGAATCGGTGATCAAAGCGGTCGACGGAGTGACGACGCTGAAGGTCGAGCCGCAGGTGTTGGTGCCTCAGATCGCGATTGACATGAACGTGGATGCCGCAAGTCAGTTTGGGCTCACGCCGGGTCGGCTGATGCAAGCCGTCACCACCTTGGTCAACGGAATGCAGGTTGGCGAGATGTACCGAGATCAGGCCATCTTTCCCGTTGTGTTGGTGGGCGGAAAGAGCTTGCGCACCGATCTGACGACGCTCGGAGAGCTGATGATCGACACGCCCGCCGGCGCTCAAGTGCCGCTGGCCAGTGTTGCGAAATTGACCATCGTCCCCGCACCCAATGAGATCAAGCGAGAAGGCGCGTCGCGGCGTTTGGACGTCACCTGCAATGTCGAGGGGCGTGACTTGGCGTCGGTGGCGACGGAAATCGAGTCGGCAGTCCGCGAGCAAGTCAAATTTCAAACCGGCTATCACCCGGAGTTTCTCGGGGAATACGCCGAGGCAAAAGCGTCGCGGCAACGGCTGCTGCTGCTCTCCGCAGGATCGGTTCTCGCTATTGCCGTCATCCTCTACATCGATTTTGCCAGATGGCAGTTGGTCTCCTTGGTTCTTTTAGCCTTGCCGTTGGCGCTGGTTAGCGGCGTGCTGGGGGTCTTTGCCGGCGGCGGCGTGGTGTCGCTGGGGTCGTTGGTCGGCTTCGTGACGGTGCTGGGCATCGCAGCTCGCAACGCCATCATGTTGCTGAGTCACTATCGGCATCTGGCCGTGGAGGAGCCCGATCTGGATTGGTCGGAGTTTATCCTGCGCGGCGCCGAGGAACGCCTCGCTCCGATTCTGATGACCGCCCTGACGACGGGCCTTGCCCTGGTGCCGCTGGTTTTGACGGGCGAGCTGCCGGGCCAGGAGATTGAGTACCCAATGGCGCTGGTCATTTTGACCGGGCTCGCCGGCGCAACGCTGATCAACTTGCTGGTTCTGCCCGTGCTGGTGAGCTCGCTGCCGGCATCGACCGTTCGGCAGCGGCCAGACGCGATCGAGCCAATCGAGGCGTAAACGCCTGAAGACGGAAGACGGAAGTTTGTCGCCGAATTGCTCTTGGTGAATAACTAAGAGTTTAGTACAACGCGTGCCGCAGGGGTTGAGTTAGCCTTTGCGTTCCTTTTGCCTACCTTTGTCTTTCACCGTCCAGTGTCAGGGATGACATGCCGACGATTGCCGGTTCACGTCAGAAACGCGGAGTCACCGTACTGGAGCTCCTGGTCGCGATGGCGATCGCGGTGATGGTGGCGGCGATTGTGTTGCCCGCGCTTGGCGCTGCTCGCGAGTCGGCCCGGCGGATTGCCTGCGTGAATAACCAGCGGCAGTTGGGCTTGGCCGCTCATGCCCATCATGATTCACTGGGCCGATTGCCAATTGGCTGGCAATTCGATCCGTCAGGCCAGTCTGCCTATGGCTGGGCCGTGTCACTCCTGCCGTTCACGGGACAAGTGGCGCTGCATGACAACATCGACATTCGGTGCCCGATTGGCGATCCTCGCCATAGCGCTGCACAAGAGGCAACCTGGGAGCTGATGTTATGTCCATCGGACATTGCCGAGCCCAATTTCTTGCTCTACGAAGACCATGAAGACGACGACGTTGCCACATCGTCCTGGGGGACGCTAGGGGCCAAGCGAGCCCCCGTTCCGCTGTTGCGCTTGCCGACTTCGAACTATGTCGGCATGTTCGGCACCTTCGAAATGGATGACGAGATCCCCGCGCCGATCGGTGATGGAGCGTTCTTGGAGAACCGCACGGTGTGTTTCGGGCAATTCGGCCGGGGACTCTCTCAAACCTTGCTGATCGGGGAGCGGACGATGGCGCAGGCGCCTTCGACGTGGTACGGAGTCGATCTGTCCGGCGAAGATGCCTCGGCGCGAATGGTCGGCGCGGCGCTGGAGGGGGTCAACAAACCATACGCTGACGAGTGCGACTTTTCGAGCCGGCACCCCGGTGGCGCCAACTTCCTCTACGCAGACGGCCACGTTGGATTTGTCGAAGAGGACATCGACTTGCGATTGTATCACGAGCTGGCGCGTTTGCTGTTGTCCGAGCGAGATCACTGAGAAAGCGGAGACAAGGATGCCAAAGCATCAACTCACGAAATGTGAATCCGAAGTGATGGACGTGGTCTGGCGACGCGACTTCGTAACTGTCAATGACGTGGTCGAGGCCATCGACCGTGATTTGGCCTACACGACCGTGCTGACGACGATGCGAATCCTGGAGGACAAGGGCGTCGTTTGCCGAGGCGAGAAGATCGGCCGAGCCTACACCTACCGCGCGGCTGTTTCAAAAGAAGACGTCAGGCACAGCATGATTCGGGCGCTGACCGATCAACTGTTTGGCGGAAGCATCCGCTCACTGGTGCTGAGTCTGATCGATAGCGACCAGGTTTCTCCGGAGGACCTCGAGGCGGTCCGCAAGGCAGCCGATGAAGCGGAGCGACATCAATGACACCGTCGCTGTTGTTTGAAGTGGGTGTGTCGCTGGTGCTGCAGATCTCGTTGCTGGTCGCAGTGGCCGCGGCGTTTGATCGCATTTGCAACTCGGCCCTGCGATCCAATCAGATTTGGACAGCAACCTTTGTGGCGACCTTGTTGCTGACGGTCGGCGCGTTTGGTTTGCCGCATATGCGGTGGCTTGGGCTGCGCGTCGAGGCCGACGCGTCGACGCTCGGGGCGGTGCTGCGATTTCAGATGCTCGCGGTCAAGTTGCTGGGACTTGCTTGGCTATTGGGATTCGTAGCTCATCTACTGTCTCGCCTGCGTCGTTGCTTGGCTCTGTTCCACTTCTTAAAAGTTCAGTGCGGCCCGCTTACGTCGGCGCAGCAGGCGGCGTTGCCTGGCGACATTTTCTCGCAGGCTCCCCGGGGAACGCGATGGCTGGTGTCGGATCAGCGGCACGGCCCGTTCTGCTGGCAGTTGCATCAACCGACAATCGTCTTGCCGTTGGACGTGTTTGAGCTCGATCCAGAAACCCAAGGTCACATCTTGCGGCACGAATACGAGCATCTGAGCACGGGGCATCCCCTGCAGCATTTCCTGCAAGGGCTATGTAGCACATTGTTTTGGTTTCACCCTGCGGTTCGTCTGGCCGCTGGTCGCGCCGAGCTGGCTCGCGAGTACTGGTGCGATGAAGTGGCGGCGAGCAACCGCGAAGGCGTGGCGGGCTACCTTCGCTCGTTGGCGGCGGCCGGCGAGCAAAGTGTCGATGCGCCTCCCTGCACGCTCGCCATGTCTCGGCACGGCAGCGCGATTGTGCGGCGAAGTCGCCGGCTTGCAGAGTTGATCAAGCGACGTGAGTGGTCTCCGGCTCAGGACAGCCCGCGCGGGCCCCTCATTTTCGTGTGCGTGCTGCTTGCCGCAGCGGTCATTTCACAAGTCTGGCTGCCCGTCAATTTGCTGGCCTCCGAACGCGACCGCATGTCGCCTTGGCCTGCATGGACTGCCGGTGTGTTGCATGACTTCGGCGTCTCGGTGCGAGACTATGAAGCGTTCGACCACCGTCGCGAAGCGCAAGAGCTCTTGAATCCCGATGACGATGAGTAGGCCATTCCAACCAGGCCTCGGCGGATCCCGGCTGGTTGGCTGACCGGCAAGTTCACGATGGCGTGCGGTTTCCACTTGCGATTAACTACTAAGGGCTTAGTTTGAATGCTGATCAAATTGCTCCTGTCGCTGCCGCCGGCCCTGGTTTTCCTGCTGTGTACAGGCGGCTGCCAACAATGTCTCGTTGCTCAGCCGTTAGTGGTCAGCGAACAGCAGTGGCTGAGCTCCTATAGCGATCAGCCGTTGGGCGAGGTGCAACGCGCCGTTGAATATGGACGGCACGGACTAGCGAACGGACTAGCGTATGATTTGCGGCGCATTCCTCCGGTGGGCGTGGGGTCGGCAAGCTGGGACGTGTTGGCGAAGGCGGACTTGGCAAACGTTGGCAGCGCCTTCGAGCTTTCTGATTGGCGACACGACCTAGTACGCATTCCACCGATCGACTCTGGGGCGGAGAGCATTGGGCTCTGGGGGAGTCTGGCCAGCGACCATCGCGAATTCTACTCGGCGAGTTCGCTGCAATGGCTGGGCGCCGGCCTGCTGGTTGGCGCGGCGATCGCGAATTCGCCGGCGGACCGCGAGCTGTACTCCAAGTTCCAAAGCGGCGTTCGCGGGGCAACGAGCGATGAATGGTCGGAGTCGCTGCATGCCAACAAGGAGCTGGGAAACGGAATGTACGCGCTGCCGGTGATGGCGGCCGCATTCACTGCCGGAAAGATCTGGGACGACGTTCCCGTCGCGTCTGCCTTGGGCCACTGGGGCGAGCGATCCATGCGGTCGTTCCTGGCCGGAGCGCCGCCGCTGCTGCTGACGCAGTACCTGACGGGGGCGGGACGTCCCGGCGAGTCGAATTACGGCTCGCATTGGCGGCCATTCTCGGACGCCAATGGAGTCAGTGGTCACAGCTTCATGTCAGCACTGCCGTTCATCAATGCGGCAAAGATGACAGAGAATCGCTGGGCGAAGTCAGCTTTCTATGTGGGCTCACTGATTGGTCCGATGTCCCGCATCAATGACGAAGCCCATTACCCGTCGCAGGCTGCTTTGGGGTGGTGGTTCGCCTATGTAGCGGCGACGGCCATCGATCGCAGCGACCGAGCCCATGGGCGTTGGCATTGCGCGCCCTACTTGGCACAAGGTGGCGGCGGCGGACTGCAGATCGAGTGCACTTACTAAATCGGCAATGGACGCAAGGATGCGAGAGATGCCAACAGCAGGCGAAACCGGGGCTGGCTTGTCCCTTGTCATTCCCGCTTTCAATGAGGCGGAGGTTATCGAGCAGGCGGTCACCGAGGCCACCTGCGCACTGGCGGGGCTGGTCCCCCAGTACGAGATCCTGGTAGTAGATGATGGAAGCACCGATGCAACATCCGCCCTTGTGGAGAAGATCTGCCAGCGTGATTCGCGCGTGAAGTTGATCCGCCATGTAGAGAATCAAGGCTACGGTGCTGCGCTGCGCACGGGCTTTGCGGCTGCCACCGGCGACTTGGTGGCATTCACCGACGCCGACTGCCAATTTGATCTGTCGGAGCTGGACCGATTCCTGCTGCTCGCGCGAAGCTATGACGCTGTGTGCGGTTATCGCATCGACCGGAAAGATGGCTGGCTGCGATGTTTGTATTCGGTGGTTTACAACCTGATCGTGCGGCTGCTATTGGGAATCCGCGTTCGGGACGTGGATTGTGCGTTGAAGGTGTTTCGCCGGGAATGTCTGCTCAAGACAACCATTGGAACGGAAGGCTTCCTGGTTAATTCCGATCTGTTGACCCAAATTCGCCGTGCTGGGGGCAGCATCGTCGAAGTTGGGGTCTCGCATCGACCTCGCGCCGCTGGTCGGAGCACCGTATCGGTGCGCCATGTCCCCGTCGTGCTCACGTCGTTGACCCGGTATTGGTGGAATCAATTGCAGTTTCCCGCGAGTGGGCAAGCGGCAACGGCGCCCTCGTCCGATGGCGAGCACCGGCGATTGGGGCAGTTGCAATGGGCCCTGCTGGCAATCGCCTGTTTCTTTGTGTTGGTCAATCTCGGCTACCCGTTGATCGACCGCGACGAGACTCGATATGCCGAGATACCTCGTGAAATGCTGGCCACGGGCGACTGGGTGTTGCCAACGTTGAACTTTAAAACCTACTACGACAAGCCGCCGATGCTCTACTGGTTGGTGGCTGCCAGCTACTCGGTGTTCGGAGTGAACGAGACGGCGGCGCGCCTCGTGCCGGCTCTTGCTGCGCTGGGGACATTGTTGTTGGTGATGTGGTTTGGCAATCGGCACTTTGGCCGCCGAGTGGGTCTGGCCTCCGGGGTCGTGCTGATGTTGACGGTGGGCTTCGCGTTTTGCAGTCGCTACCTGCTGATCGACGGAGTGCTGACTTTCTTCGTGACTGCGGCGCTGATGTCGGCCTATGAGGCTGTGTGCGGTGAACGGTTTCGCTGGAGGTGGTGGTTGGCGGCCTCCGTGTGCTGCGGCTTGGGCTTTCTGACGAAGGGGCCACTGGCGATTGTGCTGCTGTTGCCGATCGTGGTTGCGCATGCCTGGCTGACACAAGGTGCGGCCAAGGTACGCTGGTTTCATGTTGCCGGACTGTTTGCGATGGTCGGCGTGATGGCGATGCCCTGGATGGTCGCTGTCACGTTGAGGGACGATACGTTTCTCCGGGAGTTCTTTGTTAACCACAATATCCGTCGGTTTGCGGGGCAATACCACGCTCGCCCTGTCTGGTACTTTCTCCCCGTTTTGCTAGTGGGCGGATTCCCTTGGTCGTTTCTGGCTGTCCCGCTGACTCGGCACCTGGCCAGCCGCAGCCACGCCTCGTCACGACCGCCGGTCATCGGATTTCTCTGCCTTTGGGCCGCCTGGATGCTCGCATTCTTTTCGGCTTCTCGCTGCAAACTGCCAACCTATCTGTTGCCCACCGTGCCCGCGTTCGCCTTGCTGTTGGGATCCTATGTCAGTCGTTTGATTCGATTGGCGCCCTGCTTGGATCGCTGGGAGCCGGCGGCCTGTGTCCGCTCCGCTCGCGGTGTCTCGCTGACCATTTGCTTCGTGTCGTTGGCGGCGATCGGTTACGCGAGCTGGAGCGGCAAAGCGGAGGGAGTTGCGGTTGGAGCCGGGCTGGTGTGGGGGGCAGCGTTGCTGTGTGGTATCTGTCTCGTGGCGGCTTCCAGGCGTCTGGGCCGTCTCGCCTGGGTGACAACGCCGGCGCTGGCGATGGTGGTGCTGGCGCTAATCCTGCATCAAGTCGTGCCGTCCTACAGCCAATCGCAAACCATCTTGGCAAGCCCCAATCCCGTGACTGCGGGTGTTGATTGGAGCGACGCGGTGCCAATCGCCACCGTGGCTCACGAATTCTCCGAGGTGCCATTCTATTTGCGACGCGATGACATCAAGAACATCGGCCAGCGGGACGACGCGACGCTGGGCGACTTTGTGCGCAGCCATCCGTCCGCGTTGCTCGTGGTGGACCGCCACGTCGCGATCGAGGAGTTGCGGAGTCATTTGCCGACTGGCGCATCGCTGACCCTCCTGGGCGCGCGCGGCCCCGCTCAGCTCATTCGCGCGGAGAACGCTGGAGCGAATGTGGCGAGGCATTCAAGCGGAGGAGAATGGAAGCGTTAACTCCCGGAATGGACCATGTGCGGCCTCTCGATTGATTGTGCGGTACAATCTGCTGTCGATCGCATTCTCCATATGCGTCCATTTTAATTGCAGCTCGTTGAAGAACACCTGATCCAGCAAGGATTGGATTCATGGCAAACACCTCCGCACCGCCGAAGTTCTCCGGTTTCCCGAGTGGCACGCTGCGTTTCCTTCGTGGCTTGCGGCGTGACAACTCGAAGCAGTGGTTCGATGCGCATCGCGCCGACTATGATGCGTTTTACGTCGAGGCCGCCAAGGCGTTCGTGGTCGCAGTCGGCGCGAAGTTGGCCAAGCTGTCGCCGGAGTTCGTCGCGGATCCTCGCATCAACGGATCTATCTTTCGCATCAACAAGGACGTCCGCTTCAGCAAGGACAAGCGACCGTATAAGGACCACTTGGATTTTTCGTTCTGGGAGGGCGGCAAGAAGGCCAGCAGTTCGGCGCTGTTCTTTCGGGTCAGCCCCGATGGCATTTACATCGGCACAGGCCATCACTCGTGCCCGGAGATGCTCAAGCGTTTTCGAGAGGCCGTCGCCGATCCGGCGTCCGGCAAGGAGCTGGCCGCCGTGGCCCGGAAGCTGCGAAAGGCGGGGCACAAGCTGGAGGGGGAGCACTACAAGCGAACGCCGCGCGGGTTTGCAGACGATGGCCCGGCGGCGGAGTTTCTGCTGCACCAAGGATTGTACGTTGTCGCCGAGGACGCGGCCGAGGCAGCTTGCTCGCCCGAGATTGTGGATCTATGCCTCCAGCAGTGGCGGGAGACGATGCCGTTGCACCGCTGGTTGACAAAGCACGTTCGAGCGTAGTTAGTTGAACGGAGGAGCGACATGAGGGAAGCTGACGAAGAGTTGATCGCACGCATTCGCCCGTTGATGAAGCGTCGAAAAGGATGCTCGGAGAAGCAGATGTTCGGCGGCATCTGCTTCATGATCAACGGAAACATGTGCGCCGGTCCTTGGAAAGGCTCGTTAATCGTGCGGCTCGACAAGCGGCAGCACGAGCAGACTCAGGCCGAGCCGTTCGTCCGGCCGATGGACATTACGGGCAAGGTGATGAAGGGCTGGGCCATGGTGGAGCCCGAAGGCATCGCCAGTGATGAGGACTTGAAAGCCTGGCTGGATCGTGCCGTGCAGTTTGCGAGGTCGCTTCCGGAAAAGTAACCCAATTCACCGTCGGCAAAGCGTCACATCAACCGCCGCATGGGTGAACTCGATACGATGACAAACCCGGGGCGACAAACCTCGGGGCGGCGCTGCGCTTTCCTCGGCTACGATGAGGAAGGCCTTCAGCCTTCAGATGAACCGCCGCGTGGGCGAACTCGATGCGACGACAAACCCGGGGCGGCGCTGCGCTTGCCCCGGGCTACGATGTGGAAGGCCTTCAGCCTTCACATGAACCCGTGCATGGGCGAACTCGATACGACGACAAACCCGGGGCGGCGCTGCGCTTGCCCCGGGCTTCGATGTGGAAGGCCTTCAGCCTTCACATGAACCCGCGCATGGGCGAACTCGATACGACGACAAACCCGGGGCGGCATTGTGTACGGCGCGGTGTGGCGCGGCAATTCGAACAAGGCCGAAGGCCTTTTTCATCGTAGCCCGGGGAAAGCGAAGCGCTTCCCCGGGATCGGCGTTCGCGGGACATCTTGGCTTTGAATTGGCGCGGTGTGGCGCGGCAATTCGAACAAGGCCGAAGGCCTTTTTCATCGTAGCCCGGGGAAAGCGAA